>NZ_QAYX01000018.1:0-300000 GCF_003054705.1 Opitutus sp. ER46
CCATCCCCCGAGTCTAGCCGGTACGAATCGCCCCGTCACCACGCCCAAGTTGAACGCTTACACTCGGCGCCTCCGGGCGCCGACAGGCTGCGCCCCTTCACGGCGGTGGACCGCGATTGTATTCTACCTATCTACCGGCGCGCTGCGCCGGTGGCCTCCCCCACCTCAGTTTTCGCGGAGCGAAAACTGCGCGCAGCGAAAACTGCCCGGATAACCAATAACCGGTATCCGATAACCCAACCCGGCGGCCTACGCCGCCGGCGCCGCATTCACGCGGCGGAATACAGACTCCGCATACCCGAAGAACGCGCCCCAGAGCACGACCACGGCGGCGGCGATGACGAGCTTGGCGCTGAGGGACGCCGGGGTGCCGAGCCAGAGGGCCAGGCCGGTGACGACCTGGAGGGCGGCTTCGAGGAGCGTGACGCGGGGGTGACTGTACCCGGCGCGGATCAGCCGCTGGTAGAAGTGCTCGCGATGCGCCTCGCTGAGTTTGTCCCCGCGCAGGGCGCGGCGGACGAGCGTCACTCCCGTATCGAGAACGAAGTTCGCGTGGAGCAGTCCGAGCCAGAAGAGCATCCAGGGCGAGGTGAGCCAGGCGATCCACACCGCCAGCGCGGCAAGCAGGAAGCCGAGTGCGGCGCTGGAGACGTCGCCCATGAACACCCGCGCCCGCGGAAAATTGTGCGGCAGGAAGCCCAGACACGCACCCGCCGCAGCGAGCGCCAGCAACACGGCGGGGTGTGCGGGCGGCACCCCGGCGGCGACCGCGACGGCAGCCGTGCCGAGCCCAGTGACCAGCCCCTGCATCCCGGCGATGCCGTTGATGCCGTCCATGAAGTTGAACGCGTTCGTGTACCCGGCGACCCAGACAGTCGCCACCAGGCCGAAGGCCAGTCTGCCGACGGTTATCGGTTCGAGGTTATGCGTTAAGAGGGAGACGGCGATCAGGGCGGTGGCGCCATGGACGCCAAACCGCAGTCGGGCGGGCAGTCCGCGGAGGTCGTCGATGAACGACACGATCGCGAGGACAACCACTAAAGCCAGCAGGGGCAGCAGCCGCGCGGCGGCCACCGCAGGCAAGTGGTCAGATCCTTGAGCACCGGCATTCTGAGCCTCGCCCGTCATCAATCCTGGCACGATCGGCTCGGCCCGAAACCACAGCCACGCCATGACGACGGAAACGACGGCCACGATCGCAACACCCCCGCCGCGGACGGTCGGCACGGTGTGACTCGACCGAGCGTTTGGCTTGTCGACGATTCCCCATCCGCGGAGGACGGCACGACATGGAAAGAGTAGTAGATATGTAGAAAGCGCGCACACGCCGATGACCGATGCGGCTATCGAATGTAGGCTAAATACCATCTGGCAGAGGGGTACGCCGCCGCTATTCACTCTTCCTCCTCGGCGATGCGACGGAGGTAGCCGCCGTAGCTGGATTTGCCGAGGCGGGCGATGTTCGCCTCGAGCGCGGCGCGATCGATCCAGCCCTGGCGCCAGGCGATCTCCTCGAGGCAGGCGATCTTCAGGCCCTGACGGCTCTCGATGACGCTCACAAACTGGCCTGCATCGAGCAGCGACTCGTGCGTCCCGGTGTCGAGCCACGCGGTGCCGCGCCCGAGGATCTCGACGTGTAGCCGGCCGGCCTCGAGGTAGAGCCGGTTGAGGTCGGTGATCTCGAGCTCGCCGCGCTTCGAGGGCTGCAGCCGGCGGGAGAACGCCACGACGTCACGGTCGTAGAAATAGATGCCGGGGATCGCGTAGTTGGATTTCGGTTGCGCCGGCTTTTCCTCCAGCGAGAGCACGCGGCCGTCCGGCGCGAACTCGACGACGCCGTAGCTCTTGGGGTCGGCAACGTGGTAACCGAAGATCGTCGCGCCTTCCTGCCGTCCGGCTGCGTGGCCGAGCGACTTAACGAGGTCGTGGCCGTAGAAGAGATTGTCACCCAGCACGAGCGCTGCGGGCTCTTTCTTAAGGAAGCCCACCTCCTCAGCGATGTGGAATGCCTGGGCGAGTCCCTCAGGCTTGGGTTGCGCGGCGTAGCTCAGCTTGAGGCCGAGATTCTCGCCGGTGCCGAGCAGCCGCTCGAACAGCGGCAGGTCCTGCGGCGTGGAGATCACGAGCACCTCGCGGATGCCGGCGAGCATCAGCACGGACAGCGGGTAGTACACCATCGGTTTATCGTACACCGGCATCAGCTGCTTGCTGACGGCGATCGTCAGCGGGTACAGCCGCGTGCCCGAACCGCCGGCGAGGATGATTCCGCGACGCGGGGCGGCAGGCAGCGATTGGGGCTGAGGGGTGATCGCGGGATCGGAGCGCATGACGAAGGCTTGAGGGTCGCGGAATGGGTAAGGCTTAAGGTGTAATGTGTAAGGTCCGAGCCAAGCCGGCGGTCGCAGGGTGGTCTCGGAACCCGAAATCGCGGCACGCTGCCAATTCGCGATACACGTCCGGTGCCAGCTTTCTGGCCAACTGCCAAACCTCCAGCTCCTCAAACGACCGGTATGCCATGCGGGGGGATGCGAACCTGAACGCCCTTACTTCTCCGTCGATCGCGGTCCGAACCCTACACTTTAGACCTTACTCCTTACACATCACCGCACCACCGCGCCTCACCGCGCGTCGGCGCCGGCCATCAGGCGACGCCAAGGCGCTCTCGGGCGTACTTCTTCGAGGTGATGTCGGCCGCCCAAGCGCGGTGATTCAGGTACCAGTCGACGGTCTTCTCGATGCCCGTCGCGAAGGATTCCTTCGGGGCCCAACCGAGCTCGCGCTGGAGTTTCGTGCAGTCGATCGAGTAGCGACGGTCGTGGCCGGGCCGGTCGGCCACATGCGTGATCTGCGTGGTGTAGCTGCGGCCGTCGGCGCGCGGGGATTTGCGGTCGAGCAGCGCGCAGATCCGCTGCACGATTTCGAGATTCGGCTGCTCGTTGAGCCCGCCGATGTTGTAGGTCTCGCCGACGCGACCTTGGCGCAGCACGAGCCAGATGGCGGCCGCGTGGTCCTCGACGTAGAGCCAGTCCCGGATCTGCTGGCCGTCACCGTACACCGGCAGCGGTTTGCCCTCGAGGGCGTTGAGGATCATCAGCGGGATCAGCTTCTCGGGAAAGTGGTACGGCCCGTAGTTGTTCGAGCAGTTCGTCGTCAGCGTCGGCAGGTGAAACGTGTGCTGGTACGAGCGAACCAGGTGATCGCTGGCGGCCTTGGACGCCGCGTACGGCGAGTTGGGCGCGAAGGGCGTCTCCTCGGTAAACGCCGGATCCTTGGGCCCGAGCGTGCCGTAAACCTCGTCGGTCGAGACGTGCAGGAAGCGGAAGGCGTCCTTCTTCGCGGTGGGCAGCTTGGCCCAGTAGAGCCGCGTGGCGTTCAGGAGCCGCAGCGTGCCGACGACGTTGGTCTGGACGAACGGCTCGGGGGAATCGATCGAGCGGTCGACGTGCGACTCGGCGGCGAAGTTCACGACGGCATCGATTTGGTGCTCGGCGAGGAGCCGGCTGACGAGCTCGGTGTCGCCGATGCTGCCGTGGGCGAAGACGTACCGCGGATCCGACGCGAGATCCGCCAGGTTGGCGGGGTTGCCGGCGTACGTCAGCGCATCGAGGTTGACGATCCGCGTGACCGCGGACCCGCGCTCGAGCAACCGCTGACGAATGAAATTCGACCCAATAAACCCACAGCCGCCGGTGACGAGAATCTGCATACTGTATAGGGGTTAACGTGTAAGGAGTAAGGTCCCGTGCCGCCGGAAACTGCAGAAAAGCCGTGAGTTCAATATCTAGGTCTGAGCCGTATTTTCTCAGAACTTTTGACCCTAAACCTTAGTACATCAAACAACCGCGTCCGCCTTCCAGTTGCGAAGGGCGGCGGAGACGGCTTCGCGGACGGGGGTGAGGGAGATGCCGGTGCGGGCGAGCTTGGTGGAGTCCATCACGCAGTTGGAACGCGGGGTCTTCGCGGCGACGTGCATGAATTCGTCCTCGCTCTTGAAGAAGACGAAGTCCTTCCGGCTGACGCCGCTTTGGCGGATCAGCTCGACCACCTCGTGCGTGGTGATGGCGCCGGGGTTGGTCACGTTGTACGTGCCGAACGGAATGCGCTTCTCCCAGCAGGCAAAGGTGGCGGCGACGAACTCCTCGAGCTGCGAGATCGAATTGGTGGCCTCGAGCAGCTTCGGGTAGCGCAGGAGCTTCGTCAGGTAGTTGCGCGGATTGTCGATATTGTTGAACGGGATCCGCAGCCGCCAGACGTACACCTGCGGCTTGCCCGCCAGGACCTCCTCCCCGAGCGCTTTGGTGCCGCTATAGAAGGAGCAGTGGTTGGTGCGGAAGGTGAAGTTGGGCGTGTCCTCCTCGGTGAACCCGGAGCCGTCGGGCCGTGCGCCGCTGTAGATGCAGCCGGAGGAAACATGGCCCCACGGCACGCCCGCTTCGGCGCAGGCTTCGGCGATCGTGCCCGGGAGGACGGCGTTGCCGAACAGGCACTCGGCCTTGTGCAGCTCGCAGGCGTCGACGTTGGGTTTGCCCGTGTAGCCGGCGGCATTGATCAGGAACTCCGGCCGGTCTCGGCGCAGCGCCTCCACCAGCGTGGCGCGCTGGGTGTAATCAAGCTCCGCGCGACGGAGATTGCGAAAGGGGATGCCCTTGCGCTGCAGGAGCGCTTGGTAGGCCTGGCCGACGTATCCGGAACCTCCGAGCAGGTAGATCATATATCAGATATTTATGTAGTAATGAGAGTCTACTCCGAAATTTCCCATGCAACGGACGGCATCCTAAAATCATCGGTTTTGGCATCGGCCATCTTACCAGTTGAAAACACCAGCAGAATGGCCCCACCCGTCCTCGCCACGCTCCCCGTATAGTGCCCCGGCGGGACCTCGAGGATGGCGGGGTGATCGGCATCGAGCCGGAAGCGCTGGATCTCGTCATTGGCCGACACCTGGCCCCAGACCTTGGGGCGGACGACGCCGACTTCGATGACGCCGCGGGTGACGAAGAACCACTTGGCCTCGCGGAGGTGTCCAACCCACCCGCGGACCTCGCCGACCGTCGCGGGCGACACGGCGTAGAAGCGGTCCACGCCCTCGAGGCCGAAGTCATTGACGAACCGCACCTCGCCACGGGCGTCGCGGTGCAAACCGCCGGGAATCAGACGCGGGCCGCTCATGAATGAGCCTCCGCGGGAGAAATGCTGAAACGCTGAAATCCTGAAATGCTGAAATCGGACACGCGGCGGGAAATTCTGAAACCGGGGCCGCGAAGCACGCGGCGGGAAAAGCTGAAACTCTGAAATGCTGAAACTCTGAAATTTATACCTCGGAATCTATATAGCGTGGTCTTCATTCCGTAATTTCAGCTTTTCAGCATTTTTAGATTTCTGCGCCTACCATGGCGCCCCATTTCAGCATTTCAGGATTCCAGCTTTTCCGCGCGGCACGCGCCCAATTTCAGGATTTCTAGCGGCGCGCAGATCGCGACGCCGCAGCCTCACAGGCTGCGGTAATACTCTGCCGCGGGGGCCAGCGCCTCGGCGAAGGTCGGCCATTGGCGGTTGGGCCAGACGCGCTGCATGCGCTCGGTCTTCACGACGGTGGACTGGGTGAGCTTGCGGACGTTCACGGACGTAAGCGGGAAGCCTGGTTTCACGCGGTCGATCATGTCGCCGGCGAACGCGGCGGCGCGGAGGATCGGCAACGGCACCCGCGGCGCCGCCGGGAAGCCGCACGCCTGCGAGAATGCGCCACAAATCTCGCCCAACGTCGGCGCTTCGGGCAGCGCCAGGTTGACGAGCCGCTCGGGCACGTCGTCGCGCAGGGCGAGATCGACCAGCAGCTCGGCGGCGAGCGTCACGGGCAGCACACTCTTCCGCGCGGTGCCGGCGCCAGGGACGACGAACCGACGCTTGGCCATCGCACCAGCGAGCTTGGAGAAATTGGCCCGATCCCCCGCGCCGAAGACGGTACCCAGCCGCGCCACGCGCCAGTCGAGTCCGGACTCCCGGCACAGCATCTCCCCATCGAGCTTGGACTTGGCATACGCCGTCGGCGTCGCCAGCGCGTCCTCCTCCCCCATTTCCGCGCCAGAGCTCCAGTCATAGAACGCGATGGAACTCAGATACACCACGCGCGGAATCCCCGCCCGCCGCGCCAACTCCAGCACCCGCGCCGTCCCCTGCCGGTTAATCGCATCGAACCGCGCCACCTCTTCCGGCGTCTCCCGCGGCCGGTGCGCGTAGCCTGCACAGTGGATGATCGCACGAGCCCCGCGGACGGCTACGTCACCAGCCAAGGCGAGCACGGAGTCATTCTGGATATCCGCAACCCGGTAATCAGCCCACGCGCCCGCGGCAGCCGGCGGCATATCGAGTGCAGTAACCGAGTGGCCGGCTTTGCCCGCCTCAAACGCAACATGCCGACCGATCCAGCCCTTGGCGCCTGTAACCAACATCCGCGCAGACATCATAGGGACGACGACACCACTCCGGCTTCGGAGCGGCTGCCACTGGGGAGAGGAGCTACCAACACCTGCTCGTAACGGCGAATGATCGTTTCGAATGAATACTTTCCTTCGGCCGCACTACGCGCCCGTCTTCCCATTTCTATCAGGGAAGGACGATCCGCTTTCGCGGCCAGTACGGCTTTCCGAAACGCACCGTGGTCGCCGGGCGCGACAATCCAGCCGACTCGTTCGTCAACGATGAGCTGTGCGATCTCTGAGTCGGTCTCGACACAGGCCAATATCGGCTTCCCTGCAGCAAGCAGGTTATACGATCGGCTAGGAACCCCAACCCCGGCCATTCCCGGCACGAGCGAAACAAGGCCAACATCACAAGCGTTCAGAAAGTCATTCTGCTCACTGCGCGGGCGCTGCCCCACCACTGTAATATTCGAGAGGTCTCGGGCCGAAATTTGCTCCTTAAGCCAAGGCACCATCTTGCCACTACCGACAAACAAGAACTGGACTTCTGTATCGCCACGCAGGTGCTCAGCGCAGTCTACCAAGAACGGAATACCTTGGAGCGGACCTAGATTTCCTGCATACCCAACCACAAACTTCGTCTGCAATCCGAGGCCCAATAGTAGAGCATTCCTTGCCCCAAGGGCCGGCCGCACCTCGTCAGAGTCAGACCAGTTGGGGATAACAACCACCCGACTCGCCGCTAAATGGGCCTTCGTATGTACCCGATGTGCCATATCACGACCCAGCACAACGATGGCGCTCATGCGACTATATAGCCACCGAGTCGCGGCATTTACTAACCGTGCCGTCAGGCCTTTGTTGCGAACCAACCCTGCGATAATCATCGCCTCGGGGTAGAGATCGTCAACCCGCAGCACGCACCGGGCACCCCGCATTCGCGCAGCCAGGTAGACGAGGAACGGCAAAGAAGGCGGGTTTGTTACGACAAGAACTGCGTCGCCGCGACGGAAGCAGCGCAGAGCGACGGCGAAGATGCCCAGCGTCACCGTCACGAGGTTAACGAGGCGAAGCGGAAGAACGTTTTTATTAAGTGCGGTAGACCAGCAGCGGAATATCTCGATACCCTGCCAAGTCTCGTGGCTTGGCACCCTTGTACCGCGGCGGCTGTATGTTGGTCGTGCGCAGATGGCCTTGACCCGGCACGTTTTCGAGAGACCCGCTGCAATGCGGGTCATGTAGTGCCCCGTCGACGTCTCCTCCGGATAGAAGACTTCCGAGACAATCCAGATGACGCGTTCGCGAGCCACGATGCCGCTCAACGATCAGCCTTCTTCCACACCACCCGGTTCACATAGGCCGTATAGCTGAGGATGATACGCGCAACCTTCTCGGAGACGTTCGGCATGGAGTAGTCGCCGACGATCCGGAGCAGGCGGTTCTCCCCGCGGGGCTGCTTCGCGAGAATGGCCAGGCCGTCGCGGACGGCCGCGTACGACATGCCGACCATCATGACGCTCGCCTCCTCCATGCCCTCCGGACGTTCGTGCGCCTCGCGCAGATTCAGCGCGGGGAAGTTCAGGATCGAGGACTCCTCCGTGATCGTTCCGCTGTCCGACAGGCTCGCGCGCGCCTCCAGCTGCAGCTTCACGTAGTCCGAGAAGCCCAGCGGCTTCAGCAGCTCGACGCGGGGATCGAGCTTGATCCCAGCCGCGTCGAAGCGCTTCCGCGTCCGGGGGTGCGTGGACATGATCACGCGCGCGCCGTAGTCGGTCGCCAATCCGTTGAGGATCTCGGCGAGACCGGCGAGCTGACGCGGGGAATCCACGTTCTCCTCGCGGTGCGAGCTCACGACGAAGAACTCGCCGGCCTTGAGGTTGAGCCGCTGCAGGACATCGGAGGCGTCGATCTTGGGACGATAGTGCTGCAGTACCTCGAACATCGGGCTGCCCGTCTTGATCACCCGGTCCGGCGGCAGCCCCTCGCGCAGGAGATAGTCCCGCGAGATGTCGCTGTAGCAGAGGTTCATGTCGGAGATGTGATCGACAATCTTCCGATTGATCTCCTCGGGAACGCGCTGGTCGAAGCACCGGTTTCCGGCCTCCATGTGGAAGACCGGCACCTTGCGGCGTTTTGCCGGATACGCGGCCAGGCAGCTGTTGGTGTCACCCAGGACGAGAATCGCGTCCGGGTTGACCGTGCCGAGCAGGGCGTCGGTCCGCGCAATGATATTGCCGACCGTCTCCATCGCCGAGCCGCCGGCCGCATCGAGGAAGTGGTCCGGCTTCCGCAGCTCCATGTCCTCGAAGAAGACCTGGTTCAGTTCGTAGTCGTAGTTCTGGCCCGTGTGCACGAGCACGTGCTCGAAATGTCGGTCCAGCGCGGCGAGCACGCGCGACAGCCGGATGATCTCCGGCCGCGTGCCCAAAATGGTCATTACTTTCATGAGGAGAGACTGGCCGTGGGGCTCAGCGGATTACGTTTGTGAAGTAGCAGTCGGGACGCTGGGGATCGAAGATCTCGCTCGCCCAGAAGAGCGTTACGAGTTCGGTCGTGCCCACGTTCTCGATCGAATGCACGTACCCCGGCGGGATGTCGACGACCCGGAACTCGTGTCCGCTCACCCGATGCTCGATCACCTCGTTGTTCTCGACATGCCGAAAGCGGATGACGGCGTCGCCTTCGACCACCAAGAACTTCTCCGTCTTGGTGTGATGGTAGTGATTGCCGCGGGTGATGCCAGGCTTGGTCCGGGAGACGAAGATTTGGCCAAACTGGGCCGACTTCATGAACTCCGCCAGGCAACCGCGCGGATCGGTCTTTTGCTCCAACGCGTAGCCGAATTGCGGACCATCGAAGTAACTCAGGTACGTGGCATAGAGCCGTCGGGTGAACTCCTCTTCGAACGACGGCAGGACCAGCGACCGCCGCGACTCGCGGAACGACTGAATCTTCGCGGCCAGGTCACCGAGGGTGACCCGATAGAAGGTCTCCACCTCGCGGTACTCCAGCTTGCCGCCGCTGTTCGTCTCTGACGCCGCGCCAAGCACGGCGGCGATGACATCATCGATGTACACCAACTCCAGCACCCGCGCGGGATCGGAGATGCTGATCGGCAGGTCGTGGGCGATGTTGTGACAGAACGTCGCCGTGACGGAGTTGTAGTTGGGCCGGCACCACTTGCCGAAGACATTCTTGAGCCGGAAGACGATCGCCCGACCGCCGGACTCTCTCGCCCAGGCCCCGAGCGCCTCCTCAGCCTTAAGCTTGCTGACCCCGTATGGATTATCGAGGGCGGCCTGGATGGACGACGTCATGATGATCGTCGGCTTGCGTCCGAACGCCTTCAGTTTCGCGCAGATCTCCTCGGTGAAGCCGGTGTTGCCGGTCTCGAACTCCTTCGGATCCTTCGGCCGATTGACGCCGGCGAGATGCACGATCACGTCGGCGCTGCGCAGCCCCTCCTCGAGGACCTCAGCGCTGGAGTTGACGTCGTAGGCGAAGATGCGCGCGTCCTTCTGGCGTCCGAGCGCCTCGACAACATGCCGGCCGATGAAGCCCGCGGCGCCGGTAACGAGAGTGGTCATGGTGTTAGGTGGCGTCAGGTTAGGCGTGGGCCAGGTACTTCTCCGGAACCGGAATCCCCCGCGTGCGCATGGCGTCCCGGATCTCTTCCAACTCCAGCAGCAGATCCATCATCTGTTCGACGTTCAGCCGGCGGGTGTTGTGCGAGTGGTAGCTTTCGACTTCGGCCGGCTTCGACGAACCCTGGGAGAAATACAGATTGTAGTTCAGGTCGCGGTTGTCGGACGAAACGCGGAAGTAGTCTCCCAAGTCCTCGGATCGGGCCATCTCCTCCTGGGTGAGCAATGTCTCGTACTGCTTTTCACCGTGGCGCGTGCCGATGACCTTGACCGGATTATCAGCCTTGAGCAGCCGCTTGATCGCCTCGGCCAGGACGCCGATCGTGGCGGCGGGAGCCTTTTGGACGAACAAGTCACCCGGCTTCGCATTCTCGAACGCGTACAGCACGAGGTCCACCGCGCCGGCGAGCGTCATCATGAAGCGCGTCATCTCGGGCTCGGTGATCGTGAGCGGCTTCCCCTGCTCGATCTGTTCCAAGAACAGCGGGATCACCGACCCGCGCGACGCCATGACATTGCCGTAGCGGGTCCCGCAGAAGACCAGGCCCCGCTCCGCCGCCACCCGCGACCGCGCGACCATGACCTTCTCCATCATGGCCTTGGAGATGCCCATGGCGTTGATCGGGTAAGCAGCCTTGTCCGTACTGAGCACGACGACCCGCTTCACCCCATTATCATAAGCGGCCTGCAGCATATTGTCGGTGCCCATCACATTCGTCCGCACCGCCTCCATCGGATAGAACTCGCACGACGGCACCTGCTTCAGCGCCGCCGCGTGAAAGACAAAATCCACCCCCGCCATCGCTTGCTGAAGGCTATCAATATTTCTAACATCCCCAATATAAAACTTAACGCGTGTAGACGCATATTGGCGTCGCATATCATCCTGCTTCTTTTCATCACGAGAAAATATGCGAATCTCTTCTATGTCGGTACTCACGAAACGCCTCAATACAGCATTTCCAAAGCTTCCGGTACCGCCAGTGATCAGCAACTTTCGATTTTGAAACATATCCTTAGGTATTAAATTAGCACACACCTCTATCGACAAAGCTAGGAACGCCACCGATACCCCACAGCCAGTTATAGAGATCCAGGGATCGCCGGGCCAACCCCTCCCACGCAAACTCACCTCGGACCAACCCACGCCCCCGCTCGCCCATCTCTCTCAGTCGGGTTGTATCGGACCCAAATGCTGACACTAACGCACTCTTCATAGACGCAGCGTCAATATCCACCCACCATCCACACTTCTCAGTAACAAGACGCGACCACGGAGAACCCTTCGTCGTTATCACAGGCAATCCAGCCCCCAGAGCCTCCAAGACAACAAACGGCGCGCCCTCACTATAGCTTGGTAGCACAAATATGTCCGCGGCCTGAAATGCATCTCTCTTTAGCTGGCCAAAGAGCCCCCCGACAAAATGAACCCGGTCCGCGATTTTACTGGCCGCCACCCTGGACCGGATCACGGCTTCATATCCAAATTCATCAGGACCAGCGATTACCAGGCACCAATTCACGGGAATTTCATCAATTCGCTCCAATGCATCGATAAGTAGGCCCAAGCCCTTCTTAGGGCTGACCCGAGACAAAAAAAGCAGTATACGGGCGGCAGCAGGAATGCGAAACTCCGCACGAAATCGATCGCCGTCCGCAAGGTTATCAATCCACTCAGCCGAGATCCCATTTGGTATATAGGCAATTGGACCTTTATACCCCAATCTACGGGTCTCAAGGATCTCCGACCTCGATACAGCGTGAACAGCCGAAGCGCACATTAGGTTCCACCTCTGATACAGCCTCCAAGCAAGCCTTTTTCTAAAGCGCGACTTTGCAAGTGCCCAATCAGTAAAAGAGCCATGCGGCGCGAGAACAAGAGGGCGCCGATATCGCCGCGCCCATATCGACGCATAAAGCCCCTGCAATGTCCAGGTGCCATGCTGATGAACCAAATCACACCTTTCAGCCGACCAGAGTGCTCGAGACATAGCGGGAGAAAAGACGACGTTTCCCGGCCCAAATTGCCGAAACCCAGACAACTGCTCCCGCGGACACCCACTATTCGCGCTCGCCCAGTCAAGCTCCGTCTGACGGTCCGCAGAATAGATTCCGGAATTCAGGCCCATTACTGCCTGGTAGCGAGCAAGATTCAACGGCGGAGGTCCGAGTCCAAACGAAGGACGTCCCACCGATGGCGCCAGATGAATCACTGAGCGAGTCATTTAGTGTTTGTCGATTAGGCGGAAGAACGTGGGCTAACAAGCCAGCGGTCATCACTCTCCAAAGCTAGCCTCTCAGAGGCAGCGAAGCCATATTTCGGATTAACCACCAATTCGCACTAGTGCTACGGATGCGCCACCAACGTATACTCAATGGCCGAAAGTACACCGCTAGCCATCTTTTCAGTGGTAGCACTTTTGAGGTAGTACTCTCTAGCCCTCCTCCCCATCTCCCCAAAGACCTCAGGGGTGGTAGTAATCTGGACGACCAGCCGCCTCCAGTCTTCGTCGTTTGAAAGAATCATGCCATTGTATCCGTGAACAATATTTAATATCTCACCGCCGGTTATGGCACCTTCAGAAGTCACAAACGGTACTCCATACCCCATTGATTTGAGTACAGTGAGTCCAGCCTGGCCCGGAGAAACACAGACGATCGCCGTAGCAAACAATCGACCGAGAACATCTTCATCATATATTGCGCCGTGAAAGCTTATATAATCGCAAAGGGCTGAATTTTTAACTTTACCCTCAAGCGCTTCGCGCTCCTCACCGTCGCCGACAATATCGAGATGCGGAGGCAACAGTCCATCGAGCAGCACTTGATTATACACATTCAACAGACGTTCAATTCCCTTCCCTCTATACAGCGTTCCAACAAACAACACATTTTTCCTAGGAGTGCAATGGTCTACATACGACACCGGAACTGTATTTATAGCGACGAACACCTTATTATAGTCTATCGCATCACCCCAAAATTTCAGGGGCTCCTTCATATAAAAAATACAGGCATCGGACTTTCTCAGCATTAGGCCATACACCCAATCAATAATCGTATGCCTTCTCTTTATATCGTATATTTTAGTATATGACGCCCGGATACCCATACACCAGACCGCTGTTTTAAACGGCCCACCCATCCAGGGCAAAAGACAGTAATTCACGCTATGAAGATCTCCAACAAAAATGACGACATCATACTGCTTACACAGCGATCTAAATCCTGGCTTTTGAATACGCCAGTGGCCAATCCTCCAAGTAGGCAAACAGATGCGATTATAATCACCCTGCCTCGGATCGTCATCTTTATCTGTATAACCAATGGTTAAATCGACTTTTTTTGCGATAAGATTATAGCACGCCACGCGATACGAGGCTATGCGATTCATCAGCAGAAGCACTCTAATATTTGCGCTCATTGAGTCTAAATACGCACGTGGCAATCTACACCATTCGATTTATTTTCTATCGCCAAAGTCCGCGTGTATCGATCACGGCCTTGCCCTCGAGCTTGCGGCGATTGAACTGCACGAACTCACGGTGGTTGACCAAGACGAGGACGATATCGGCCTGGCTGACGGCAGTATCCAGCGGCGTCAGCTCCACGCCTTTGCCCTCCAGCGATTTCGGCAGCGCCCGTACGTGGGGCTCCACTGCCAGAATCCGTCCGACCTTCTGCTGGGCGAGATGGGCGACGATATCGACGGCCGGGCTCTCACGGAGATCGTCGATGTCCGCCTTGAACGCCAGACCGAGGCAGGCGATGACCGGCTGCTTGAACCGGCCGGCGCAGGCCTTGACGCGATCCACGACGCGATGCGGTTTGTCGTCATTGACCTCACGGGCAGTCCGAATGAGCCGAGCCAGCTCCGGCGCGGAGTCCACGATGAACCAGGGATCCACGGCGATGCAGTGGCCGCCGACACCCGGTCCGGGCTGCAGGATCTTCACGCGCGGGTGCCGGTTCGCCAACCGGATGAGTTCCCACACGTCGATATCGAGACGGTCGCAGATGAGCGAGAGTTCGTTCGCAAAGGCGATGCCGACGTCACGCGACGCATTCTCGGTCAATTTGCACATCTCCGCCGTACGGGCGTTGGTGAGGAAAATCTCACCGGTGCAGAACAGGCGGTAAAGGTCGCGGGCTTTCTCCGCCGCCTCGGGCGTCAGTCCGCCGCTGATGCGATCATTGGAGACGAGTTCCTTCAGCATCTGGCCGGGGAGAATTCGCTCCGGACAGTGGGCGAACAGGACCGACTCCCGCAGCGCCGGCAGTTCGTCCGGACGCGTCTTCTGCACTTCGTCAAAGAGCCAGTCGCGCATGGCCTCTGTCGTTCCCACGGGGCTGGTGGACTCGAGGATGACCAGGTTGCCCGGCGCCAACACAGGCGCGATCGAGCGCGTGGCACTCTCGACATAGGTAAGGTCCGGCGCCTTCGGATTGGTCTCGGTCGCCTTGAAGGGCGTCGGCACCGCCACGATGAACGTCGCCGCCGCCTCGGGTTTGAGCGACGCCCGCAGGTTACCACTGTGAACCGCAGCCCGGACGAGCACGTCGAGTTCGGGCTCCTGGATGTGGATCTTCCCCTGGTTGATCGTTTCGACGACACGAGGCACGACATCGACGCCCACCACCTTCTTGCCACGAGTGGCAAAAATGGAGGCCGTGGGGAGGCCGATGTAGCCGAGTCCGAGGACGCAAAGGTCAGCGCTCATAGGTGATTAGGTGGAAAGGTCTTTGGCCAGAATCTCGGCAATGCGGTATGCTGCGGTGCCATCGCCGTACGGGTTCTTCAGACGCGAGCGTCGCGCGTACTCCGCCTCATCATCCAGCAGCGCGCTCGCCTCTCGCATGATTACGTCGGGCGACGTCCCGACGAGTCGACAGGTGCCCGCATCGACGCCCTCAGGTCGCTCGGTAGTGGTGCGCATCACCAGAACCGGCTTGCCCAAGCTCGGCGCTTCTTCCTGCACCCCGCCGGAATCACTCAGCACGAAGTGGCAGCGATCCATCAGCCAGATGAAGTCCTCGTAGCCGACCGGCGGGATCAGGGCGACCCGAGGGTTGCCACCGAGAATCCGACGGACGGGTTCCTGGACATTTGGATTGAGGTGCACGGGATACAGCAGGCCGACATCCGGGTACTTGGCCGCGATCTGCCCGATGGCATGGCAGATGTTCTCAAACCCGCCGCCGAATGACTCGCGCCGGTGGCCGGTAATGAGTACCCACCGGCTAGCGCCGGTGACGTTACTGGTTATTGGGGATTGGTTATTGGGGCCATCCTTCAGGTACCGCGCGGCGAAGTCGGCGGGGATCTGACAACGCTCGATGACCTGCGCCGCGGTCAGGCCCGTACGCTTTAGCTTTTCACGGACCCAGAGCAAGGCGTCCACGACGGTGTTGCCAGTGACGTGAATATTGGCCCCCGGAGTGCGCTCCGCCTTGAGATTGGCGGCGCTCCATTCGGTGGGCGCAAAGCACCAGCGGGAGATCGGGTCGGCGAGCCGACGATTCATCTCCTCTGGCCACGGCGCCTCGAAGTCGTACGTGCGAAGTCCGGCCTCCACGTGGCCGATGGGAATACGCTCATAGAACGCAGCCAGCGCCGTCCCCAAGACGGTGGTGGTGTCGCCCTGGACGAGCACGGCGGCCGGCCGATGCTCCCTGAGCACGGTGGTCATGGCGGTGAGCACGCGCGCCGTGAGGTCGGGCAAGGTCTGCCCCTGTTGCATGAGGCCGAGATCAATATCCGGCTTAAGCCCGAACACTCCGAACGCCTGGTCGAGCATCTGCCGGTGCTGGCCTGTCGATACCAATATAGGCGACAATGATCGCGAATGCCTCAAGGCGAGCCACACTGGAGCCATCTTAATACACTCCGGCCGCGTCCCGACAACAAGTGCGACGCGCCTCTGCTTACTGTACATTTCATCCATTTTAATATTCCAATAGTCTCAATGTTATCGATCCATAATACAGCGGGCGAATCCCAGCGCACCAATTAAGCCTAGCCCTTTATATTTTCAGCCACGTAACACGGAATACTATCGCTCTAGCCGATCGAGAATTATCAGAGTCGATTTACACTCATAAACTCGCTCATTCGATCAATTCGGTACGATAGCCCAAATTTCTCTGAATTTCTTATGTTCTCTGCGCTCATCGCGGCCCGTACATCGGGCCGGTCGACTAAATATCTTATTCCTCGTGCGATATCATCCACAGAGAGCGGATCTACAAACACTGCATTGGCCTCCGTCAAAAAGCTTCGGTTAAAATACCGATCCGACACAACCAATGGCAATCCACATGCCATAGCCTCGACTATGACCGTCGCCATTCCCTCTGCCAACGAAGGTAGCACGAGCATATCGCACGCAGATAGCCATCTCCCGAGATCATGGTTCGGCACCGCCGATGCCCGCAACACGCGGCCTGATCTCGGCACCTGAGGGCCAGACCCCATAAACACTCCATACGCACTCGTTTGTTGAAGCGCAGCGTCAACGCGAAGCGGCCCCTTCCTTTCGACAAAGTGTCCCGCAAATGCGACACAGATCTTTGTTCCATCCATCCCAAGCTCCTCGCGAACCACAGACTTAGGCCGGAAATAGAAGAATGCCTCGTTGTATGGGTTGGGTAGATGGATCACGCGAACCCGGTCGCCGTATCTCTCCCTAATCCAGTCTGCATTGTACCGCGATACCGCGACAATACCAGCAGCGCGAGGTAGTATTTCATCAAATCTCGTAGGCCCGATTCTCTGGCGACTCTCTTCGAGATCCGACTCTCCGCACTCCACATAAATGGTCGACGCCGGCCGGGCGGCGAGTAGCGCTATCCCAGTTGAAGAAAAGTATGCTAAACATGTCGAATACTGCGCACGACGGTCCGACCATTTACGTTTAGCAGCAGAATAGAATCTATCGAAAATCTCGGACCTTCCGCGCGGACCACGGGACCAAAGAGAGGGTACTCCTCGGCTCAGGAAATAGCTCCAATGAACAGGAACTCCGCGCACCATCCTGTTTCTTGGAAACCAAAGTACGCGCCTTCGCACCAGCGATAATACCGAAGCGAGAACTTCGACATTCACACTAGTTCCAGCACGATTGAATCCCTCGGCAAGATTTAGCACAAATCCACCCGATTCGACAAATCTTCCGGTCGGGAATATTTCGGTATAAATAGATAGTCTATCCAATCGCATACAAGAGCGCCTCTCTTTCGATTCCGATACTATTGTGAGCCCTAACCCATTGCCGAGCTTGCTCGGATCGCCGCTGCGCATCTCCAGATCGTAGAGCGTCGAGAACTCGACCAAACAGGGGGATTATCTCGGACTCCCTCGTGTAACTGTAGACCCATTGCTCGATTCCTTTCAAATTCCGCAGGCAGCGACGGTGGCAGATGATAGGAACAGCCATGGCGGCCGCCTCCAGGATCTTATTCATTACGCCGGCACCAAACCGAACTGGGAAAAACGCTACGCAGTTTCGTGTGAGAATGTCCTCAAGACGCAGATAATTGATAGCATGCGGTATGCCGTTGTCTTGTATCAGCGAGGGAATTTGAGTCGCTGCTCCCGCGACTAGCACCTCCACATCCAGACTTCGAAGGCGCTCCTGAAACCTAGAAATACATTGAATTGCGTCTACATTCGGCTCAAACTGAAGGTTCCCCCAAAACACCGCAGTCAGCGCCCTACCATCGAACTCGATATGTCGCTCGATGTGAGGAATGTTCGTACCAAGAGGAACCGTTCGCACCTTGTTAGGAGCGACAGCAGCGACGTTCCTTCCATCCTCTTCACCAACATACAACATACGGTCGAAACGTTTCGCGTACGATCGCTCGACGTGTCTGGCGAGCAAGTAGCGGACAAAGCCACGCACCCTTCCCTTTCTCATCCGCCAGTTCTCGAATGCGGTGAGCGCGACCCCATCTTGCACGATACCAACGCATCGAGTTTCTTGCGCTAAAAGGTCTGCCCACCCAAATGTGGTGACCATATCAAATATCCACCCAACGTCCCCGTCACCCATCTGATCTGCAATCTCAGCGTAAATCTCCCAATCAGGCACCTCCTCCCCAGGCATCGCCCAGCGCCCTTTGTACCGCCACCCTCTAGAGCACGATGAACTGCTGCGCATCCGCCATACTGGGACATTGTCCATATCGCGCCCAAGCCGATCACACTTCGCTACGACGGCCGCGAGCTGTCCTGTGTCGAAGAGCGCCCTCAGGTACCGCAACGCTCTCGTTGTGATACCCGATCCCAACCTCGTTGGGTCATCCGCTATTACGTATATATACCTCATACATCTTGCGTCATAGCTGTACGTTATGCCAACGCCGACTAAGGACAATGGCTTATGCCTTTATAACGGCAAGGAGGCCGTCCGGGTCTACAAAGAAGTATCGCGGTAGCCTCACGAGCCTAGATCCCATCGGGATATCCCAACCTTTCCCAAATCAGGGATAACTTGGGCACACCATTCTTCACCGTCTAGCCCCCCGCCTACTGATCTTCGCGGCCAATGGCTTGGGTTTCGCGGCCGCGGCGGAATCAGAATATTTCCATCCCACCCGCTGTGGCTCAGATGAGCCACTCCGGAACAGCACTCGTGCCGACACGCTGGCAATGCCGAACAGCACTATCGAATTCCATATTAGCGCCGTGAACATCTTTCCTGCGGTCTCATATGCAAGAATCCCCGAACCTATATTTCCTATTACAAAGGCTACACATACTCGGGGCCAAGATCGCGCAAACGTTCGCATGGCGAGAAGCCACCCCGCTATAACCACACTCAAGAGTGCTCCGCTGAGAGCGACCCCTATGACCCCGAAGCCTAGGTAGAAATCTACTATCGATGGCCATGCTAAACCATATCCAAATCCAGAAATTAGGTACGCCAGCTGCGTACCCGGCGATACTCCATCCTGGTTATACCGATCCGCAACGCTTCCCAGTGGATTCACCCGCCTCGATATTGAAGATCCAGCTACTAGCCCAAACACCTCCATCCTTCCCCGCGATATGAACATTGTTCGATTTTCTATGACAAATTCTGTAGACTGCAGCCCAGCCGCCAATCGGTTTATGACCGTTCCGACAGGGTCGAGATCTGAGTACTGAGACGACCGCTTTATATCAGTGATAGAGGCCCGCGTCCCAGTGTAATAGACTTGCGCCCGTATTCCGGAGACAGCATACGATCCAACAACCCCGAGCAACATCACAGCGATTAAGCCGCCGCCAAACCGGACCCAAGTTGGAGCGACATTTCCAACATGAAGTAGACCGAGAATCGTGAACGCAACCGGGATGAATATGTAACCACGTCCGCCAAGTGGAACGACAACTGAAAGAATGATCATCAGGAGCGCTGCAATCAATATATACCTAAACCGCCGAGCGAACGCTGTGTCAAATACGCAACAGACCACCAGGACGATGCCAAAAGGAAGCCAATCCGTCAGGAGCCCTAAGCCGGCAATTGCCGCCTCACCAAAATAGCCTTTGCGCATTGAGACGGCAAAACACCACATCGTAATTATTCCGATGCCCAGCGTGGCTTCGGCGACGCTTGGTCGCCGGCCAGCTCCCAGCCGGAGTGCCACGCCGATGCGGTGGCGCAACATCCTAAGCGGCACCCACGTGAGCACAGTCTCCAGCAAGAAGAGCGTGAATGCAGGAGTCAGTGTCTGCAGAGGTGCATGCACGAGCTTTGGCTCGCCAAAGAACTCAATATATATAAATGGAACAACACCGAACAAAAACAACTTCAGCGCCAGAAATATACACACCCAAGAGACTGCCCAACACCGAGATCTCTCTCGGATACAGTCGCGGGCGATGAGAGTCAATACGGTCCACCCAGCTACCGAGACAACTATTGAAACGAAGGTAGTCATTTCAAACCGTCTAGCATGCGCAAGAGTTCTTCCTTGAAGTGCTCTTCCATCAACTGCTCTCTAGCTGGCCTAAGTTCATCGTGCCAGCGACCGCAGACCAGATCAATGGATAAGACATTTCGTATTGTTTCCGCAATAGACGCAGCGGTAAGCGGAGCCGCAATTAACGCCTGTGGCAGAATGTCTGGCGCCATACAGAATTCGCTGACTATCGGGATACACCCCGCCGATATTGCCTCCCCCAAGGCTCGAGGGCCCCCATCCTCAAATGTTGGTAGCAAGAAATACCTAGCAGATTGAAATACCTCACCAATTTCTCTCGTGTAGCCTCGGCTAATTACCCCGCTTTTTTCCCCCTCGCGATCGAGCTTTGATTGTGTAGGTCGATCGCAAGATCCAAAGATTTCCAAGACTGCCTCGGTACCAAGCCATCCATTCTCTTTCGCGATACGCCAAGCGTCGATCGCCACAAGGCTCCCCTTCCGTACAGTTGTGGCTGTGCTTACGAATCTCGTCCGACGCGGAGAAGTCAGCCGACTCGGCATAGCCGCAACGGGCAGCGGTGACACAAAGTAGCGTTTATTCGGAATTGATGCCTCTATAGATTTTACAACGAATGATGACTCGGCCGAAATGATAGACGCAGCTCGTACGTCGCTCTCCCACATGCGCAGCCATCCTTTGTCCGCCAACAGATTCGCGGCCATGCGGCCCTGTCCCGCGGCAGTCATCTGAGCCGCAAAGGTGCCGGGCCCACTATTCCCGCAATGAACAAGACTATTCTGAAAACGGCCGAGGACCCCATTACCACCGCCCATTCCAACGTTCGTTAGCACAATAGTGTCGCGCCTCGCAAATTGCGTGAGCTGACGAGCGAAGACTTTATAAATTAATTTTTCTCTGAAATACCAATGTTTTCTAGGGAGAACTTTTGCGAGCAAGTAGCCCAGAATGTAGCACTCAACACACCAATAGCTCTGCTTCACCCACGGGAAGCGCTGCCGGAACCGATGGGGCCTTATGTTTGACAGAACATGCACGTCAGCCCCACTACTGCACAGAGCCTTACTCCAAGGCGCAACCCCCCAATCGCCGCATACGGCGATCAGGTAGCGAGGCGATGGGCTGCTCAAGTTATAGGCGCCATACATTTTTTCACATTGTTACAGAATATCTCCTATTTGTCATCGACTTCATACACCGGCACGAGGCGTATTCCAATCTCTTACCCCAACAGTATTGAAGCGGATGTGTGTCGGGTTTCATTGGACCAAGCTGGATTGCAGCTTGCGCGAAGAGACCCGTCGCTGCCGCTACCTAACAAGTGCACTAGAAAGCTCAGAGATCATCGCTCTTGCGAACCTGCGAAGTCCGCAGTTTAGCACCCGCAGGCCAAGTAGTACGGGGAGCCAATTGTTACATGCTGCCTGCACCCCACCGGTTACCAAGACCACACCCCAAAGTCCAAAGTACTGGATAGCGAGCATCGAGCCCGCTATGATAGCAAATCCAGATGCAATCGAAGGGACAACAAACGGCACCTGATTGTCCGCCATAACCAGGGACGCAAACTGCGAGTGGTTCCATTCCAAAAACCGTACTCCAGCGTACACTCCCAATAGCGGCAGAGGCAGGAGGGCCGTCTTGCTCCCAATAAGCTTCAGCGCGAAGGGTGCCGCGAAGCAAATCGACACCCCCCCCATAATAAAGCACGCGACACCTAAAGCGTGAGCCCTTGCTACAATCCGAAGTAGCTCAGTGTGACGGCGACGTACCATCAGCGCAACCACCGCGGGCACCCGTACTGCTAAAAACACGCTAGCGATCGTCTGCACAGCTGTGAAGAGCTGCGTAGCCAGCCCAAAGGAGGCCAAAACGCTCAGGCCGAGGTACTTCGCGCAGATTATAGAGCTCGCATTATTAACCATGTATGCGCCGACCGAGACGACGCCCGTCCGCCACGTCGTTGGCCATAATGCGGCAAGATTGGTATCCGTGGCACACGTTCTATCGCTCGATTTCAGAAGCAGATTTATTTTTAGAGAGCACAGGAGTCCCAGAATCGCGGGCTGAATTGCAGTACCTATAACCATTATTGTTAATCCATACCCCAGCATAAGCCCGCCGATGACTACCGATATCGATGTGAACGCTGCGATAAGCGTGTAGTGGTTACATTCCGCAACCTTACCGAGACCAATCAGGAGGGCGGGCTGCGACCTAGTATAGGCACTGATCACCGTTGATGCAGTAAAAACCCACCAGATTTCCGCAGGCGAGCTCCCGTCCGTTCCGTAGCTAATCGTGGAACGTAGTCCTATAAATGCAAATACCATCAAGACTGCGGCGGCAAACGCGATCTTAAGATAGAGCCACTTCACCTGGCGGACGAGTCCTCCGATCTTTGGCCAGTTCGGCGAGATTTCGCCTTCGCTACTCGGTGATCCGTGCCTCGAAAGGTCTTCCGCGCCGGCCGCAAATGTAGCGCACGCCCTAGTAACGTTCGGCGTAAGGCCAAAGTCTAGGAGAGCAACTGCGCCGCCAATGTTCACGAGCAGATACCAGTAGCCCAACTCATCTGATGACAAATGTCTTATCGCCAGCGGCGTAATAATAATACTGCCAGCAAGCCGCAAGCCGTATGCGAGAATTGATAGCAGCTCAGCTGCATAACGGCCGAGTAGCATTGGTATATTTCGCGGGATTAGCTGCACTCTTGCGATGTATATCGTTCGATATTAAGGCTAAAGCAATTTTAGAGCGACGCCTTTTGCGATCGCTCTCATCGCTTGCGCAAAATGATGCCCCTTAGAAAGAGTTTTAATATCGCGAAGATCGCGGCGCAGGTTTTTGAATGATATGTTCTTTACGCACGCCACTAAAGAATCGACTCTGGCTTTTCTATAAATCTCTTTGTAGTTACTTTCTACAAGATTTTGGTACATATTATTGTCGTCCGCCACCCCGATTTTCAGCAGCCCACAATCAATCATGCGCTCCCACATTTCGATGGCGGAAACTCTACTTTTCCAGCCGATATTACTTGTTACCCGCTCGAGACACTCGCGATTTTTTACCAGCGGTTTGTTTACAAAGACAACCCCTCCCAGACGCGCGATCGTCAACGCAGTGAACAGATCAGCCCCCCACGCATCCGGGAGGTCGACAAATCCGCGCGGCGCCAAATAGGAGGTACGGAAGAAGATGCAACTCACGATGATTGGCCGACGCTGGACAATTTGGTTATAAGCATATTCGGACATCGACTCGACCTCGCATCCGCCAACTGAGACCGCGCGGACAAGATCGCCTGTTTGAAACATGATGATGCGGGTCTGCACTAGGGCGCAGTTGGGATTGCGATCTATCGCGCGCGAGACCTCCGCAAGACAATCGAGCGTCAAGACATCATCGTCGGCCAGAAGCAGCGTGAATTCGCCGCGGCATTGCTTAATGGCATTGTTCCAATGTGCGATTATCCCGGTACCTTCGATATCTATAAAGCGCGCTTTATCAGAGTACAGCTTTTTGATATTTTCTATTGATGCATCAGTTCGGCTGCATCCAATGATCAATTCGTAGTCCTTGCAGCTCTGCGCAAGTACGCTATCAATTGTTTCAGCGACGTATTGCGTCTTCCAAAGTGGTATGACAATGCTGAAGCGCATCTATTTGATATTATTCTGCGGATTCCCTACTTAAATTTCGTGGTATATGTGTACCTTTCAAGCAGGGCGCCATTGTAATATTCGGCATGGAATGGCGCGAGCGTGAAACGTCCTATTCCACCGTGACGGACTTCGCCAGATTTCGCGGTTTATCCACGTCGCAGTGGCGGGCGACGGCGATGTAGTAGGCGAGGAGTTGAATGGGGATGGTCGCGACGATCGGCAGGACGGCTTCGTGGCAGTCGGGGATCGGGATCACCTCGTCGGCGAGGCCGGGGGGGAGCTCCAGGCCTTCCGTGCAGACGGCGATAATCGGGCCTTTCCGCGCCTTGATCTCCTGCATCGAGGACACGACTTTCGGGAAGAGTTCGCCCTTGGTCACAAAGAACACGCTGGGGCAGCGCTCGCTCACCAGCGCAATCGGGCCGTGCTTCATCTCCGCCGCCGGGTACCCCTCGGCGTGGATGTACGAGATCTCCTTCAGCTTCAGCGCGCCTTCCAGCGCGATCGGGAACAGCGCCAGCCGGCCAAGGAAGAGCATGTCGTTGTACCCGGCATAACGCTGCGCGATGCCGCGGATGTGCTCCGCCTGCGTCAGCGTCCGGCGCACCAAGTCCGGCGCCGCCTTCAGCGCCGCGACGTATGCCTTGCCGTCGGCGTAGCTCATGTCGCGCATGCGGCCGAGGTACAGCGCCACCATCGCGCCGAGCAGGAGCTGCGAGGTGAAGGCCTTGGTCGAGGCCACCCCGATCTCCGGGCCCACGTGCTGGTAGATGCCGCCGTCGGCCTCGCGGGCGATCGTCGAGCCGACCACGTTGGTGATCGCCAGCCCGCGGTAGCCCCGGCGCTTGGCCTCGCGCAGCGCCGCCAGGGTGTCGATCGTCTCGCCCGACTGACTCAGCACGAACAGGAGGGAATTGGGGTCGAGGGGGGTGTTGCGGTAGCGGAACTCGGAGGCGTAATCGACCTCCGCCGGCACGCGCGCGAAGCGCTCCACCAGGTACTCGGTCACGAGGCAGGCGTGCCAGGCGGTGCCGCAGGCGGTGAAGAGCAGGCGGTCGACCTGGCGCAGCTCGTTGGGCGTGACGTTGAGCCCGCCGAACTGCGCGGTGGAGCCATCCTCCGAGAAGCGGCCGCGCATCGCGTTCTCCAGCGCCTGCGGCTGCTCGAAGATCTCCTTCTCCATGTAGTGCGCGAAATCGCCCAGGGCGGAGTCGGCGATGGACCAGTTGACCTGGCTGATGACCGGAACGACGTCGTCGCCCTGCGTGAGCGAGGTGATGGCAAAGGCGTCGGCCGTGACGCGGGCGAGCTCGCCGTCCTTGAGGTAAACGACGTTCTGCGTGCGGCCGACGATGGCGGAGACGTCGGAGGCGATGAGGTTCTCGCCGCGGCCGATGCCGAGGATGAGGGGCGAGCCGCGGCGGGCGCTGACGAGCTCGCCGGGGTGGTCGCGGGACATGACCACGATGCCGTAGGTGCCCTCGACGTGGAGGAGGGACTTGCGGACGCTCTCGAGGAGGCGGCTCGGCTCGGCGTCGGCGGCGGGAGCAGGCTCCTTGGCGTAGTGGTAGGCGATGAGGTTGGCCAGGACCTCGGTGTCGGTCTCGGACTGGAAGGTGTAGCCCTTGCCGGTGACGAAGCGCTTGATGGCGGAGAAGTTCTCGATGACGCCGTTGTGGATGAGGGCGATCTGGCCGTCGGAGGAGACGTGGGGGTGGGCGTTGGCGTCGGTGACGCCGCCGTGGGTGGCCCAGCGGGTGTGGCCGATGCCGCAGGTGCCGGTGAGGACGTGGCGGGCGGCCTCGCGTTCGAGGTTAGCGACGCGCCCGGTCTTCTTGGCGACGGCGAACCCGGCGGGGGTGTGGACGGCGACGCCGGCGGAATCATACCCGCGGTATTCGAGGCGCTTCAGGCCATCGATGAGGATCTGGGAGGCTTTCGCCGGGCCGATATAACCAACAATGCCGCACATCTGTGGAAGGGAGTGAGGGATTAAGGGAGTGACGGAATGAGGGGGCAGAGCTCGCTGGCGCGAGGACTGGGGGGGGGCGATCCGTTATCGGTTATTCGTTATCGGGGGCCGGCGCTGGCGCGCGCCGGGGGGTTCCAAGTGGGAAAGTTGCAGGTGGGAAGGTTGGGCCCCGAAATCGTTCTCGTTCTCGCGGGGTCTGGGGCTCGGCGAGTCTTACTCTTTCTCTTACTCGTTCTCTTACTCCCCCGCTGTCCGAGTTCTGAGCCTGTCGCCTACAGCTTACCGCCTAGAGCCAAGCCGGGTTTGGCCGCAAAAAGGCGCAGGAGGCGCAAAAGGAGCCACAGATCGCCGAGCCGGGGTTGGCCACGAAGAGGCACGAAAAGGCACCAAAAAACACCTCGATGCAGCGGGTTGTCTTCGCGCCTCTTGGTGCCTTTTTGTGGCCATAACCAGTTTGGTGGTCGCTGTCGCCGGCGCGGTTCGCGCGCCGGCTGGAGGGGGTAGGCTGTTTGGTTTTTGACGACGCAAAAACCAACCTTGCCCCCGGCCGCATTCGCGCCGGCTGAGCGCTGAAGCGCTGCTTCCCGGAGTGGGTTGGCCACGAAGAGGCGCGAGAAGGCACGATAAAAGACCCCATGGCAGTTCTACAGGAGCTCGCAGAGAGCGCAGAGGTTCGAACGGGAGGCCGACCAAGAGGCACGATAGAACAGCACGGATCCCGGCGCACTTTTACAGGAGCCAAGGGAGGGAACAGAGGTTTGATGCACAGCCCCCCATTCTCGCATTTTCGCGCCAGCGAAAACGCGAGCGGCAAAGCGTTGTGGGTCGGCCTGCCCACGGGGCGCCCGGCCGACGCCAGCCCTTCGGGCCGCGACCGCGGCGGTCGCGCCATCTCCGCGCTTCGCGCTGCGTCGCCCCGGGGCTCAGCTTTGCCTGCTGGCAAAGCTTCGCCCCGTCGCGTCTGGGCGACCGGGTGGCGGTAAAGTGTGTGGTGGCAGTTTTCGCTCATCGAAAACTGGCTCTGACGCTGTCCCTTCGGTGGCTGTAAGCTGTAGGCTTTAGGCTTTTTCCAACTGATTATCTATTAATGCTTACCGCTTATCGCTTATTGCCTACTGCCACCCATTTCGGATCACGAATAACAAATAACCGATAACTGATAACGCCCTCATCCAATCTTCAGCGCGGTCTTCACCAGCGGCAGGAGCGCGGCTGCCTTGCCGTGCCAGATCTCCAAGGCGCGGAGGCGCTCATCGAGCACCTCGCGGTGGGCATCGGCCGGCACGGACGCCCTCAGCGTCCGGATCCGGCTCCGTCCGGTCTCCAACTGCTTCTGCAGCCGCTGATCGATCCACCGCAGCACGAGATTCCGCAGCTCGAGGTCGGGGGTGTAGCGCGCGCCGCCCTTGGCGGCGCTGCCGGCGTTAGGCGGTAAGCTGTAAGCGTTAGGCTGCGCCGCGTTCGCGGCACCGCCGCTGGCGGCGGGGTTATCGGCGGGAAAGGGGTTATTGGCTATCCGTTCTGAGTTATTCGTTTGCGCCGCGCTCGACGCTGACATTCCTCCTTCGCCAAGGCTACGGAGGACAGGCTGACGTCCGACATCTGACATCTGATTGCCGGCTTCCGGCTTCTGGCTTCCGGCTTCCGCCCTCAGGCTTCCGGCCTCTGGCCTCCGGCTTCCGGCCTCTGGCTTCAGGCCTCCGGCTTCCGGCCTCAGGCTTCCGGCCTCCGGCTTCAGCGCTCCCACTTCCTTCAGCACGCGAAGACCCTGGCTGATGGAGCCGGAGCTGATGTCGAGGCGCTCGTTGATATCGGAAAAGCTCAAGGGCTCAGCACTTGCGAAACAGATGCCGTAGATGGCGGCGACGGACTTCGGGATGCCGAGCATTTGGGCGCCCTCGACGAAGAACGCGACGAGCGACTGCTCGTACTCGACCTGCGCCGGGGGTCTTCCCTCGGCCCTGACCAACCGGCGTCCCTCACTCGCCGCGGCCGACTCAGCCGCCCCCGCCCCGGCCCGGGAAGCAGGTCGGACCGAGCGCAACAGCGCGGTGCGGAGGGAGGAGGTAATCGCCATCTCGTTTAAGGTCTAAGGTCTGAAAGTTTGAAGGTTGGGGCGCCGAAGCGCCCGGAAATGGGTTATTGGTTACTCGTTACTAGTTAATAGCACTGACTGAGCCACTTGCGCGGCACCTGGTCACCTTCACTTTCACTCTCACTTTCACTCCGCCCTACGGCGGCTGCCCTAGCCTCACTAGGGCAGCCGCCGTAGGGTGGAATACCTAGGCGAGAGGTCAGCAGAACTACGTAGGGGTATTCAATTCAAAATGAAGTGATACCGCGAATTGATGAATAAATAGCGTTCCGCATCAACGTTGCATCAGATTTCGGACGAGTTCGGCGAGTGGGCCTCGAAGAGGCAGGCCGGGAGGACGGAAGCCAAGGCAGGGTTGGCCACAAAGAGGCACGAGGAGGCACGAAAAGCGGAGCCAGGGAGCACGGTCATCGCGCAGGCGATGACTGGGCGGCCGGGGTTGTGGCTTTTGACGACGCAAAGCCACGGTGCGCCCCGGTCGCGCAACGCGACCGTTGAGCCCTAACGGGCTGCTTGTTCGAACAGGCGAGGCAGGTGTTGGCCACGAAAAGGCACCAAGACGCACGAAGAGAACCCCGCTGGATCGCCGGTCTTTATCGTGCCTCTTTGTGCCTCTTCGTGGCCAACCTACTCCGCAAAGCAGCGCTTCAGCGCTCAGCCGGCGCAAATGCAGCCGGGGGGCAAGGTTGGTTCTCGCGTCGTCGAGAACCAAATACACCCCACCGCCGGCGCGCCGCGCGCCGGCTGACGGAAGCTCCGCGATGATGGCCACGAAAAGGCACCAAGACGCGCGAAGAGAACCCCGCTGGATAGAGGTCTCTTATCGTGCCTCCTCGTGCCTCTTTGTGGCCAACCTACTCCGAAAAGCAGCGCTTCAGCGCTCAGCCGGCGCGAATGCAGCCGGGGGGCAAGGTTGGTTCTCGCATCGTCGAGAACCAAATACACCCCACCGCCGGCGCGCCGCGCGCCGGCTGACGGAAGCTCCGCGATGATGGCCACGAAAAGGCACCAAGACGCATGAAGAGAACCCCGCTGGATCGCCGGTCTCTTATCGTGCCTCCTTGTGCCTCTTCGTGGCCTACCTACTCCGAAAAGCAGCGCTTCAGCGCTCAGCCGGCGCGAATGCGGCCGGGGGCAATGTTGGTTCTCGCATCGTCGAGAACCAAATACACCCACCCCGCCGCCGGCGCGCCGCGCGCCGGCTGACGGAAGCTCCGCGATGATGGCCACGAAAAGGCACCAAGACGCATGAAGAGAACCCCGCTGGATAGAGGTCTCTTATCGTGCCTCTTTGTGCCTCTTCGTGGCCATCCTACTCCGAAAAGCAGCGCTTCAGCGCTCAGCCGGCGCGAATGCGGCCGGGGGCAATGTTGGTTCTCGCATCGTCGAGAACCAAATACACCCACCCCGCCGCCGGCGCGCCGCGCGCCGGCGGACGGAAGCTCCGCGATGATGGCCACGAAAAGGCACCAAGACGCACGAAGAGAGCCCCGCTGGATAGAGGTCTCTTATCGTGCATCCTCGTGCCTCTTTGTGGCCAACCCCAATCCGTCACTTCGTGGCCATCCCACAAAACCAGTCCGGAACAACCCACTATACCCGATTCAGGACGAACTTCTTCACGTAGAGAACCGGCGCCCCAAAGTTGATCAGCAGCCCCGTTTCCATGCGTGACGACCGGAGATAACCGAGCAGTTGGGCCACATGCTCGTCGGCAATCGCCCGCACCGCCTTCAGTTCCACAATGAGCCGTTGGTCGACCAGGAGATCGGCGAAGTAGTCACCCAGCGGCGTGCCGTCCTCATCCAGAACCGGGAGCGGGTGTTGTTGCGCAACCACGACGCCTCGCCGGCGGAGTCGGTGCGCCAAGGCGTTTTCATAGATCTTCTCGAGGTGGCCGCTGCGGTGGTACCGGTGAATCGCATACGCCGTCTCGCGGACCACATCGCAGAGTGAATTGATTGGGGCAGGGTTCATGCTTCCTTAATTACCCCCGGCTATTCGTTTTTACCCGCCTATTTTGCGAGCCGGTGCATTTTCGGCCACAAAAGCAACGACACGGCTAGGCAGGCCGGGTTGGTTGGCCACAAAAGAGGCAGCGCCGGGGAGCAGGGAAGCCAAGGCAGGGTGTTGGCCACGAAAAGGCACGAGAAGGCACGAGAAAATGCCGCGGAGCCCGGTCATCGCGCAGGCGATGACTGGGCGGCGGGGGTTGTGGCTTTTGACGACGCAAAAGCCACGGTGCGCCCCGGTCGCGCGACGCGACCGTTGAGCCCTAACGGGCTGCTCGTTCGAACAGGCGAGGCAGGGTTTGGCCATAAAGAGGCACCAAAATACACGAAGAGAATCGAGGGGATCGAGGGTCTCCGAGAAGCAGCGCTTCAGCGCTAAGCCGGCGCGAATGCGGCCGGGGGCCAGGTTGGTTCTCGCGTCGTCGAGAACCACACACCCCCAACCCAGCGCCGGCGCAATCTGCGCCGGCGGACGGAAGTCCCAGAGAGGGTGGCCACGAAAAGGCACCAAGATGCTCGAAGAGAACCCTTGAATCGGAGGTCTTTTATCGTGCCTCCTCGTGCCTTTTTGTGGCCAAACCCGATCCGTCACTTCGTGGCCAATCTACTCCGGAAAGCAGCGCGCTCGCGTTTTCGCAGGGCGCGAAAATGCGAGAAGGTGGGGCTGCCTCCGGCGCCGCAGGCGCCGCGTCCGAAACCCCAATTACTTTAGTTTTCGCGCCGCCGAAAACTAAAGTTTCGTGCCTTCTCGCGCCTCTTTGTGGCGAAACCCGCCTTGGTTCCGTGGCTCACTCCGCTTCGCGGAGAGCCAGTATCTTGTCCGCCACGATGGCGGCGATCTTCTGGCCGCCGGAGGCCATGAAGTGGCCGGCATCCACGTAGTCGTCGGGCGTGAAATCCGCGCCGGCCTGCACCACCTGATAACCACACTGCCCGATCACCTGCTCGGCCAGATTGTACGTTTCCTTCCACCGCCGGCGTTCTCCCGCGGTCCAGTGGCGCTGAAAATACGGATTGCCGTGCAGCAGCACCACCAGGCTCTTCGCCCGCACCGAGGGCGGCAGCATCCGGTCATACCGCTCCGCGATCCCCAACCGCAGCGCCGGATCCTGCACCCACTTGCCCGCCGGGTCCCGCAGCCAGCCGGTCCGCGCCGTCGCGCGGCCGCGCTCCTCCATCAGCTTCGCATACTCCCCCTGCCGCTGCGCCCGCTGCGTCGCCCGCAGGTTCGGATCGTCCCGCTCCACGTAGCGGCCCCGCGCCCGGAAGGGATGGCGCGGATAACTGTCGGCCCACACCGTGAACACACCGTGGTAACCCACCCACGTCCACAGCGCGCAGGCGTACGTATACGCATCCAGCCGCTTGCCCAGGTGCAGTTCCTGCCCCTCCTGCGTGCGCGTCTGCCGCGCGATCTCCGCCTGCACCCGCGCCTCCCAGCCCGGCTCCTCCGGCAGCAGGTCTTTGTAATAGGCATCCCAATACAGATACCGGTACACGCCGCCGCCATCCAGCGGCGCATCCGTCAGCACCCCGCCGTTGCACACATAGATCGCCCGCGGATACCGCTGCGCCAGGATCTGGAACACCACGCCCGCGAAGGCCGGCGGCCCCGCCTGGTCGATGCCGTAATTGACCACCGCATACTCGTCGCCCAGCCGCCGCTGCAGCTCATGCGTCCACAGCTCGCCCGGATTCTGCCCGGTGCCGCGGAAATACGACGCGCCGCCCACCAGGACCAGGATCTTGTCCCGCGGAACGGTCCGCTCCACGTAGGACACCAGCTCGCGCACCGTCGGATAAAACTGGGTCTGCGGCTGGATCGACTGGAAGAACCGCACGAAGCCGCGGAACAGCGGCTGGCGTCCGAGGTACCACCCGGCGCCGATGCAGCTGGCGAAGGCCAGGACGAAGCCGAGCAGGAAGGGCTTGGCCGGCAGCGGGGCCAGCCATGCGCAGCCCTCGGGCCGCGGGTCCGCCCGCGAGGCGCGCGGCACCGGTTCGCCCGGCCGGCGCTGGCCGAGGCCGGCGAGGAAGGCGCGGACGCGCGCCACCAGCGTCGGCCAGTTGATGCCCCATGCGGCGGCGGCGCCGCCTGCCAGCGCGAGGGTGGCGTAGAGCGCGGCCAGCCAGCCGACGCGCGGCCACCAGGCGGCGAGCCGCTCGGTGAAGCCGTAGTAGCGCGCGCCGCCGAGGCCGCTGACGCGATGACCGCCGGGGCGGCGGAGTTCGCCGGAAAAGGCGTCCGCGCAGGAGGTGCCGCCAATCCGGTTGCTCGCCCAATGGATCTCGGCGGCGCGCGTGACGTGGCTGTGCACCGGAACCACCCACTCCGGCTGGCCCTCGAGGGCGAAAGTGAGCGTCGACGTCGGCGCGGATTGTCCGGCGGTCAGTTGGGCGATCGCCGGCAGGCGGAGGCGGAGCCGGACCGGCTCGCCGGGCTCCAGCTTGAACGGCGGCGAGGTCGGGCCGCCGGCGCCCCAGCTGTCGTAACCGACGGTGACCGTGCCGCCGCCGAGGTGGTTGATATAGAGGAAATCGGCGTGGCCGGGCGTGCCGGTGCAGACGAGCGGCTCGTGGGCGTTGGCCGGCTGGTCCGGCAGCGTGAGCTCGAGCTCGAGCTCCGCGGGCGGCGGCAGCGGCCGGAGCAGGAAGTCGGGGCCGAAGCCCGCCAGCGCGAGCGTCACGCTGGCGACCACGAACACGGCGAGCCGGCGTCCGCGGTGCGGCGGACGCCCGGCGCCGGTGGTGGGCGCGGCGGGACTGACGCTAGAAGGCCACATAGATGAACGGCGCGGACGGCAGCGAGAGCCGGTAGATCAGGTAGTGCAGGACCACTGCGGCGGCGGCGCCGAGGAGGAAGGCGGCCACGGCGCGCCAGCGCCGGCCGGAGGGACGCGTTGCGGGAGGCGGGTTCATTGGGCGACGACGAGCAGGCGCATGAGGCGGAAGCACTCGGGCACCGGGTAGAAGAAGATGAGCCGGCTGAGCGCCACGAAGACGAACGTGACCGCCCACGCCAGGATCGGCAGCCGAGCGAAGCCGCGCTGGAGCGCGCCGCCGACGGGTCCGAGGGCGGTCGGGTAGAACGTGCAGACCTGCAGGCCCACGCCGTGCCACACGCCCCAGAGGACGAAGTTCCAGGCCGGGCCATGCCAGAGGCCGCAGAGCGCGAGGGCGATGATGACGTTGATGCTGCGGCGGAAGACGCCGTGCCGGCTGCCGCCGAGCGGGATATAGATATAGTCGCGGATCCAGGAGCTGAGCGAGATGTGCCAGCGTTGCCAGAACTCGCGCAGGTTGCGGGCGAGGTACGGCCAGCGGAAGTTTTCCGGCAGGCGGATGCCCATGAGCCGCGCGAGGCCGATGGCGATGTCACTATAGCCGCTGAAATCGAAAAGGATCCGGAAGGAAAGCGCCGCGAGGAAGAGCCAGCGCTGCGGCAGCGTCAGCTCGGTAAAATGGGGATACCAGTAGTCAATCGCGCCGGTGAGGTTGTCGGCCAGGACCACCTTCTTCACGTAGCCCTGCGCGATGCGCCAGAGCCCGTACTTGAGGTCGTCAAGCGTGACCTGCTGGAGCCCAGCGCTGAGCGCCGGGAGGAAGTCGCGGTAGCGCTTGATCGGGCCGGCGACGAGCGACGGGAAGAAGAAGGTGAAGGCCCAGAAGCGGGCCGGGTGGCGGATGGAGGGGTGTCCGTGCCAGACGTCGTAGAGGTAGTGGACGAATTCGAAGACGAAGAAGCTGACGCCGAGCGGCGGGGTGTCGGGGAGCCGGGAGCCGAGGGCCTGCTCGAGGGCGGCGCCCCAGGCGGGGTTGAGGGCGGCGAGAACCTGCTGCGAGAGGAACGAGGTGTATTTATAGAAGACGAGGGCGAGGATCGGCAGGGCCATGCCGACGAGGAGCACGCCGCGGCGGCGGGAGAGGCCGGCGAGGTACGTCGTCGCGCAGAGGACGAGGATCGGCAGCATGCCGGCGGCGCCGGCGAACCGGGCGTGGAAGACGGTGCAGGCGACGAGGAGGACGGCGAGGCGGAGGCCCGGCCGGCGCACGAGCCAGTACAGCGGCAGCGCAAGGCCGATGAAGGCGAGGAACCAGTAGGTGGTGAAGATCATCGCCTCGGCGCGCGCCGCTCCCCCACCCGTCCGGGCCGCAAGGCGCGGCGAGGGCAGGAGGCATGGGAGGCGGGCAAGGAGACCGTCGGCATGGCAGAGAGGGATGACTGCAGCGGAAAGGAAATGCCGGCGGCAAGGTTAAATTATTAGTTAACCATTATTTCATTTCTTTAGTTTTCGACGGCGCGAAAACTAAAGTACACGGGGTTTCGGACGCGGCGCCACCCCAGCATGCATTAACCTCAGATTGCTCGGATAAAGACGGGGTGTTGGCCACGAAGAGGCGCCAAACTTTATTTTTCGGCGGCGCGAAAAATAAAGTAAGTGGGGGTCATTTCCGGCGCCGGCGGCGCCGGCAGCAGCTCCCATATAGGTTATCGCGGAGCGAGAACCGGCAAAAACCAACCTTGCCCCGGCCGCATTCGCGCCGGCTGAGCGCTGAAGCGCTGCTCTCGAATCTTTCTCTTACTCGTACTCTTACTCTTTCTCCCCAAATTCTCGGTTCGAAGCCAATAGCCTACCGCTTACCGCCTACAGCCGACAGCGTTTGGCCGCAAAAAAGCGCAAGAGGCGCAAAATAATGAGTTATCGGTTGGTGGTTATGGGTTATTCGATTCGGGCATACAGCCTACAGCTTATTGCGTATAGCCATCAGGGTTGACCACGGCGCCGATGGCGCCGAGTTAAACGTTAGAATGTTGAAGGTTATAAAGTCTGAAGCGCCGCAGGCGCCGGCCTCAGCTACCACATAGGTTATCGCGGAGCGATAACCTCCCTTTCCTCCGTTACCTCCTGTAATACGGATTTGAGCTGGGTGGGTTTGTCCACCGATTCCAAGGCAGTCTCACAGGAGCTAAGGGAGGGAACAGAGGTTCGAGCCCCAGCCCCCACCTTCTCGCATTTTCGCGCCAGCGAAAACGCGAGCGCGCTGCTTTTCTGAAGCCCTAAGCCCCTCGTCTATTTTCGTGCGTCTTGGTGCCTCTTCGTGGCTAAACGTACATTGCCTATATTCGTGTCTATTCGTGTCCATTCGTGGTTACCCATGGCTACAAGCGGTAAGCTGTAGGCGTTAGGCCCCGACCGAATAACGAATAACCAACAACCAATAACTCATCATTTTGCCCCTTTTGCGCCTCTTTGCGGCCGGTTCTCGCTTCGCGAAAACCGAAGCAGGAGCTGAAGCCAGCGCCTCTGGCGCCGGGATTTGACGCCCTCTTCCTTCATTTTTGTCACCAGCAAAAATGAATGGGCCGACCGGCCAATGGCGGCGACCGCTGGGAAGCGGCTAACCTCGGTGTTTCAACCCGCCTCTACCCGTGCGCCTTCACCCCCGGCCGTTGTCCGCCGCGCTCCCGGTGCGGCTCGTCCTCCTCCTCGCCGCGCTCGCGCTCGCAGCCACAGCGTCCGCCGCCGAGCCGGCTGCCGCACCGCGCCGCCGGCCGATCGACCGCACCATCGATCGCTCCCACCCGCGGTTCGCCGGCAAGCCTCCCCTCGTTCCGCGCTGGGCCTTCGAGCCCTGGGTGTGGGAGGACAACGGGAATACCCGGCAATCCACCGAGCAACTCGTCGACGGCTACCTCGCGCGCGACATCCCCACGGGGGTCGTGATCGTCGACAGCCCGTGGACCACCGCGTACAACAACTTTGTCTGGGACCCGAAGCGCTACCCGGATCCCGCCGCGATGTCGCGCGGGCTGCACGCGAAAGGAGTCCGCCTCATTCTCTGGCAGGCCGGGATGCTCAACCGCGTGGCCGAGGATGGCCTCGCGCCCGATCCCGATTTCGACCGCGCCCTCGCGCTCGGCTACGTCGTGAACGGCGGCCAGGAGTACAAGTGGTGGAAGGGCATCGGTCGCCACGTGGACTTCACCAACCCGGCCGCCTGCGCGTGGTGGACGCAGCGCATGGCGCAGGCGGCGCAGGTGGGCGTGGACGGTTGGAAGGCCGACCAAGGCGAGGGCGCGTTGCCCGACATCGTCGAGACCTCCCGCGGTCCGCTGCCGCACAAGATCTTCAAGCTCGCGTACTATCACGCCATCCGCGAGGCCGCGCTCCGTCTCAACCGCGACGCCGTGGTGCTGGCGCGGCCGTTCTCGCACCAGGGCGGCTGGGCCGCCGCGATCGCCGACTGCTCCGTCGGCTGGGGCGGCGACTTCAGCGGGGACTGGGCCGGGCTCCAGCTGCAGCTCGACAACATGTATCTCAGCGCCGCGGCCGGCTACGGCGTGCTCGCGGTCGAAGTCGGCGGTTTTTACCGGGCGAAGTCCACCAAGCGGGAACTGATCCGCTACGCGCAGTTCGGCGCGCTCATGCCCGTGATGTGCAACGGCGGCGCCAACGGCGGGCTCGCCGAACACCTGCCTTGGTTCCACGACGAGGAAACCGTCCGCATCTACCGCCGCTTCGCCACGCTCCACCACGAACTCGGCGACTACCTGTTCTCGTGCGCCGTCGACGCGCATCTCCACGGCGGCTCGGTCGTGCAGACGCCCGATATCGCGCGCCGCCAGCACCGGCTCGGACCCGACCTGCAGGTGGGCGTGGTGGCCGACGCCACCGATCGCGCGTCCGTCACGCTCCCGGCCGACGGCGGTCCGTGGATCGATTGGTGGCGGCAAACGGAGATCCATCCCGCGGGGGCAACGATCGCGTCGGTCGTCCCGCTCGACCAGTGTCCGCTCTACGTGCGCGCCGGCGCCGTGCTGCCGATGACGGTGACCTCCGACCTCATGGGCAACGGTGACGCCGCCAGCCGCGGTCGCCGCACGCTGGTGTGTTTCCCGCACGGGAAGTCGGAGCGCCGCCTGCACCTGCCGACGGGCGCGGGGATAGACTACGAGGACGTGACCGTGGCAATGGACGCCTCCGCTGGCACGCTCACGCTCCGCAGCCCGAGCCGCCAGCCGTGGCGCCTGCGGGTGAAGTGCCTAGCGGCGCCGCAGGAGGTCCGGGGCGCGACCACCTGGGCCTATGACCCACGCGGCCAGTGGCTCACCGCCGACGTCGACGCCGCCGACGTCCAGTTGTCGCTCCGCCAGTTTTCGCTGCGCGAAAACTGAAGTGGGGGGTGCAACACCGGCACCATCGGCGCCGCGACCTCTGTTCCCTCTGCTATCTCCTGTGAGATGGCCTTGTGAATTTTATCGTGCATTTTCGTGCCTCTTCGTGGCCAACACCCGTCTTATCCGAGCAATCTGAGGTTAAACAAAACTCCCCCTTCATGTCCCCATCCCGAATTCGTTCCTTTCTCCTGTGCTTCACCCTCATCCTCGCGAGCGGCGCGGCGCTGAGCGCGGCGCCGGTGCTCACCTGGGCGGGCGATCCGGCCACCACGCAGGCCGCCACCTGGCGCACCGACGCCACGGTGACGCAGGCCTTCGCCGAGCTGCAGCCGGCGCCGGACGGGATTGTGAAGCCGGCGGCCCAACGCGTCCCGGCGCGCAGCGAGGACCTCGCGCTCGAGGGCGAGCCGCCGCTGCGGTTCCACACCGTGGCCTTCACCGGACTCACCCCCGACACCGCCTACGCGTACCGCGTCGGGGACGGCAAAACCTGGAGCGAGTGGTTCCAGTTCCGCACGGCGCAGGCCAAGGCCGCCCCATTCACCTTCCTCTTTCTCGGCGACCCGCAGGTCAGCCTGCGCGAGCAATGGTCGCGCGTCTGGCGCCAGGCGTGGCTGACGGTGCCGGACGCCGCGTTTGCCCTGCTCACGGGCGATCTCATCAACGACGGCCGCAACGACCAGCAGTGGCGCGACTGGTTCGAGTGTGTGGGCTGGGTCGGGGCGACGCGCCCCCTGATCCTCGCTCCGGGCAGCCATGAATACATGTCGGCGAAGTTGAAGAAGGACGCCCCGCGGCGGATATCTCCGTACTGGCGCGCGCAATTCGAGTTTCCGACGCACGGCCCGGCCGGGCTGGAGGAGACGTGTTACTTCCTCGACTACCAGGGCGTGCGCTTCGTCGTGCTCAACTCCCAGGAAAAACGCACCGAGCAAATTGCCTGGCTGCGGCAGGTGCTTTCCGGCGAAAGGCCGCGGTGGACGGTCCTGGCGTTTCACGAGCCGATCTTCTCCGGCGGGCGCGACCGCGATGCGGCGCACTACCGCGCCGCGTGGAAGCCGGTTATCGACGAGCTGGGCGTCGACCTGGTGCTCACCGGCCACGACCACGTCTACGCGCGCAGCAGCCTCGACAGCGTGCCGACGGGGTATCCGGCCGCGCACGACGTGGTGAACCGGACGGTGTATGTCGTGGCGGTGAGCGGCACGAAGTACTATCCGCTGAGCGCCGGCCCCTGGGCTGTCCGCAAGGCGGCCGAGACCTCCAGCTTCCAGGCGATCACGGTGGACGGCGACGAGCTGCGTTACCGGGCCTGGACGGCGTCCGGCCGGCCCTTCGACGCCTTCACGCTGAAGAAGCTCCCCGGCGCCGCACGGAACGAGATCCGCGAGCCGTGAGACTCTAGTTTTCGCGCCCGCGAAAACTAAAGTAAGTGGGGTTTCGGACGCGGCGCCTGCGGCGCCGGCTTCAGCTTTCAGCCTTCGCTTCCCGGAGTGGGTTGGCCACGAAGAGGCACGAGAAGGCACGATAAAGGACCAGCAGCCATCGGATTTGGCCGCAAAAAAGCGCAAGAGGCGCAAGAGGATGAGTTATCGGTTGTAGGTTGTTCGTTATTCGGTACAGGCCTACGGCCTACCGCGTTTCGCCTATAGCCGAGCCGGCGGTGGCCACGAAGAGGCGCGAGAAGGCACGATAAAGGACCGACAGCCAAGGCAGGTTCGACAGGAGCTCGCTGAGAGCGCAGAGGTTCGAGCCGGGAGGGAGCCGCCGGCGCTCGGTCGCGCCGGCTGCTGGGGGTGTGGCTGTTTGGTTATTGACGACGCAAAAACCAACCTTGCCCCCGGCCGCATTCGCGCCGGCTGAGCGCTGAAGCGCTGCTTCCCAGAGCCCCTCCCTTCCCTCTGTTATCTCCTGTAAAACGGATTGGAGATGGGCGGTTTTGAGCACCGATTTCCAAGGCCGTCTCACAGGAGCCAAGGGAGGGAACAGAGGTCGCGGCGCCTGCGGCGCCGGATTGAAGGTTATAATGTTTAAGGTTTAAGGTTTGGACTCCTGATTGAACCCTCTGCGGCCTCTGCGATCTCCTGTTAAGCCATATCCTGTTTTAATCTGCGCAATCTGCGGTTAATTACAGGCCGGTCTATTTGCCTCAGATTACTCAGATCCAAGCACGATTCGTCAGAGGTCAATCGGCTTGGGCTCTCGATCGAATCCTCTACGGCCACTGCTGGCCACCGTAGTAATCATATCCAGTCTTCATCCGTGTAATCTGTGGTTAATATACGGCGCCGACGGGCGCCGGCTGCAGCTCCCATCCAGGTTATCGCGCCAGTGATAACCTTTTGGTGCCTCTTCGTGGCTAACCCCCTCACCACTTCGCGCTCACGAGCCGGACGCGGCGGAGGCGGGCCTCGGACCAGGGCTTGGCGGAGACGAGGTTCAGCGTGTGGTCGCCGGCGGCGGTCACGTTGACCGTGCCGAGCGTGACGGTGCGGTACGTTTCCAGGCCGCCGGTCGCTTCGAGTTTCACCTCGGCGCGCTTGCCATCGCACTCGCAGCGGAGCGTCGCGGGCGCGGCAAGCGCGAGCTCGGCCTCGACCTTGAACTGGCCGGCCCCGGCCGTGCGGAACTCCCAGTTCACCGTGGTCCCGGGATGCGTCCACGCGCCGATATGCGCGTCGGCTCCGGCGCCCAGCATCCGGGCGTTGCTGGCGTAGGCATTGACGATTGCGGCGAGCGAAGCAGGCAGCTCGATGACGCCCTGCGCGTCGGGCTGCGGCAGCAGGTCGACGACTTTCGGCGCGGCAGCGAACTCGAGCTTGATGACGGTCGCCACGGCATCGGGGGCGGCGGCGGGCACGGTCAGCGTGAGGCCCTCGGCGCCGGCCTGGGCGGCCAGCTTCCGATGCGAGACCAGCAACTCGGCCCGCTGCGGCGTCGAAAGCAGACCGGGGACAAAGAGGGTTCCGCCGGTCGGCCAGTCGAAGACGTGCAGGTAGAGCGTGTGGCCGCGCGTGGTGCTACGGCCCCAGGGGAGGCGGCGGAAGAGGCTGGCGGTGGTGCCGTGGATGGCCTCGCTGTTGGCGCGCACCCAGGCGCCGGACTCGCGCAGCCGTTCGACGCTCGGCGCCGGGATCTCGCCCAGGGAATTCGGGCCGACGTTGAGCAGGAAATTGCCGCCCTTGCTGGCGATATCGATGAGCTTGCGGGTGATGTCCGACGCCGGCTTCCAGTTCTGGTCCTGGGCCTTGTAGCCCCAGGTGTTGTTCATGGTCATGCAGACCTCGAAGAGCCGGTCGCCCAACCCGGTGGCGGGGATCTGCTGCTCGGGCGTGCTGGTGTCGCCCGCGAAATGCTCGAGCTGCTGCGGGTTGTAGAGCCGGTTGTTGGTCACGATCTGCGGCTGCAACTTGAGGACCTCCGCGAGTTTCTCGGCGTGCTTCAGCTCGATGCCGACGGGGGTGTCCCACCATAAAATGGACACCGGACCGTAGTTGGAGAGCAGCTCGCGCACCTGCGGGACGGCGATGCGGTCGATATAGTCATCGAAGCTGCCGTCCTGCGCCGGATCCCAGTGTCCGAGGGCGGGGTTGCCACCGAAGTGCGGGCCCTTGCGCGGGTACGCGGCGCCGCCGGCGTGGTGCCAGTCCTGCGCCTGCGAGTAGTAGAAGCCGAGGCGGATGCCGTGCTTGGCGCAGGCGGCCGCGAGTTCCTTGAGCGGGTCACGTTTGAAGGGCGTGGCATCGACGATGTTGAACGAGGAGGCGGCGCTCTTGAACATCGCGAAGCCGTCGTGGTGCTTCGAGGTGATGACGATGTACTTCATGCCGGCGTCCTTCGCCAGGCGCACCCATGCGTCGGCGTCGAAGTGCACCGGGTTGAACTGCGGGGCGAAGGCGGCGTACTCGGCCACGGGGATCTTCGCCGCGTGCATGATCCACTCGCCGAGGGGGTTGATGTTCTCGCCGTGGTAGCCCTGGTCGACCGGCTCGCCGCGATAGGAGCCCGCAGGGACGGAGTACACGCCCCAGTGGATGAACATGCCGTACCGCGCCTCGCGGAACCACGCGACGCGGTCGGAGGCCGCCGTGGACTCGGCGGCTGCAGTAACCAGAGGCAGCAAGGCCGCCAGGAGGGCCAGAAAGCGGGCGATGGTTTTCATATAGAGGTTTATGGATTTTGCCGCAAAAAGGCGCAAAAGGATGAGTTATCGGTTGTAGGTTATTCGTTATTCGGTTCGAGCCTACGGCCTACCGCTTATCGCCTATAGCCACGGCGCCGGTGGCGCCGGGTTGAAGGTTATAAAGTTTAAGGTGCCAAGGTTTGGGCTCCTGATCGAATCCTCTGCGGCCTCTGCGAGCTCCTGTAAAACGGGTCTTCTATTCGGGCTTCTTCGTGTCCATTCGTGGTTACACCCCATCCGGTTTTCATCTGAGGTATCTGAGGTTAATACAGAATTGGTTTTGACCTCAGATTACTCTGATCAAGGCAGGGTGGTCGGCGAAGGCGCCGGGTCGAAGGTTATAAGGTTTATGGTGCTAAGATTATGGCACTGGAATCGATGCGAGCTGCTGGGAATGGGTACTCCTTATCGTGCCTCTTGGTGCCTTTTCGTGGCCAACCATTCCGGAAATATTCGTGTCGATTCGTGGTTAAGTTTATCCGGATTTATAGGCGGCTGTAGGCTATAGGCTTTAGGCGGTTGGGTGACGGATTATGGATGACGACCGGCCGATTACCGAGTACGGGGGGCGATCGCACACGGGACGAGAACGAGAACAAGCAAGAGGAAGAGAGGGTCGCTGGCAGCCCCCACTTCAGTTATCGCGCAGCGATAACTGGAAGCAGCCGCAGAGCCACACCCCCGCTGGGGACGAGGTTGATTGGGAGGGTCGTGGTGCGGGTGACTTCGACCGTGCGCTTGGTCACGGTCTTGTCGGAGCCGTCCTCGAAGATATCGGCGCGGAAGCGCTGGCCGGCGGGCAGGAAGTCGAAGCCGAGCGTGAGGGTGCGGGCGCTGGTGTTGGTCACGGCGCCGACGAACCAGTCGGCTCCCTTGCGCCGCGCGACGACGATGAACTCGCCGGGGGTGCCGGCGGGGACGCGCGTGTCATCCCACGTTGTCGGCATTTCCTTCCAGAACTCGAGTTCGTGGCGGTTCACGATCTGCTCGGGCCGATCGTACCAGAAGAGGTACTGCAGCGGGCCGAAGTTGATCGCGGCGAGCGCCAGCTGGTGCGCCTTGGTCTTCCCGTTCAGGTTTTTCTCGTTCCAGCAGTAGGTGTGGTCCGCGGCGCCGGCGATGAAGCGCGTGAACGGATAGATCGTGCTCTGCGTGGCGTCGGGCCGGCCCTCGTCGCCCAGGATGCCCTCCTGCTGGAGGAGGTTCGGGTACGTGCGGCTGAATCCGGTCGGCCGGTAGTTGTCGTGAACGTCGACGACCAGGCCGTGCTGGGCCGCCTTTTTGACCGCCTCATGCAGCCACGTGACCCAGCGGTGCGAGCCGGTGTGCACGAAGCCGAACTTCACGCCGTCCACGCCCCACTGGTGGTAGAGCGGAAACGCCACGTCGAGCTGCCGCTCGAGCGCGCGGTGGTTGACGTAGAGGATCACGCGGCGGCCGTGGGCCTTGGCGTAGCGGATCGCCTCGGGCAGATCGAGGTCGCCGCGGCGGTTGCGCCGCGGGTCGACGCTCACCTTGGTGGCATCGGACGCGACGGTGTACTCGTAACCGTACCAGCCCGCGTCGAAGTGCAGGTAGTCGATCCCCTGCTCCACGGCGAAATCCACGAGCCGCTTCGCGCCGGCGGTGGAGAGCGTTGTCTCGCGCATGACCTTGCCGGGGTGGATCCAGGAGGTGTCGGCGATTTCGCAGGGCGGATTGAGGTTCAGGATGAGGTAGTTGTGCTCGAGCAGCTGTCCGGGCTGGGCCGCCACCAGAACCACGCGCCACGGCGTGCCCCAGGGAGAGGTTTCAACCACGGAGCTGTGCAGCTGGCTGACGAGCCGGTCCTCGCCGGCAAGATGGAGGCGGGTCTGCGCGTAGTTGGTGAGCCCGGCCTCGGCGAGGCTCAGCCAGGCGCCGTCGGGCAGCGCCAGCGTGACGGGGATGTGGCAATCGCGTTTCCAGTCCCGCAGCGGCAGGCGCGCGTAAGTCTCCTGGGCGTCCGGGGTCCAAAACGCGTTCGTGCCGGCGGGCAGGTTGTACTCGGTGCGCTCGGCGCCGATCTCGATCGTCGAGGTGCGCGAGCTCTCGGGGAAAAAGTAGCGGAAGGCGATGCCCTCGTCGTAGGCGCGGACGACGAGCTGGAGCTGCGCCTCAGATTCGCTGCCGCGGAGGAGGTCGACGGTGATCTCGTTGAAATGGTCAGGCACCTCCGCGCGTTCGCCCCAGGTGGGGCGCCAGGGGGTGTCGACGCTGCGCCGGGCCACGGCGCCCAGCTTGAACCCGGCATCCCAGGAATGCCCGGGCGCGGCGCCGAGCCGGACCAGGCCGAGCCGCGACGGGAGAAGGCGCGGCGTGTCGCGTTCGAGCACCTGGTACACGGGTGCGCCCTGGGCGTCGGTGCCCAGGGAGAAGCGGAGGCGGCCGTCGGGCGAGGTGACCTCGACATCGGCGCGCAGGAGGGGGGCCAGGAGCAGGGAGAGCGTGAGAGCGGCGAGCAGGGCGAGACGCATGGGGGTCAAAGAGAATAGGAAATCGCGCCCGTCCCGGGCAACTGGCCAATCGGACAGTTTTCGCTCCGCGAAAACTGAAGTAAGTGGGGTTTCGGATGCGGCGCCTGCGGCGCCGGCTTCAGCTTTCAGCCTTCGCTTCCCGGAGTGGGTTAGCCACGAAGAGGCACGAGAAGGCACCAAAATGAACTTCAATACAGTGGGTTCGTCTTCGCGCCTTTTGGTGCCTTTTTGTGGCCATAACCAGTTCGGTGGTCGCTGTCGCCGGCGCGGGTCGCGCCGGCTGGGGGGCGTGTGGCTGTTTGGTTTTTGACGACGCAAAAACCAGCCCTGCCCCCGGTCGCTTGACGCGACCGTAGAGCGCTGAAGCGCTGCTTCCCGGACCTTTCGCTTGCTCTCCCGCTGCCCAAGTTCTTGGCCTACGGCCTACCGCTTATTGCCTATAGCCGAGCCTGGGTTGGCCACAGCGCCGGTGGCGCCGGGTTGAAGGTGATGAAGTTTAAGGTGCTAAGGTTCGAACTCCTGCCCGATCCCTCGGCGAGCTCTGCGATCTCCTGTTGAGCCACATCCTGTTTCCATCGGCGCAATCTGTGGTTAAATACAGGCCGGCTCTTTCTCCCCCCGAGATAATCCGCTCCGGGCCTAAAGCTTATCGCTTACCGCCTACAGCCAAGCGCGCATTAGCCACGAAGCCGCCAGAGCGACCAGCCGAGGGGGTGGTCGATTTGGAGGTCCAGCGCGCCGTCGCGCCAAGTCGCCGCGCCGGTGCCGGCGAGACGTTCGGCGGTGGGGCCGGCAGCGGCAGACAGGCCGGGTACGGCCAGGCGGTTGCTGGCGGATGGGTTCAGCTCCCGGAAGGCGAGGACGAGCGCAGAGCGGCCGTCGGCGGCAAGCGAGGCGAAGCCGGTCCAGGCCACCCCGTCGGGCGCACCGCCGAGCGGCACAATCGTGCCGGCGAACAACGCGTCGCGGACCGTCTTCCACGTGCGCACGAGCGGCGCCACCTCCTCGATAAAGCCGGGAGGCAGGCTCGAGCATTCGAACCAACCGAGCGGGTTGGAGCAGAAGATGGCGGCAAAAAGGGCGGCCGGCGCGTGGCGGGCGGGCGCGAGCGGATCGTCGGGATATTTCTCGGTGTTGCGCGCGGGATTGAGGAACTCCATGCGCAGCCGGGCGGGGTCGACCCACCACGCGAGCTGCCAGAGGTTGCGCAGCGTCTGGTGCGGCCAATAGCGATGCCAGTCGGTGTAGCGGTTCTCGACGAAGAGCGGGCCGGTGCCCAGCAGCCCGAAGTAGCCGGGACGGAGCGACGCCGTGACGTCGAGGTCGAACACGACCGCGCCCTGCGTATCGGCGAGCACGCGATGGAAGAAGCGGCGCAGGTTGGCGTGCGCCAGGGCGGTCGGCGCGTACACGCTATCGATCTTGAAGTGCTGGATGCCAAGCTCGCGGTGGAAGGCGACCAGGCAGGCCGCGTCCTTCTCCCAGTTGGCGAACTCGTGCACGGAGTCGGCGGCGAACCAAAGTCCAAGCTTCAGGCCATGGCGCGCGGCCTGGTCAACCAGCGGCTTGAGGCCCTGGGGAAACTTGGCCGGGTCCGGCACCCAGTAGTCGGGTCGCGACGCCCAGAAACCCTCCCACACCCCCTTGCCGGCGGAGCGGGCCGAGTTGGAGCTGATGCCGGACTGCCAGCCGTCGTCGATCTGCACGACCTCGACGCCGAGCCGGGCGGCGGCCTCGATCTCCTGGGCGATGAAGGCGGCGTTGATGCGCGTGTCGCGCGACCGGTCGCCCCAGGTGTTGCTGTAGAAGCGCGGCGTGCGGTGCTCGGGATGGGCGGGACGCCGGCTCCGCTGGAACTGCTGGAGGGCGCGCGTGCGGCCCACCACCCCATCCTCGTAGGCCAGGTCGACGAACGACTCGGCCGCGGGCTGGCCGAGTCCGGAACCGCCGAAGAGCGTGACGTCAAACCCGGTGTCGCCACGCGGCAGGACGCGCAGGTCGGCGGCCGGCCGCTGGGGCCGCGCGTGCGGGAGAGGCTCGAGTTTCAGCAGGACGCGTCCGCGGCCCGTGAGCACATGCTCGAGGACGAAGAGGTTGCCGGACAGCTCGAGTTTCTCGGCGGGGTGCAGCAGCCACTCACGCGTCTGCACCAGCTCGTTGTGGTTGTCGGACTGGTCCTGCAGGAGAACCTGCGTCAGGCGGACGTGCTGCTCGCGGAGCGAGAAACGGGTGAGAATTTCGGGCTCCGCCGCGGGCGGCCGGTCGCCCTGGGGGGGCGCCGGGTCGCGTTCGACACCGGACGGCGACGCGCCCGCGGCGAGCGTCGCCGTGGCGAGACAGCCGAGGCCGGTGAGAAGCTCGCGGCGGGAAAGGTCGCCGGCGCTCACGGACGACGGGGGCCAAAGCCGTTGGTTTTGACGCCTTCGACGGCGCGGTGAGCGATGCCGCGGAGGAACCGGGCGAATTCGGGATCGAGGTCACGCGGCACGAAGGTGTTCTCGCGCACGTCGCGACCGAAGATGAACTCGTACCAGACGCAGCCGCCGAGGTATTCGCCAGCGAGGTTCGCGTGGTGGCCATCGTAGCCAAGGGTGCGCGAACCGTCCGGGCGCTTGCCCCAGTGCCAGCCCACGTGCAGCGCATGCGGCTGGGCAGGCAGTTCCTTGATGTCGGGAGCCGGCTGCTGCGCCAGGGGGCGGAAGCCGAAGGCCGGATCCTGCGCCGCCAGATGGAATGCGTCGCCAACGGGAATCACCTTGATTCCGAGCGCCTGAGCGCACGCCGCGTAAGCCTGGGTAAGCCCCGCGTACATCGCGTCCGGCGTGGTCGGATCGCCGGGCTTGGCGTGGCCGTGGAATTGCGGGTCGTCGGCGCGATATTCCCAGGTCTGGTGCAGGACGACCTGAGCCTGCGGCGCGTGGCGCTTGATATAGTCGTGGAGCTGCCGTGCCCAAGGCTCGTAGGTCTTCGGGTCATGGCTCTTGCGGCTGTACTGCTGGATCGTGACGAGGTCCCACGGCTGCGCGAGAAGGGCCTCCTTGAGGCTGCGACCGTCGGCGTAGCGGCCTTCCTTGGCGGTGGGATCGGCCTCGAAGCGGGTGACCTTGGCCCAGTGTTGCTCGAGCGTGGCGCTGCCGAACTGCTTGCGCTCGATCACCAGCGTGTCGCCCGCGGCGGTCGCGATCTTGTCCAGATAGCGGGTGGCGTTGTCGGAGAAGCTGTTGCCGATCGCAAGCACGCGGACGGTCTTGGCCGACGCGTCCACGAGGGAGGCAAAGAGCAACAACACCACCAAAGTGAGGGCGCGCCAGGGAGGGTATGTCTTCATATATCTTTCTCTTACTCTTTCTCTTACTCTTACTCACTTTAGTTTTTGCCGGCGCAAAAACTAAAGAAGGTGTTTTTAACCACAGATCGCTCGGATCAAGGCATGATGGTGGCCACAAAGAAGCACGAAAAGGCACGATAAAAGACCGGCAACCAAGGCAGGTTCTACAGGAGCTCGCTGAGAGCGCAGAGGTCGCGGCGCCGGTGGCGCCGGGTTGAGAGTTATAAGGTTAAGGTTCTAGGGTTTGGACTCCTGATTGAATTCTCTGCGAACTTTGCGATCTCCTGTAAGACTCTAGTTTTCGACGGCGCGAAAACTAAAGCAAGTGGGGTTTATATACCGGCGCCACTGGCGCCCAAGGCAGCCCCCACATAGGTTATCGCGAGAGCGATAACCTTCGTGTCCATTCGTGGTTAAGCCAATCCGGTTTTCATCTGAGGCATCTGAGGTCAAAAACCAAATATCGTGCCTGCGCCGTCATTCCACGCCGACGAAGAGCCGGGGGGCGAGGTCGGCGAGGTAGTCGCGCCAGACCGGCCAATGATGCCCGCCGGCGGTGAGCGTCCATTCGTGGTGAATGCCCTGGGCCCGAAGCCACGCGACGAACTCCTCGCTGCGGCCGCCGACGACCCCATCGCTGCGGCCGCAGGCGATCCAGAGCAGCTTCAGCCGCGCGTTCGCCGCCGCCACATCGGCGAGCGCGGGCGTGATCGCGGCCCGGTCGGGCCCGCCGGCACTGAAGGCCCCCACCCAGGCAAATCGATCCAGGTGCGTGAGCCCGACCGTGAGCGACTGGCCGCCGCCCATGCTCAGCCCGACGAGCGCGCGGTGATTGGCGTCGGAGACGACGCGATACGTGGATTCGACGAACGGCATCACCTCCTCGAGCAGGTCGCGGCCGAAGGCGGCGATGTTCTCCGGTCCGGAACGCGGGACGGCGTGGCCGTCCATCATCACGATCACCATGGGCCGGGCACGGCCGGCGGCGATGAGGTTGTCGAGGATCCAGTGCGCCTTGCCGTGCGTGGTCCAGGTCGCCTCGTTGTCGCCGCTGCCGTGCTGGAGGTAGAGCGTGGGATAGCGCTTGGCGTCGGCGGCCTCGTAACCGGGAGGCGTATACACGACGAGCGGCCGGACCCGGCCGAGGGCGCGCGAAACGTACGTGTGCAGGTGGACGACCCCATGCGGGACGGGTTGCAGGTCGAACCAGGCCGGCGGGTTGGCCGGCAGGTGGAGGATACTGGAACGAGGCGAGCGCATCGGTTTGATGGCGGAGTTCGCCGGATCGATCATGCGCAGTCCATCGACCTCGAAACCGTACTCCCAGATGCCCGGCTTGAGCCCTTCGACGCGTGCCGCCCAGACGCCCTCATCGCCCCGAGTCATCGGCACGCGGCCGCCGGGCACGTCGCCGACGACGAAGACCTTTTGCGCCGACGCCGCCACGAGCCGGAACGTCACCGCGCCGTCCTGAATCTCCGGTGACCCGACGGAGGTCTTCTGGATCACGCGGCGCGGGGCGGGCGCCGGCGCTGGCGCGGGCTCGGCCGCGACAAGCGCCGCGGCAACGAGTGAAAGAAGGAAGACGGGGACGAGGGGTTTCATAGAATAGTGAGCAGCTTCGCCACAAAGAGCGGCGGCAAGCGGCAGAACCGGCGATGCGGAAAACACACGAGGGTTAGCCCCGATGTTTTCGCGCCGCGAAAACATAATATTCAATTATCGCGGAGCGATAATTGGCCGGATGGCCAGTGGGCGGTTCTGCGAGTCAGGGCTAGACTGGCCAGCGCCGGCGGGACCACGCTCGCGAGCGAGACCGTGCCCGCCCTCTTTTCCCATGACGCCAGCCATCATCCCCCAGCGTCTTTCCCGCCGGTCGGCCCCACCCCGCCTCGTTGGTCTGGCGGCGGTGCTCCTACTCCTCGTCCTGCCCGGGAGAGCGCAGGAGACCGACCGGCGGCTGCACCCCAACGGCGAAATCTGGCGGTTCGACGCGGCCAAGATCGGCGCCGAGAAGCGCCCGCGGGTGCTCCTGGTCGGTGACTCGATTCTTAACGGCTACCTGGCCGCGGTGCGCCAGAAGCTCGAAGGCAAGGCGTACGTCGACGCCTGGGTGACTCCGCTGCATCAGGCGAGCTCCAGGGTGGAACCCGAGTTGGCCGGGGTCGTGGCGCATGGGCCGTACGATGTGATCCACTTCAACATGGGCCTGCACGGCTGGCAGAAGGGCCGGATCCCGGAGGGCAAGTTTGAGTTTTTCACCCGGCGGCTGGTGCGGGGCCTGCGCGCGGGGTGTCCGCATGGCAAGATGATCTGGGCGAGCAGCACGCCGGTGACGACGAAGGGCCGGCCGGCGACGCTCGATCCGGAGATCAACGCGACGATCGTCGACCACAACCGCCGCGCCGCCGCCGTCATGGCCGAGGAAGGGATCGCCGTGAACGACCTCTATGCGGTCCTGGTCGACCGGCTCGAGTTAGCCACCGGTGATCAGTTTCACTGGCAGAAGCCCGCAAGCGAGCTGCTCGCCACGCAGGTGGCCGCCGCGATTAGTGCGGCGCTGCCGGCGTCGCCCGCGCCGAGCGCGGCGAGTCTGAGGTGATAAGGTTTAAGGTGCTAAGGTTTGGACTCCTGATTGAATCCTCTGCGAGCTCAGCGATCTCCTGTTGAGTCATATCCGGTCTTTATCTGAGCAATCTGAGGTTAAATACAGATCCCCGATTTCACCTCAGATTACTCAGATCAAGGCAGGATGTTGGCCACGAAGAGGCACGAGAAGGCACGATAAAAGACCAGCAGCCGATCAGGATTTGGCCGCAAAAAAGCGCAGGAGGCGCAAAAGCGAGCCACAGATCGCCGAGCCGGGGTTGGCCACGAAGAGGCGCGAGAAGGCACGATAAAAGACCGGCAGCCAAGGCAGGTTCTACAGGAGCTCGCTGAGAGCGCAGAGGTTCGAGCCGGGAGGGAGCAGCCGGCGCGGGTCGCGCCGGCAGGGGGGGGGTGGCTGTTTGGTTTTTGACGACGCAAAAACCAACCTTGCCCCCGGCCGCATTCGCGCCGGCTGAGCGCTGAAGCGCTGCTTCCCGGAGCCCCTCCCTTACCTCCGGTATCTCCTGTAAAGCGGATTGGAGATGGGCGGGTTTGAGCACCGATTTCCAAGGCCGTCTCACAGGAGGGCGCGGAGCTCGCAGAGATCGAGCCGGGGGTTGGCCACGAAGAGGCAGGAGAAGGCACGATAAAGGACCGACAGCCAAGGCAGGTTCTACAGGAGCTCGCTGAGAGCGCAGAGGTTCGAGCCGGGAGGGAGCAGCCGGCGCGGGTCGCGCCGGCAGGGGGGAGTGGCTGTTTGGTTTTTGACGACGCAAAAACCAACCTTGCCCCCGGCCGCATTCGCGCCGGCTGAGCGCTGAAGCGCTGCTTCCCGGAGCCCCTCCCTTACCTCTGTTATCTCCTGTAAAGCGGATTGGAGATGGGTGGATTTGAGCACCGATTTCCAAGGCATCTCACAGGAGGCAAGGGAGGGAACAGAGGTCGCGGCGCCGATGGCGCCGGGTTGAAGGCAATAAAGCTTAAGGTGCCAAGGTTCGAACTCCTTGCCCGATTCCTCTGCGATCTCCTTAGTTTTCGGCGTTGCCAAAACTGAAGTGAGTGGGGTTCGGGATCCGGCGCCACGGGCGCCGGCTTCAGCTTTCAGCCTTCGCTTCCCCAGACTCCCTCCCTTTCCTCCGTTATCTCCTGTAAAACGGATTGGAGATGGGTGGATTTGAGCACGGATTTCCAAGGCCGTCTCACAGGAGGCAAGGGAGGAAACAGAGGTTCGAGCCCCAGCCCCCTCTTCTCGCATTTTCGCGCCCTGCGAAAACGCGAAAGCGCTGCCTCCCGGATCTTTCTCTTACTCCTACTCTTACTCATTCTCTCTGGGGATATCGGCTCTGGGCATGGAGCTTATAGCCTACAGCCTATAGCTATATCGTGCCTGTTGGTACCTCTTGGTGGCCAACCCTGCCTCGGACTACACTCGTGTTCCTTCGTTTCCATTCGTGGTTACATACACCAAGTAAGAGTAAGAGAACGCCGGCCACCTAGCGGCCGGCGTTGAAGACCAACACCTCGAAGGGTTCGAGGCGGAGGGTTTGTTTCTTGGCGCCGTCCAGGGTCAGTCTCTGCACGCGTTGGTCGGCGTAGGGACTGCGCAGGTCGATCTTCGTCGGCGCATCGGTGGGAAGCTCGAAGGCGGACTGCGCGTCGAGCGTGATCTCCTGCGGTTTGTCGCTCGGATTGCGCAGCGTGAGCGTCGCCCCGCGCGGCGCCCAGGCGGCCCAGCCATACACCTGGAGCTGGCGCGGGTCGCCGCCGACCCAGTGCGTGTCGACCAAGACGTCGGCCCAGGCGCGCGCCCACTTGGCCGAGGCCGCGATCGTGTCCCAGTCGGCAGGCTTCAGCAGCGCCGGCGTGCAATAGAGCTCCTGCAGCTGCGTGCCGCTGCCGAAGTAGCTGCGCACCTCCGCCGGAAGATCGCCCGCCGGGTCCGCGCGCAAGTCGCCGTTGGAGCGGCAGTAGATGATGCCGTGCGTCATCAGCGAGTTGAGCGGGTACAGCTCCCCCGCCGTGACGACATTCTGGTAGGTGAGCCCGTCGCGGAAGGTCATCCACTGCTGGCGCTTCGTCCCGACGCCCATCAGTCCGGAGTCGCGACCGCCGCGCCAGATCGAATCCGCCAACAGCGTCCAGAAGGGCGACGGCCACGTGCCGGTGGTGAGATTGATGAAGACGTCGCCGCGCGCGGCGCGCAGTTCACCGAGCAACTGGATCGCGGCCTGGAAGTCGCTGCTGAAGGGGCTGCCGGCCGGGGCGACGGTGTTCCGAGAGAGCCCGTCAAACTTGAACATGTTCACGCCATACGTGCGGATCATGCCAACGGTCACGTCACGGAAACGCGTGTAGTACTTTGCCCCGGACAGCGCGAAGCCCGCCTCGTTGAGCTCGTAGCCGCCCGCCTTGCCGGCGGTGGTGCGATGCGTGTGCTTCGCCCCGGTCGCGCCGTTGTAGCCGCCAAACGGTGACAGCCAGATGCCGAGCCCGATGCCGTACTTGGCCGCGGCCTCGCGGAGCGGGGTGAAGCCATGGGGAAACTCCGGCGTGAATTCCCAGACGGTGTCGGTGTCGTCCCAGCCGTCGTCGAAGAGGACAGAATCCATCACGACGCCGCGCTGCTGCACCAGCTCCCGGCCAAACGCCTGGATGCGATCGAGACACTCCGCCTCGGTGTAGCGGCGAATGGTGTTCATCCCGATGTCCCACCACGAGTTGTAATGCAGGAACGGCCGATACGGATGCGCGCGTTCGCGCTCGAGGTAGGCGAGGAAGGCGCGACGCAGCTGGCCCGCGGGCGCAAGGCCGAGAACGGTGCCGCGGACGAAATGCTGGCCGCGGCGGAGCGGCACGCCGACGAGCAGCCGCCCGACGGCGCGGTCGTCCGTGAGCCGGGCGGAGTACATCGGGTCCTCGATGCCGGCGAAGAAGGTCGGGGTGACGACGGGGGTGCCGGAAACCGTGCCGGCGAGACGGAGGCCCGGGGTCTGGACCTCCAGCAGCATGAGGTCCTTGACGGGCAGGTCCTGCGTGGTGGGCGCGAAATCGAACTGCTGGCGGACGTAGCTGGCGCCATCGCGCAGCTCCGCCTGCCAGCGCACCTCGAGTCCGGTCGCCGCGTCGGCAAACGCAGCGCGGACGCGCCAGCCGCCAAGCGCTTCGCCGGCGCGGGGCGAGCCGGCAGTCGGCGTGATGCGCTCCCGGACGGGCATAGCGGCGAGCCGCAGGTCGGCGGCGCGGAGGACGCGTCCGTCGGCCAGTTGCACCTCGAAGAGGCTGCCGCCGAGCGTGACGCGCTGCCCGGCGCGGCGGTCGAGGAACTCAGCCGGCGTGATCTGGCCATCGGCCACGCGCCAGGAAAGCGTGAGCGCGTCATTGGCGAGTTCGAGCCGATCCGTCGCCAACGTCACCGTGGTCGCGCCGGGGGATCGGCCGGGGTATTCCGGGAGCGCGACGCCGCGCGCCGGGGAAAAGGCGAGCGCGAGGAGGAGCAGCAGCGAGCCCGACCGCAGGCAGGGTGGTGGTCTCATATATAATCTTTCTCTTTCTCCTACTCTTTCTCTTTCTCTCAGATCGGAGAGCCAGTGATTGGCCATTCAGTCGCTGGTCCAGGAGCCTAACGCCGAAAGCCTATCGCTTATAGCCATGGGATAACCACGAATGCACACGAAGGGACTCAAATCGGGACCAGGCACTTTTACAGGAGGGAGCAGAGGGCGCAGAGGTTTTTAACCACGGATTGCTCAGATCAAGGCAGGATGGGTTGAAGCAGGATCAAGGCAGGGTTGGCCACGAAGAGGCGCGAAGAGGCAGGATAATAGTACCGATGCTCGGGTGGATATTCGTGTTCATTCGTGTCTATTCGTGGTTAGTCCCATCCGGTTTTCATCTGAGCAATCTGAGGTTACACATAGAATGGGTTTTGCCCTCAGATTTCTCGGATGAAGACAGGATGGGCGCCGCGTTGGAGGTGATAACGTTTAAGGGGCTAAGGTTCGGACTCCTGATTTAATCCTCTGCGGCCCCTGCGAGTTCCTGTAGAATCATATTCGATCCTTATCCGCTGATACCGGTTATTTGTTATTCGTTATTGGTTATCAATGATCGGATCGATCGGAAGACGCAGGATGCGGCTGAGGTTGAAAAGAACTCGAAGCGGCGCCAGCAGGCGCCGGCAGCAACCTCCACTTCGGTTCGCGCGGAGCGAAAACCGGCGAAAACCGCGCGCATCGGCCGCCCCGGGGTGAACCAAGGCGGCCGGACCCATCTGCGACAACGTTGGATCCGCCCCGCTGGGCATCACCAAGTGACGTTGTCGAAGGTCGACGTGTTCAGGGTCGTGCTGCTGCGGGCACAATCCGCGAGACCCAGGTACACCGTGGCCGGCATACCGGCGATGGTGACGGAACCGACGGCGGTCCAAGTCGTGCCATTGCTGGACGTGTAGCCGGTGAACGTATTGCCCGAGCGCTCGAGCTTGAACCAGACCGGCAGGGTCCAGCCGCTGGAGCCGGCGACCCAACTGGTGCCGCCGCCGGTCGTCGACCGGCTGCCGAAATAGGTCGTCGGCGGCGGAGAACCGAGCGCGCTGTTGAGCAGGACGGTGACCATCCGGGCGTTCGCCGCCAGGGAGTCGCGCATCATGACCCCGACTTTGTCGTACGACCCGGCGGTGGTCTCCGAGGCCAGCCGGGCGACGATCGAGCCATTCCCCGTGAGGCTCCGGTAGGCGAAGTTGACGTTGTCGGCGGTGCCCCCGAGGTCGGAACCGGATCCCTTGATGGTGTAAACACCGTCGGCGTACGTGCAGGAGCCGCCGAGCGCGGTCGTGCCGATGTCGGCATCCCACCAGGGCGCGGTCACCTGATCATAGGTCATCGTGGTGAGCGTGCCGTTGCCGTTTCGCGAGCAGACGGCGAAGCCGACATAGATCGTCGAGGCCATGCTGACCTGCGTCGGAACGCCAACCTCCGTCCAAGTGGTCCCGTCGAAGGAGATCGCGGCGGAGAAGGTCGTCCCCGCGCGCTGGAGTTTCAACCAGGCAGGCAGGACCGGGCCAAGGACGGTCGCCGCCGCCCAGCCCGTGTTCGCACCTGTGCTCGTACGGTACGCCAGGCGCGCCTTCGGCGAGCCTTGGTTTCCATCGATCACCACGGCGGCATGCACGGAACCCGCCGCCAGGCTCTCGCGCATCATCAGTCCGACCTTGCTGTTGTTGGAAACAACGTCCTGGGCAGCGAGCCGGGCGATGATCACGCCGTCGCCGGTCATCGGTTCGTACGTGTAGTTGAATGAATCCGCAGTGCCACCGATGTCACCGCCACCACCCTTGAGCGTCCAGGTGCCGCTGTTGAGCGCGGCGCCGCCGTCCCGCAGCTTGAGGCCGATATCGGCGTTGTTCCAGGGCGAGGGAATCCGGGACATGGCCCGCGCGCTGGCGGAATTGGCACTCTCGCCAACCGAGTTCACCGCCGAGACAACGTAGCTGTAGGTGGCTCCGGTCGGCGCGGTCGCGTCAACATACGACGCCCCGGACAAGACCGTGCCAATGGTGGTGTAGGTGCCGGTGCTGCGCAGGGCGCGCTTGATATTGTACGAGCTGACGAACGTCGGGCTGGGCACCCAGGTGATCTCGATGCCGTCGAACCGCGGCTGCGCGACGACGCCCGTCGGCGCCGGCGGTACGGCGGTGCTGCCCAGCGTGGGGAACGCCGGGAGCGTGATCGACGCGCCGGCGACCCAGTCGGTGCCGCCCACTTCGTAAGCCCCGAGGTCCGGCGCGCTGCCCACATAGCCGTCCGTGAAGGGCGAAGCGACCAGGCCGGCGTCGATGGCGCCCGAGCCCGCCTGCGGCACGTAGTCCGGGCCCACGGGCGGGAACCAGCCGTTGTTACTGACCGTGGCGTCCGGATGGTACGTGATGGCGGCGTCCGCCAGGTTGTTGATGATATAGGTCCCGGCCTGGGTCGTGAGGGTGCCGGCCTTCTGGATGCTGACGCCATTACCAACCATGGTGTTGTTGTAAATATTATTCCTCGACCCCTGGCCAAAGCGGACACCATGGGTGTTGGCCGTGAACACGTTTTTATACAGGTTGTAGTTAACCGACTGAAGGTCGAAGTACATGCCAGACTCATTATGATGAATCCAGTTGTGGTGAATGTTCGTGCCGAGCCCATCAATGGTGTGGGTGTACACGGCACCGCAGTCAGCAGTGAGCCGACCGCCGTAGCTGAGGTCATTATACGAGACATCGAGGCCGGTGCCATTCTGGGGCTCAACCAGGTAGCGGCCACTTCGGGCCATGGTGTTGCCGGTGACGATATGACCAGAACCGGAATCGCAATTGACGGCAGCGTGATAGTGCCCGGGATAATAGTCGACCTCTCCGATCACACAGTTCTCCACCCGGGCAGCAGTGCCCTTCAGCACAATGCCGTCCTGCGAACTGAAATAGATGGTCGAGTCGCGCCAGGTACTACCCGTGCCGGAAGTCAGACAGGCGGGGACGATTGCACCGTTCGTCCAGTCGGCCGTGGTGTCGTGCTGAATGTGCCGAAGGTGGCAGCCTTCCACGAGGCAGCTCGTCGTGTTCGCCATGCTGATACCCGCGGCGAACACGTACAGGCCACGCACCGTCACGGAGGATTTGCCGTCGAGCATGAAGGCCGCCGCGCGGGCCTTGATCTCAACCACATGGCTGGCGGGCGAAGCCCCGTCAGGCGCCCAGAGGTACAGCGTGCCGGTGGCGGTATCGAGGTGCCATTCGGTCGGGATATCGAGCAGCCCCAATTTGCCGTACAAGGTGTAGGGAGTGCCCTGATATACCCCGTAGCTGGTGTTGCCGACCCAGGTGAGCGTTTGGGTCGCCTGGTCGTGGGTGGCGATCGTCCGGGTGTTGGCCGCAAACGCCCCGCCCTGGTTCCCGGGGTAGAGATGCATTTTCGCGCCGGTAAGATCGACCGCCGGGAGCGCGGCGTCGACGAGGGACGAATAGCTCCCGCTGTCGACGCGGGCCTGGGGCGCCTCGAGGAGGTTCTCCACCTGGGCGTTGGGCCAGCGCGCCTCGTTCATCATCACGCCGTCGACAAAGAGCTGCCGGAATGACGCCGTGGTGCTCGTGGCGTAGATCGAACCGCTGTACGCACTCCAAGTGGTGCTCAACACATCGGCGCCGCTGACAATCACCTTCTCCGTGCCGTACGGCGCAAACGTGATGGCGGCAGTGGAGGTCCCGGAGTTGGCGGGGGTGACGGTTTCCCGGTACGTGCCCTGCCGGATGTAGCAGGTGTCACCGGCCACCATGACATCGGCGGCCTGCTGGATGCGGAGGAACGGCGCCGCGAGACTGGTGCCCGCGTTCGTTTCGGCGCCGTTCTTGGCGACATAGTAGGTCGTGGCCACGACTGGTTGCGCGAGCGCCACCAGGAGACTGCCGATCAGCGCAACGCGCGTGATCGAACGCAGGGATCGGTCGGAGTGCATGAGCTTTTCGCAGGCACGAGAAACCAGGTTCTCGTGGGGATCTTATTTCATCATTGTCGTGATCAGCCCGGCCGGGGTCGCGGAAGCGCCAAGGCGCCGCGCCGCCGGCCAGGCGATCTGGGGTTCGGTCGTACAAAGCGGCTGCCAGTCATGACCGGCAGCCGCGCCTCTTCACCAGGTCACGTTGTCGAAGGTCGCGATCGCTCGCGCATTCGGGTGGCGGCCCGAGACGGTCATGCCGGCCTGGAGCGCGCTGGGCAGGACCACCGTGGCGGTGCCAACGGGAGTCCAAGTGGTACCGTCGGTCGAAACCGAGCCCGTGAAGGTGTCGCCCGTGCGCTCCAGTTTCAGCCAGAGCGGCAACTCGGCTTCCACCTCGAGGTGCACCATCCGCGGGTGACCGCCCGCCGCATCGCGTTGGATGAGTTCGACGCGGGCGCGGGCAGGGGACGCGCCCGGGCCATGGCCGTGAGCCGGCTTCAAATCAACCACGCGCAGCGCCACCATGGCGGCATCCGCCGCGAGTCCGTCGCGGAACGTGATGCCCGCCTCGCCCTCGGCATCGCGTCCAGGACCGCCAGGTCCGCCCGGGCCACCCGGGCCGCCGGGTCCGGGACCAACGGGAACGCCGGGCGCAGCCGGGCCGACAGGGGCGCCGGGGGCAACGGGGCCGACCGGAGCGGCAGGATCATCAGGCCGGCCGGGACCTCCGGGGCCCTCGGCCTCCTCGCGAGCGAGCGCGGCGAGGCGTACGATCACCGCGCCGTCGCCGGTCCGCGTCTTGTGCGCGAAGTTGAACCTGTCGTCGCGTGGACCGTGAGGCCCGCCGGAACCACTCAGCGTGTACGCGCCGGCGCTGTAGCGGACGTTCCCGCCGAGTTCCACCGATCCGACGTCGGTATCGGACCACGGCGCGCTCACCTGGTCGAACGTGCTCGTATTGAGCGTTCCGACCGTTTTCCGGGAGCAGACGGCGAAGCCAACGTTGATGTCGTTCGCCATCGTCAGCGACTTGGTGCCGAGGGTCGTCCAGGTCGTCCCATCGGCAGAGTACGAACCCGTGAAGGCATTGCCCACGCGCTGGAGCTTGAGCCAGACCGGCAGCGTGATGCCGGTGGCGCCGCTGATCCAACCCGTGCCGGCGCCGATGGCGGCCCGGTAGGCAATGCGAACCTGGGGCGGCGGCGTGCCGGTGCCGCTGTTGATCACGAGGGCAAAGGAAGGCGCGTCGGCCGCGAGGCCGTCCCGCATCATCACGCCGACCTTGTCGCCCCCACCGCCGAGTTCCTGATCGGTGAGCCGCGCCACGATCTCGCCATCGCCGGTCATCGGCTCGTACGTGTAGTTAAACGAGTCCTTCGAACCGCCGATGTCGGCTCCGCAGCCTTTCGTGACCCACACGCCGTCATTCAAGGAAGCGCCGCCGGTCCGGAACTTGAGTCCGATATCGGCATTGGCCCAAGGGGTGGGCACGCGCGACATCGCACGGGCGCTGGCGGAATTTCGCCCCTCCCCCACCGAGTTCACCGCGGAAACGACGTAGCTGTACGTCGCGCCGCTCTCCGCGGTGCTGTCGATAAAGGACGCACCCGCCAGCACGGTGCCGACTGTAGTGAAGTGGCCGTGGCCGCGCTCCGACCGCTTGATCCGGTAGGCGCCGACGAAGGTCGGGCTCGGGGTCCACGTGACCTCAATGCCGTCCGTCGCGGGGCGGGCGGCCACATTGGTCGGCGCCGGCGGGACGGCCGTGCTCTCGAGCGTCGGGAATTGCGGGAGCGCGATCGAGGCGCCGGGCACCCAGTCGGGGGCGCCTACCTCGTACGCGCCGATATCCGGCGCGGCGCCGACGAAGCCGTCGGTGTACGGCGACGCGACCAGCCCGCCGTCGATGGCGCCCGAGCCGGCCTGCGGGACGTAGTTCGCGCCGAGCGGCGGGAACCAGCCGTTGTTGCTGGCGGTGCCCCCGGTCAGGACATTGATCCCCGCGTCCGCCAGGTTGTTGATCACGAACGTGTCGTTCTGCGCCGTGCCGCTGACCGTGTGCACGCTGTAGGCGTTGTCGATGAAGGTATTGTTGTAGATGTTACGACGATAGCCGTTGCCCATGCGGATGCCGTCGGCACTCGCGGTGATGACGTTGCGGAAGACATTATAACCATGGGCGTCCATATCGAGGTACACGCCGACCTCGTTATGATGAATCCAGTTGTGGTGAATGTTGGTGCCGCCGCCTTCGATGGTGTGCGCGTAGAGCGCCCCGCCATCGGCCGTCAGCCGGCAGCCAAAACCCAGGTCATTGTAGGAGATGTCGAGCCCGGTGGCCTCGTCGGGCTTGACCAGGTAGCGGCCGCTGCGGGCGAGCGTGTTGCCGGTGACGACGTGCCCCGAGCCGGAATCGCAGTTCACGTTCGCGTAGTAGCGGCCCGGGTAATACGCGACCTCGCCGATCACGCAGTTCTCCACGCGGGCGCCGGTGCCCTTGAGGGTGATGCCGTCCTGCGAGCTGAAATACAGCGTCGAATTGCGCCACGTGCTGCCGGTGCCGGAGGTGAGGCAGGCCTGGACGATGGAGGCGTTGGCCCAGTCGGCCGTGGTGTAGTGCTGGGTGTGGCGCAGGTGGCAGCTATCGACCAGGCAGTGGTTCGTGTTGGCCATGCTGATACCGGCGGCAAACACGTGCAGGCCGCGGACCGTCACGTAGGCCCGGCCGTTGAGCATGAAAGCGGAAGCGCGGGCCTTGACCTCGACCACGTGACTCGCGGGTGAGGCACTGTCGGGCGCCCAGAGATAGAGTGTGCCGGTGGCGGTATCGAGGTGCCATTCGGTTGGGATATCGAGCAGCGCCAGCTTGCCGTAGAGGCTGTAGGGGGTGCCCGTGTACACGCCGTAGCCGGTGTTGCCGACCCACGTGAGGCTGTGGGCCGCTTGGTCATGAACCGTGACCGTGCGGGTGTTGGCGGAGAACTCCCCGCCGACGTTGCCGGTGTAGATGTGGAGCTTGGCTCCGGTGAGATCGACGGCCGGGAGCGCGGCGTCGACGAGGGAGGTCCTGGTCCCGCTGTCGACGCGGGCCCGAGGCGCCTCGAGGAGGTTCTCCACCTGGGCGTTGGGCCAGCGCGCCTCGTTCATCATCACCCCGTCGACAAAGAGCTGCCGGAAGGACGCTGTGGTCGGCGCGGTGTAGATTGAGCCGCTGTGGGGTGTCCACGTGGCGTTCAGCACGTCGGCGCCGCTGACCACAACGGTTTCGTTCTCATGCGGCGCAAAGGTGATTGAGGCGTCAGCCGTGCCGGAGTTGGCCGGCGTCACGGTTTCGCGGTAGGTGCCCTGGCGGATATAGCAGGTGTCACCAGCCACCATGACGGCGGCCGCCTGCTGGATGGTGAGGAACGGAGCCTCGAGGGAGGTGCCGGCGTTGGTATCGGCGCCGGACTTGGCGACATAGTAGGTCGTGGCCAGGACTGGTTGCGTGAGCGCCACCAGGAGACTGCCGATCAGCGTCAGGCGCGTGAGCGGTCGCGGGGGTAGGACGGAGTGCATGGGGAGGAAAGGTCGGAAGCCGGAGGTCAGAAGTCGGAGGCCGGAAGCCAGAAGCCGGATGTCGGATGTCAGAGGTCGGAGGCCAGAGGCCTGAAGCCGGAGGCCGGATGTCGGCGTCTGAGACGGACGATGGGGAGACCGAACTTGGGTCACGGAGGGCACGGAGTTCGGAGGAGGTCACAGAGCGGAGGAGGAAGGCAGAAGGCGGAGGCCGGACGCGGAAGCCAGAGGCCAGAAACCGGAAGCCGGCGGCAGAGGTCGGAGGTCAGAGGTCGGCCTGTCCTCCGTAGTCTGGGCGAAGGTGGAAGGCTTGGCAGGAGGAGGGGCGGAGCCACGGAATGGAAGGCAGGCTGCGACCACGAAGGCCCCACACATCGCGCGGCCGGGCCGCGCGATGCTGCAGCCCCCCCAGTATCCTGATTTTTCGGGCCGCCGAAAAATCAGGATCTAGTGGCGGTAGGTCATGGTGAGCTTGAAGCTGACCGGCTCCTTGAGCGCGTAGTTATTGGGGACCGTCTCACGCGCCGGCGACGTGTAGTCGCCGTTCTTCGGGCGCAGCACGGTGCTGGCGGCATAGATCGGGCCCTGGTCGTTAAAGAGGTTGTTGATACGCAGATTCATCGAGACCGAACGCCGGTTCTTCAGCCGCCAGGTGTAGCTCATCGTGGCGGTGGCGATGTAGTACGGGTCGGGGGCAAACAGCGGGGAGTACGCGTCGACCGTCGGATCATCGATCGACAGCAGCGGATTGGCGGGATCCACGATGGTGTCGGCGCCCTTGTAACCGATGATTTGCTTGCCGCGGTACTGCACGCCGCCGCCGACGCGGAGGCCCTTGAGCGGGCCAATCGGGATGTTGTAGTCGGCGTAGAGATTGACCGAGGGCTGGTCCTGGACGATGCGTTTGCCGGTGATCAGGTTCTTGCGGGCGGCCACGAGGGTATCCCAGTTCGACGACGCGGTGCCGGCGTCGGGCCGGAGTTCCGCCGCGATGGTGGTGTCGATCGAGGCATCGTCGTTCGCGTCGATGGTGCAGCCGGCGTCGATCGTCACCTGCTTCAGAATCTCCCAATTGTTTTCGAGGTAGGCTTTGGTCATCCGATAGCTGTTCTTCTCCCAGACCTTGGGCAGGCCGACGTTGAAGAGCAGGCGCAGGTTCTTGGTGACGTTGGCGACGACCTCGACCTCATAGCCCTTCGCCTCGCGGTCCCGCAAGTCGTTGCAGATGGCGGGCACGCCCTGCAGACCGCGGATATTGCGACCGCCTTCGCTCGTATCGCCCACGGCGTTACAGCCGAGGAGGTAGTTGATTTCCCGGTTATTGGGCGCGCTGACGCTGCTGTTGATCTCCTCGTTGGCGTAATAGAGCACGTTCAAATTGATGCGCTGATTGAAGAGCTCGAACCGAATGCCCATGTCGATGCCCTTGGCCACCGTCGCGGGCGGGAAGCTGGAGTCGAGCAGTTGGACGGTGGCGGGCGGGTTGTAGGTTTCAGCGTAATTGAAGTACGGAGAAGCCCACTTCGTGACGTGCACGATGGTGCCCAGGTTCTTCGTCAACTTGCTCGAGCGTACATCCGGGGCGTTATAATCATCCTTGAACCGATCGTTGGCGTACTGGGCCAGCCGGTTGCCGTTGCCGTCGCGCGGACGGGTGTCGGCCGCAATCGCGGGCCCCGTCACCTGCCCCGCGGCGTTCTTCGGCAGGTACGTCAGCGAGGTATAATCCTCCGGCGCATCCGGACGCAGGATGCCGGTCACGCCATCCCAGCTATCCGGATCGTAGTCGCCGGCGCGGATCTGTTGGCGGTTGGTGTTGTAATATTTGTCCGCGCGGAGGGCGCCGAGAAACACGAGCCGGCCATCGAAGTACTTCGCGTTCAGGGCCGCGACCCCATGGGTGTAGCTGCTCTTCTTGTCGGTGAGCGAGTCGGCGCGGTCGTTCTCCTGGGCCCAGATGGGGGAGATGGTCGTGTCGAGACCGGTCTGCGGATTGATATAGCGGATCGTTTCCGGCATATTGAAGGGCCGGGAGTCTTCATTCCAGTAGCGACGCACGCGAATGATGTCCGTAGCCGTCATCTCATTGCTGCTCGCGCCCCAGCGGCGATGGTCCGCGTTCTGCGCGATGCTGCGGTTCTGGGCACTGTTGGTGAAGGTGTACTCCGAATACCCGCCCATGAGGTTCCAGGTGTAAAAGCCCCACTTGTTGAGGTCCTTGAACGAACCCACCGCGAGGCGGGCGGAATTGGCGTCGGCGGTGTTGATATTCCGCCGGAGGGAGGCATCGCCATACGGGTAAAGGACGTGCGGATTCGGCGCGCCGTTGGGCAGGAGATTATTGATATCGATATACATCTGGTTCGAGCTCCGGACGTCCATCGTATAGGTCCGCTGGTCGGTGCGGTTCGCATCGGCAGCCAACTGGATATAGATATTCTTGATCCGATGATCGATCGTGAACTGGAGATCGCGAAACCGCTCGGTCAGCACCGGCCAGTCGGTCGCGAGACTGAACGTGCGCGAGGGGATGACGAAATGGGAGCCGCTGATGGCGTTATCGAACCGCCGCTCCGGGATGTTGAACGAATAGTGGATGTTGCTGTTGTTGCTGTTGAACCCCGGCAGCGTCTGGCCCTGAAGATAGCCCGCGATCGGCACCTGGCGATTCTCGCCCCCGCCCATGGTCATCGGGTCGTTCTGGTAGTTCATCACGGCATTCAGGCCGGAGAAGGGGTCCCACACCTGGTAGCCGGCGGGGCGGCGGGAGACGCCGATGCTGTTGGCGTTCGACGGCAGCTTGGCGAGGAGGCCGCTGAACGTCGTCTTGCCGTCCCAGCCGCTGAGGCGATCCGTCAGGTTGTTGAAGGTGCTGTTGCGGGCGGTCTCGCCGTACTCACCTTCGACCCGAACGGTGGTCTCGGGCGTGAGCTTGTACGAAAGCGTCAGGAACGCGGACTTGATCCGGCTGAAGTAGCGGTCACGCCAGCCGTCGCTGTCGACATGGACGAGCGCCAGGCGGGCCGCGAACTTCTTACCGAAGGACCGGTTCACGTCGGCCGTCGTGCGGAAGTTGCTCCAGGAGCCGACCGACTGGGAAAGCTCGGCGAAGGTCTGGTCGAAGCGCGCCTGCTTGGTCATCGTGGTCGGCACACCACCCAGCGACCCGTTGCCGAAGAGCACCGCATTGGGGCCGCGGCCGATGTCGAAGCGCTCGACTGCATACGCGTCGTTCGGCGCCTTGTACGTAAAGAAATTGCGCATGCCGCGCCCGCCGCCGGAACCGCGGACGTTGAACGAGCCGGGATCGTTGGACTGGTCGTTGCCGAGACCGGCACCGACGGTTGAGACGACGCGGACCGAGTTCGGCGCCCAATCCGCCGCTTCTGTGATGTTCTCGAGACTCAGCGCATCGATGAAGTCGCGCGTGATCACCGAGTAGGCGACCGGCGTGTCCTTCAGGTCGGTCGCAAGGCGGCCACCCGCGAGCGAACTCGCGGCGACGAAGCCCGTATCGCGGTCGGTGCTCACTGTGAAGGGAGACAACTGAACCGTGTCGTCCTCCGTGGTGATGGGAACCGGTTTCTTGGTTGCCGCGGCGGCGGCCGCGTTGGGCGTCGGGGCGGTCTGGCCGAACGCCGTGGCCGCGGCAGCGAGAAGCAGCGCGGGCAAGGCAGCGTAGCGTGCGTGATAGGTCATTGCGGTGCGGTTTGGGGCGGGTCCGTTCCGGGGGATTCGAGGAACGTCTGAAGCGGCGCCGAGTATCGGCCAAGGGCCCCGCGCCGCCTATTGTCCGAACGGACAGTCCTTCGTGTCACTTGCCCGCGACATTGACAATGGCCGGCTCACGCCCGGCTCCCCAGATGGCGCAGCCATCTGGATTGGCCGGCGGTCGGAGGCAGGCGCGGCCGCCTGCTACGCCAGCCAACGCTCGAACCACGCGAAGGCCTCTGCCTGCAGCGGCGCGCGGAAGCAGTGGGGCACGTCGTGAAACGTTCCGCGGAAGCGTTCCGGGATGCCCGCCTTGGCGTAGAGCCGCGCGAGCTTGGCGATGGCTCCCTGCAGCCCGCTCATCGGGTAGAGCCGGTCCTGGCTGCATTGCTGCACGAGGAGTGCGCCCGGCGCGTGCAGCGCGGCGGCATCGGGGAGGTCGAGCGCCGGGTACAAGCCCGGCACATACGCCATCCAGGTGTGGTGCCGCAGGTGATTCCGCAGCTGCGCCGCAAACTCGGTCATCCAGCCCGTCACGCAGGCGGCCTTGATCCGCGGGTCGGCGGCGATGAGGTGCGCGGTGCGCAAGCCGCCGAGCGAAAGCCCGGCGCAACCCACGCGCGCGGGATCGACCTCGGGCCGCGTGAGCAGGTAGTCGACGGTCCGCATGTCGTCCCACACCAGGAGCCCGGGCCAGGTCGCACCCGCGGCGAAGATCGTCTTGGCCGTGAGGTGCTCGTACTGGCCGCACGTGCGATCGATCGCGGCCATCCACTCGGACGAACCGGGGCGCGCGGTACGGGCGGTCTGGATCGCCGCGCGCACGTCGCCCGCCGCGCGGGCCGGGTCAAGTTCCTCCACTCGGAGCCGCCGCGCGCCGAAATAGAAGGCGTCGGACACCAGCACCACGAAACCGCGCGCGGCCAACGCCTCGGCCCAGGCGCCGTCATAGGCATCCGCGCGAAACGCCGCGAGGGCCTCCGAGTCGGAGGCCGCCGAGAGCACCTTCTCGTGGGCCCAGACGTAGCGCCCGCTGTGGTCATGCATCGCGATCACGGCGGGCAGCGGTCCGCGCCGCCCACGGGGCAGGAGAACGCGCGCGGGTATGTCGTACGCGGCGGTGGCGCGAATGCGCACGGTCTCGACGGTGAACGCCGCGCGCTCCTCGCGGCTGACGAGAGTGGCGCCGAGTGGCTCCGCCGGCGGCGCGTAGCTGAGCTGGCGATGAAAGACCGGCCGCGCCTCACGTTTCCACGTCTCGAGGTCCCGCCAACGCGAATCAAGAAACGACAGCGCGGGTCCGCGCACGCCGGCGAGCCAGGCCAGCGGCGCGTGCAGGTTGGCGAGGTCCGGCGGGTTGCCAGTGACGGGCGGGATCGCTGGCGGGGACGCGGCGGGACCGGAATTCTCCGCGGCGACGGCCGACAGCGGCAGGCCGGCAAGCGGCAGCGCCAGCCCCCCGAGCACACCGAGGGCCTCGCGACGGGAAAGTTGGGTTGAAGGCGGCAACGGAGTTGAGGACATGAGAGACGCGGCCGCGCCCGCCGGGCCGGCTAGACCTTGAGGAGCCCGCGCTCGAAGCCACGCGCGACGGCCTCGGCGCGGTCGGCCGCCTGGAGCTTGACCAGCAGCGCGGCAACGTGGGCCTTGGCCGTGCGCTCCGAGATATCGAGCAACCGGCCGATTTCACCGTTGGTGAAACCCTGGCGCACGAGGCTCAGCACCTCCAGTTCGCGCCGCGAAATCTGTCCGTTTTCCTCGCTCGCCGCCATCTGGCGCGCCGCGGTCTCGCCGATCGTACGCTCGCCGGCCACGACCCGGCGGATCGCCGCGACCAGTTCGGCCCGGCGGACGTTCTTGGTGACGTAGCCGTCGGCGCCGGCGTCGAGCGCGTGCCGGACATCTTCCGGCGCCTCGGACGAAGTCAGGATGAGCACGCGCGCCTTGGGAAACTCCGCGCGCAGCTTCTCAAGGGTCTCAATGCCGTCCATCCCGGGCATGCTTAGGTCGAGCAGCATGATGTCGGGCTGGTGCTGGCGCCAGGCAGCGATCGCCCCGGGGCCGTCGTCGGCCTCGGCGATGACCGAAAAATCGGGCTCGCAATTCAGCACGTTGGCAAGCCCGGCGCGGAGCACAGGGTGATCGTCCACGAGCAGGAGGTGAATCGTCGACATGCGGGGAAGCTCCGGGGTGGCCCGGACTTGAGCGCGGATCATAAACGTTTCGGGTTCAGGGGACCATCGTACTTTCGGCCAGCGGCGGGTCAGGCGACGTCCTCATCGTAGGCGCGCACCGGCACCTCGAGGTGAACCACAGTGCCGCGGCCCGGCGCGCTCTCGACGCGCAGCGTGCCATCGAGCCGCTCGATGCGCTCGCGGATGCCGGCGAGACCAAAATGGCCCTCCTTGGCGCCGACCTGCCGGCCCGGCGTGAAGCCGACGCCGTCGTCGCGCACCTCGACGACGATCCAGCCCGGCTTTTCGCCGTGGCGCGCCTCGAGGATCACGCGGCGGGGCCGGCCATGCTTAAGCGCATTGTGCAGCGCCTCCTGGGCCGCGAGCAGGAGATTGCCGGCGACGAAATCCGGGACGCGCCCGAGATCGGCGGCGACGCGCACCTCGACCTCCGCCGCGTGCAGGTTGCGGGCGCGTTCCACCAGCGACTCGAGCACCTTCGAAAAATCCAGGTCCTTCAGCGGCAGGCTGCGCAACGCCCAGACCGAGCTGCGCAATTCGTTCACCGCCACGTCGAGCATCCGCCGGGCCACCTCGAGGTGGTTGCCGCGGCTGCCCTCGGGGCGGCTGGCAGTGGCTTCGCACGCCTCAAGCTGAAAGCCGATCCCGCTGACGGTCTGCAGGAGCGTGTCGTGCAACGTGGCGGCGAGCCGGTTGCGCTCGCGCAGGGTCGCGCGGAACTCGAGCGCGGCGTCGTGCCGCGCGCGCATCTCCGCCGCGAGTTCCTGGGTCTTGCGCCGCACCTGCTTCCGCAGCTGCCACGCCCACAGCAGCGACCCGCCGAGGGTGAGCGCCCCAACCGCGATCACCGCGAGCAGCCGCCGGGGCGTCCACCAGGGCGGCGCGCGCAGGACGACGACCTCCGTCGGATCGCGGAGCAGGATGCTCATCTGCACCGGCTGCAGGAACGACCGGCTCTGGGGGACGGCGCCGTATTCGAGCTGCACCACGCCGGTGACCTCCACCTCGCTGCCGGGCAGGAGCGCGGCCAGAGCCTTCTCGTTCCCGTAGGGCAGCGTCGCCTCGAGAATCATCTTGCCCTGACGCAGCGTGAGCCGGCTGCGGGTCTTGGCGTCAGCGGGAGGCACGTCGACGCTGATGAGCGCGGCGCGAAACCGGATCAGGTGCCCGTCGTAGTCATGCGGCCGCGCCGCCTGGCCGGTCTCCACGGCGAGGGCGTTGATCCGCATGACCTCCTCCGGCGTGATCGCCTCGGGCGGCGGCGGCGCCTCGCGCCCAATCCGCCGCACTTGCGCCCCGCCGAGGCCGCCGATCTGGCGCGTCATGTCGATGAAACCGACCGCCTCCACGCGGTCGCCGGGCGTGAAGCTCTCTGCCGCCGTGACGGACTTGGCCTCGACCCGGACCACCTTGGCGCCGTCCTGCAGGTAGAAGCGCGACGGCCCGAGGACGCTCGAGACGGTGCCCACGACGCGCACGCGATGGGCGGGCTCGGGATCGGGCTGGAACACCCGTAACCGGTCGAGCTGGGCAAACGGCCCGGAGAACGGGACCTCCGGCGCGTCCTTCTCGACGATGACATCCCCCGGGATGCTGACCATGACGCGGGCATTGAGAAACTCACTCCGCGTGTTGAAGCCGCAGCCGCCGACACCACGGACGCGCACCTCGGCGCCCAGGATCGTGAACGGGTCCTTCAAGACGGCGTTGGAAACCATCACGAACACGATGTCGGGGCCCATCTGCATGTTGAGGCGCCAGCCGTCCACCACCCGCTCGAAGGCGAGCACCACGCCGCGCGCCTCGATGCGCTGGCCGGAATCGTGCCCGTTGAAGAAGCGTAACCGGTCGAACGGCCGCGCCGGCGGCAGCGGCTTGGTGCCCAGAATGCGAATCGCGCGCGGGGAGATCGCCGGGGCGAAGCCCGCCGGATTCGTGACGCCCTCGATCTCCAGCTCCATGCCCTCCCGCACGCGCTTGAGCTCGGCGTCGTCGCCCGCCCACACGCCCATCTTCCGCGCACTGGGCACCTGGATCCAGATGCCGCCGGAGTCGTCCTGCAGCGCGAACTCGTTCGCATCGAAGCGCCACGTCACCACACCCCGCACCTGAACCGGCGCTGCATGCGCCATCTCCTCGCGGGGCATCGCACGGATGTCGGCGAGGCGCGTCAGCGGCGCAGCCGCCGCCAGCAAGCCCGACAATGGGAGCAAGAGGGCGAACAGGAACGCGCGGCGGGGTGAAAACATGGGAGCCGGAAAGCAGCGGCAGAGCGGAGCCGAGGTTGCAGCGCCGGCCCGCGCCCGGGCAAACGCAATTCACTGCGGCGCGGTTGGCCGGTCGGCCAATAGCGCGCGGCTCCTCGCCCGGAGATACTTCCGCCCATTTTTCCGCTGCCCATGATTCTCGTCTCCGCGCCGTCACGACGGCTCGCCCTGCCCTGCCTCTTTCTGATGTCCGTCCTCGCCGGCCCGGCGGTCCGCGCGACGGACTTCAACAAGAACGGACGCGTGGACGGGTACGAGGATCCGCAGGCCCCGGTGGAGCGCCGTATCGAGGACCTGCTCGCGCAGATGACGCTCGAGGAAAAGACGTGCCAGCTCGCCACGCTCTACGGCTACGGCCGCGTGCTGCGCGACCCGCTGCCGACGCCCGAATGGAAGACGCGCATTTGGAAGGATGGCATCGGCAACATCGACGAGATGCACAACGGCATCGGCCCCCGCGCGGTGTCGCCCTACAACCAGACGCCCGCCGCCACGGCCGAGGCGCTCAACACCCTCCAGCGCTGGTTCATCGAGCAGACGCGACTCGGCATCCCGGTCGACTTCACCAACGAGGGCATCCGCGGGCTGAACTACGTCGGCTCGACCAATTTCCCGTGCAACCTCGGGCTCGGCGCCACGTGGGACCGCGACCTCGCGGGCCGGGTCGGCGCGGTGATCGCCGCGGAGGCCCGGGCCGTCGGCTACACCAACGTGTATGCACCGATCATGGACACTGCCCGCGATCCGCGCTGGGGCCGCGTGGTGGAAAGCTACAGCGAGGACCCTTACCTCGTGACGGAAATCGCGATCCGGATGGCGCGCAGCCTGCAGGACGCGGGGCTCACGGCCACGGCGAAGACCTTCGCCGTCTACTCGGAGCCCAAGGGCGGCCGCGATGGCGCCGCGCGCACCGATCCGCACGTGACGCCGCGGGAGATGGAGATGATCCACCTCTGGCCGTGGGAGCGGCTCGTGCGCGAGACCGGCATCCGGGGCGTGATGAGCTCCTACAACGACTACGACGGCGTCCCGGTGTCGGGCAGCCACGAGTTCCTCGTCGACCGGCTGCGCCGGCAGTGGGGATTCACCGGATACGTGGTGTCGGACAGCGGGGCGGTGGAGTTTCTGCAGACGAAGCACCGCGTGGTGGGGACATACCCGGAGGCGGCGGCGATGTTCGTGCGCGAGGGCGGCAATGTGCGGACGAATTTCACGTTTCCCGACGCGTACATCCTGGGGCTGCGGGCGGAGGTGGCCGCGGGCCGGCTGGATCCCCGCGTCGTCGACGAGCGCGTGCGCGACGTGCTGCGGGTGAAGTTTCTCGCCGGGATCTTCGACCATCCTTACGTGGAGCACCCCGAGCGCGCCGCCGCCGTGATGCATCGCGCCGAGCACCAGCAGGTCGCGCTCGAGGCGGCGCGGAAATCGCTCGTGCTGCTGAAGAACGAGGGCGGCGCCCTCCCGCTCTCCCCCACCCTGAAACGCATCCTGGTGTGCGGGCCAACGGCGCAGAACACGGAGACGTGGTTCGACCGCTATGGCGCAAATCACGGGCGCGTGGTCTCGCCGCTGGAGGGGATCCGCGCCCGCCTGGCGGGCATGCCCGTCGAAGTGACCTACGCCGAGGGTTGCCCGGTGATCGACGGCGACTGGCCGGAATCGGAGATCATCCCCGAGCCGCCGACGGGGGGCGTGGCCGCGCAGATCGCCGCCGCGGCGGCGCAGGCCAAAGCCGCCGATGTCGTGATCGTGTTCCTGGGCGACGCCAACGCCACGATCGGCGAGGCGCGGAGCCGCACGAGCCTCGAGCTCCCGGGCCACCAAAACGATCTGGTGCGGGCGCTGGTCGAGACCGGAAAACCCGTGGTGGCCGTCCTGCTCACCGGCCGGCCGGCCTCAGTCAACTACCTGCAGCGGCACGCCGCCGCGATCCTCTCGGCGTGGTTCCCCGGCGAGGCGGGCGGCACCGCGATCGCCGAGGCGCTCTTCGGGGACCTCAACCCGGGGGGCAAGCTGCCGATCACCTTCCCGCGCACCGTCGGCCAACTGCCGTACAACTTTCCCTTCAAACCCGGCAGCCATGCGACCCAGGATGGGAAGGATGATCCCAACGGCCTGGGCGCCGCCGCCATCGAGGGCGCCCTGTACCCGTTTGGCCATGGCCTGAGCTACACCACCTTCGCGTACCGCGACCTGCGGGTGAGCCCGGCCGCCGTCGCGCCGGACGGCGAGGTGAGCGTCACTTGCACGGTCACCAACACGGGCCGGCGTGCCGGTGACGAAGTCGTGCAGCTGTATTGCCGCGACGTGGTGAGCAGCGTTACCACCTACGAACTCAACCTCGTGAACTTCCAGCGCGTGTCCCTCCAACCCGGCGAAAGCCGCACCCTCGAGCTGCAGGTGCCGGCGCGCGCGCTGGCGCTCATCAACCGGCAGGGCCGGCGCGTGGTCGAGCCGGGCGCGTTCGAGCTGCACGTCGGTTCCTCCAGCACCGACCTAAGGCTGCACGGCGGCTTCGAAATCCGGTCGCCCGGCAGCGGCTCTCGGCCATGAGCGGACGCATCCGCCCGCCCCGAAGGTCCGCGCCAGGGTGCGCAGCGGGAGGCGCGGCCCGGTGGCTCGGACTCGCGCTGGTCGTCATCTTCCTGGCAGTCGGCCCCGCGGCATGGGCCGAGGTAACCGACGTCCTCGCGACGCTGCGGCCCGGGCATCCGCGGCTGCTGGCAACAGATGACGAGCTCGCGCGCGTGCGGCAGCGGGCGACCACTGACCCGCTGCTCCGTGAACTGCTGGCGCGCCTGCAGGCACAGGCGGAGGCGACGCTCAGCGAGCCAACCGTCCAACATGCACTCGTCGGGCCCCGGATGCTCGAGCAATCCCGCCAGGCGCTCCGCCGCGTACTGACCGGCGCGCTCGCGTATCGGATCAGCGGTGACGAACGCTTCGCGGCGCGGGCGAAGCGGGAGATGCTGACGGCGGCCGCGTTTCCGGACTGGAATCCGACGCACTTTCTCGACGTGGCCGAGATGAGCCTGGCCCTCGCGGTCGGCTACGACTGGCTGTACGCGCAGCTGACGCCGGACGAGCGCGCGACGGTGCATCGGGCGCTGGTGGACCATGCGCTCGCGTTTGCCCCGGCGGCCTATGCGGAGGGGGGACCAGCCGACCATCGCGTGTGGTGGGTCGACGCTGAGCAGAACTGGAACCAGGTCTGCAATGGCGGGCTGCTGGCGGCGGCGCTCGCGCTGGCCGAGGATGAGCCCGAACTCGCGCGCCTGACCATCGCCGGCGCGCGGCGCTCGCTCCCGCGCGCCATGGCCGCGTACCGACCCGATGGCGCGTACCCGGAGGGCCCCGGCTACTGGGATTACGGCACGACCTACAACGTGCTGGCGATCGCACTGCTCGAGTCGGCGTTGCAGCAGGAGAGCGAGCTCGCGCGGATCGACGGACTGGGCCGGACGGCGCGGTACCGCGTGCAGGCGGAAACGCCGGCCGGTCAGGTGTGGAACTATGCCGACACCGCCGCGGGCTTCTCGGCCGCGCCGGTGCTGGGGTGGCTGTCCACGCGTTACGGATACCGGCCAGGCCAGCGCGACGCGCGCGAACGGCTCGCCACCGCGTTGCAGGCGAAGGGCCGGGGACACCCCGCGGGCCAGCTGGCGTGGCAGGTGCTTTGGCTGCCGCCGCCGACGGAGGCGGGCACCGGAAAGCGGACCGCCGCCGGAGGGGCAGACGGCGAGGAGCCGAAGGACGCGCGATTTCGCGGCGCCGCGGAGGTCGCGATGTTTCGCTCGGCGTGGCACGACCCAGCGGCGCTCTTCGCCGGCCTGAAGGCGGGACGAAACGACGTGAACCACGCCCACCTCGACCTCGGCTCATTCGTGCTGGAGTCGGACGGAGTCCGCTGGGCGCTCGATCTCGGGCCGGACAACTACAACCTGCCCGCCTATTTCAGCCACGAGCGACGCTGGGGTTACTTTCGACTGGGCAACCTGAGTCACAACACGCTGACACCAGGCGATCGCCTGCAGGAACGCGCCGCCGCCGCGCCCATCGTGGGGTTTCGCAGCACGACCGAACGTGCCTTTGCCGTGGCCGACCTGACCTCGGCCTATCCCGGCTCCGCGACGACTTGGCGCCGCGGAGTGGCGATGCTCGACCGCGCGCGGGTGCTGGTGGCGGATGAATGGCGCGGCCGGCGCGCGGGCGAGAACCTGAGCTGGCGGATGATGACCAGCGCCGAGATCACGCTCGGCGCAGATGGCCGCTCCGCGATCTTGCGCGCGAACGGGCGCACGCTGCGGGCCGAGCTCAGCGGACCGGCAGACGCGCGGTTTACCGTGGCGAGCGCGACGCCCCCGACGCCGGCTGAGCGCCAGAACGTCGAGGCTCGCATCCTCACGGTGATCCTGCCGGCGATCAACGCGCCCGCCGACGCCGAGCTCTACGTGCTCTTCACGCCCGTTGGCCCGAAGTGGCCGGCCAAGCTACCGCCGCCCGCGCTCACGCCGCCGTCGGAGTGGCGCTAGCGGTTTTGACCCGGCCGCACGATCCGGTGTGAAGGAGCCCGGGACAGGAGGGTGCAATTATTAACGCCTCCCATTCAGCGACTAGCGATAATGTCCGGATACTCCCAAGAATAATGTCCAGATACTCGAAGGATAATGTCCGGATACATCCCGGGGCTGTGTCGGCCGACGCGACTCGCCTGGCGTTGGGGCCGGCCTCGGTGAACCGGTTTGCGCCCACATCCTGCTCGGAAATGTGACGCGGTGACGCCCCATCCGGACGGGGTCAGCGTCACGGCGTCACACGCCCCAACGATGGATGCTCTGAGATCGCGGGCGCTTAGCGGAGGCGGAGCAACAGCACCCCGTGGGCGCTGACATGAGCGGAGAGCGGCTGCGCGAGCACGCCGAGATCACGCTGACGCCAGAGGTCGCGGGCCTTGGCGCCGGCGAGGCCCAGTTGGGCGGGATCGAGGGACAGAACCTGGTCAGTGTCGGCGAGATTGAACAGCCCCACGGCCTTGCCGCCGTCGGCGAGATCCTTGGCCCAGATCTCCCACTGGCCCGGCACGTGCGCCACGCGCTGCGCGGGGCGGCAGAGCGGATCCTGGTCGATCGCGAGCACCTCGTCGTTGGTGACGAGGTTGAGATCGAAGGCGTCCATCGTCGGCACGTGGCACGAGAGCAGGAGCGGCTGGGTGAACAGGCACCAAAGCGTGACCTGAAAGTACTGTTCGGCCGGGGTGAGCGGCGACGGCTTGAACACCTTCTCCGCGCGATTCGGTTCACCGAGCGGCCCAATCTGCAGCATGTCGAGGTCGCCGAAGTGGCCGGGGCCCGTGAGCTGGAGACGCGCGCCCATCTCAAACGGCGCGATCAGGCGCGGCCAGCGGGCGTCGATGTCGCCCGTGAGACGCCAGAGGTTGCAGTACTTCGGTACGAACGTGTCTTCGAGTTCGCGGTGGTGGGGCGAGAAGCTGATCACGATATCGCGGTCGACGGCCCGGAGGTCCTCGGACACGCGCCGGGAGACGGCCTCGGTCTTGCGCTGGGGCTGGGTCTTGTCGACCGCGTAGCCGGCAGGCGTCTGCTTCAGCGTCTGTTCGATCCAGTCATACTTCACGTACTCGATGCCCCAGGCGGCGAACTGGCGCGCGTCACGATCGACAAGCCAGACCGGCCCAATGGTGGCGAGACCCTTGCGGATACCGTTCGGGTAGCGGCCGAAGGGCTGTTCCGGGTTCTCACGCTTTTCGGGCGGGACGAAGTACGCCGAGTAGTCGCACGCCTCATTCGGAGCGCTGCCGCCGACGTGGCCGGCATAGGTGGACATCCACGCGGTCGAGTAGAGGCCAAGCTTGAGGCCGCGGGCGTTCACGAAGGCGACGAGCGCCGTCATGTCGGGGAACTTCGCGTTGGGCTGGATGGCCTTGGTCGCCGGATCGCGCAGCCCGGACCAGCAGTCGTCGATGTTCACGAAGGTCCAGCCGTGGTCGGTCAGGCCCTTGTCCGCCATGGCCTGGGCCATTTCGCGGATGGCCTGGTCGCTCACGCCCTCGGAGTGCACGTACCAGCTGTTCCAACCCATGGGCGGGGTGAGGCAGATTGTTTCACCCACGCGCAGCGTGAGCGCGCGCTCGGCGCGGCCGTGGGCGTTGGTGACCTGAAGCTGGAGCGTGATGTCGCCGGGCTGAGCCGGCACGCGGCCGGTGATCCACCCGGTGGCCGGGTCGAGCGTCACACCAGTGGGGAGCCCGGTGGCAGCGTAGGTGAGTGGCTTCGCGCCGGTGGCGGAGACGCGGAAATGCAGCGGCTTCCCCGGGCGCGCGCCGTAGATCGTCGGACCGGTGAACCGTGGGGCGGCGGGCGCGGCCGGCGTGAGAATTTCGCGGCCGGCGATGCGGGCGTCGTAGCCGGCCGGCGCGGCGACCGCGGTACCGCCGGAAGCGGGAGACGCCGAGGCGGCGAGCGCGGCGGCGGCAACGGTCAGCGCGAACGCGGCCATGCCGCAGTGAAGTGAAGAACGCAGATGCAGTGAGCGCATGGACAAGGAGCGGGAGATTAGCGCGAGGGTCGCGCGTGCTGGAGAATGAAATCCACGATGGGCGTTGGGTCGGCCAGGCTGTGCGGGTGGTGGTCCACGCCGGGTTTTCGGATCACCTGGATCGTGCCGCCGAGCGCACGATAGCGGGCCTCGACGAGATCGGAGTTCTCCTCGGGGATGGCGGCCGTGTCGGCGGTGCCGAGGACGTGAATGATGGGAATTCCGGCCGCGGCGAGCGGCGCGAGGTTGTCCACAGGATTGGGATACGCGAGCGCCTGCGAATCCGATTCGAATCCGTAAGCCGCCATCAATTCCGGCCAGAGGCCCGCGGGGCCGGTGCTGCGGCCACGGCGACCGGGCCAGCTCTTGAAATCGCAAACCGGCGCATCCCCGTAGATCGCCGCCACGGTTTCCGGGTGGAGGGCGGCCCAGTTGTAGCAGTAAAGGCCACCGCGGCTCATGCCGATGAGGACAATCTTGCCGGTGAGTTCCATGTGCCGGAACGCATCGAGTGCCTCCCCCCAGAACCGCATCGCCACCGGCGCGCCGTACAGGTTCTGCGCCTTCACGTAGACAACGTGGTAACCGTGATTGAGCAGGGCGAGGTCCACCTGCGGTTGGTGCCCGAAGAACTCGCCGCGCCAGACCAGCGGGTGGCCCGGCGCGGTGCGATACGGCCGCACGATCGTGACCTCGCGGCCGCTCTCCGGCAGATGGAAGCCAAGCTGCCTGAACCCGTAGAAGGACTTGGGCGTTCGCCGGATGCCGTTGGCAAGAAGCTTCAGTTCGAGGTCGTACTCCCGGTCCACGGGTTGGCTGATCACCTCGGCGACACTCGCGGCGGCATGCTCCTCACCGGAGAAAACATACACGGGCTCAACCGCCGCGGCGAAGGCGGCGGCGCTCAACTTGGGCAACTGGGCCGTCCAGGCGTCGGCCGGGCGGGACTCGGCGTCGAACGCCGGGCCGCGCAGCACCAGGAGGATTCGGGCGGGGCTTGAAGCCCCGCGCGTCGCCTCGACCCAGCCGGGCAGGACGTCGGCCAGGCGGGCGACCTCGGCGGCGAGCTCGGCGTCGGCGCCGAACCGCGGCGCGATGACGATCACCTCGGTAGCGGAGGCCGCCACCGGGGGCGGCGGCGTGGCAGGGTCGAGCGTCACCGCGACGCGGCGGACCGGCAGGCCGGGACCGGGGTCCGCGGGCGCTCGGAGACGTTCAGGTGTGACCGTGTCGCTGCCGGATGCGCGACCGAGCGCCACGTCGACCCAGACGGCGCGGCGCGGTCGCGCGGCGGTCGACGATTGCTGGCAGCCGACCAACAGGACACCCGCGACGGCAAGCAGGCCGAGCGCGGCCCCAAGCCGCCGCGCCCGCGATCGGAACGGCCGCTGCCAACAGGTGCGGATGACTTGAAGCAGGCCGGCAGGCGCAGCAGGACCGCGGGGATGAGAAAGCAGGCCGATCATGGATAACGAGGGCGCGGATACTCACGCATCGAGATCCTACGCGCCACCGCAAACCCATTGGCCGAACGGACAGTTTTCGCCGCCGCGAAAACGGAAAGAGGCAGGCAACCATGCTGTGACAGTGAGAGTGAAAGTGGCCAGGCTCATGCCGGGACCGATGGAGTGACCTGAGAAGTGGAGCGCCGATGGGGCGGGACGGGAGCAGGCAGGAGGGAGTGAGGGAGGCGAACGTGAGGACGAAGAGAATGCCATTCGGCGCGCGAGAGCGGGAACCTGCGACATGCAACCTTCCAACCTGGAACACTGTCGCGGCGGTATCCGCCGCGACAGGGCTTGCCGGCGGCGTAATTTTCGCCGTCCTTGTCGCTCTGCGCCGGGCCTATAGCTCAACGGTTAGAGCAGAGGACTCATAATCCTTTGGTTCTGGGTTCAAATCCCAGTGGGCCCATTCCTTGTCGGCAGTCGCAGCGGAGGGAGGGTCAGGTCAGGGCCAGTTTTGCATTCTACCCTCGGCGGAACGCGCTAGGCTTTCTGAATGGGTCTCTTCCACCTGATCTCACTACGGATATTGAGGGCCCTCAGCGAACTGGAATTCGAGTACCGGAGAAACAACACCGATACTCGTTTCCGGAGAAAGTACCTGAGGGCGCTGGGAGTTGAGTTTGAGTCACCGATCTCGATCGGGGTGGATTTCTACCTTCGCGACAAAGGACATTTGAGGGTCGGCCGGAACTGCTCTTTCGGCAGTTTCACCCGGATTTGGAACTATGCGGATATCGAGATCGGGAATGATTTTCTAAGCGCCGGCGGACTCACGATCAACTGTGGGGGGCACGATGTAGAAACCCTGCAGCCGACCGGGGGCCCTATTCGAATTGGCGATAGAGTATGGGCCGGGCTCAACGTCACGATCCTCGGCGGAGTGGTGATCGGCGACGATGTCGTGATTGGCGCCGGCAGCGTCGTGACGAAAAGCCTGCCGCCGATGGCGGTATACGGAGGTGTACCAGCCAAGAAGCTCCGGGAGCTAGACCGGTCGCGATGCACAACCTTGTGGGGTGGCTGGGGACCCATAAAAATGCCCGCCAGTGCGCTGGCCGAACCGGTGGCGTTGGTTGAAAGCCGCCTGCAGGCCGGGGACTTTTCTGGCGCACTCCAGGAAGCAAAAGCCAAACTTGAGGCCCACCCATCGGATGTCCGGCTGCATCTGCTTCGGGCCCGAGCCGCCGTGCAATTGGGGCAGATCGAAGAGTTCGAGACCGCGCTCGCACGAGCCTTGGAGATTGAGCCCGAGTATCCGCCGGCCCATCGGCTTCTGGGCGATCTCTTGCTGGCCAATGGGCAACCCCAAGTTGCCATCGGACATCTTGGATTGGTCCTCCGACACGCGCCCGACGATATCGAACTTCGCCTCAAGTACGCGTCGTGTCTTGCGGACTGCGGCCAACGTGCCCAGGCAATCGCAGCGTTCGAAGACGTGCTACAACGCGACCCGGGAAACCAGACAGCGACCGAGAAATTGCAGCCCCTCCGTAGAACGGTGTGATACCACGCCTTGCGGGAGTGGGACCGCATCGCCGTGCGGACTGAGGGCGTCGGCGCGACCCCGCGCCGCCGTCGCGGCCGGGCGCCGGCCCGAGGGTGGATCCGGTTTTCCCGGATAAAATCTCGGCACATCGCCTGAGGCGTATCCGGTTGCCAAAGACCTCCGGCCGGACGTCATACGCGGCGCAATGAAAATCCTGACCAAACTCACCGTCTGTCTGGTACTCAGCGCTGCCGCCGCCTTCGGGGCCGGCACCTACGTCGGCGCCGGCGCCGGCTACTGGATCGACAGCGAAGACATGGTGTTCAATGCGCGCGTCGGCTTTGATGTCGCCCAGCAGGGCAACCTCACCCACGCCATCGAACTCGAAGGTTACAGTGGGGAGGACGACGAAGGTCGGGGCATCAAGCTGCGGCTCGCCGGCGCGCTTGTGAACTACCGATTGACGGTGGATCTCAACGCGCCGCTCTACGTCTCGTTCGGCGCGGGTCTCGGCGCCACGCGGGCCAAGCTGCGCGGGTATTGGTACGCGGGTACGGACAATGCCTTCACTTACCAGGCAATCGCCACGCTCGGGTATCGCATCACCCCACAGTTCAGCGTCGAGGCGTCCGCCCGTTATCTGAACATCGGCAAAGTCGACTTCTCCCGCGAAAAAATCGGTGACGACGTGTCGGCCGAACTCGGCGTGAAGTACCACTTCTAGTGGTTATCGCGGACGAAAAATCCGCCGCGCATCGGCCGCGGCCGGCCGGTGCGCGTGAAGGTCAAACCTGGCGACGGTCGTCGGCCGCCGGCGTGGCGGCGGGCAACTCGGCGGTTGCCGGGGCCGGGACCTCCGTGGCGCTGACGTCGATCACGTCGCCCGTCGCAGTCGGCCGCCGCGCCGCGGGCGACGGCACGGCCGCGCCGCGCGATTGCCCAAACCGATGCTTCGCCCAGCGCACGAGCACGACGGCGAGGAAGCAGGTGGCAAACACGACCGTCACGACAATCCCGGCCGTCAAAGCCAGGACCAACAGGACTGCCGCGATGACGTATTTGAGTAGGCGCACGGTTGCAGGACCCTCCATGGGTAGGAAAGTTGCACGCCCGCCGGGTGCAAGCATGGGCTGCCCGTGAAGTGAAGGTTGGGGTGGCCACCCACCGGGGCCCGCGGAACCGCCCGGGGGCGCGCCACACGATGCTGGCGTGACCTTCCAGATCGCGCTCCTGTTGGCGCTCATTGCGGCCGCCCTGGTCTTCTTCTCGTTCGACTGGGTTCCCAGCGACGTGGTCGCGCTCGGGCTCGTGCTAACGCTGATCATGACGGGGCTGCTCTCGCCGGAGGATGCCTTTGCAGGATTCGGAAGTGACACCGTGATCATGATCCTCGGGCTGCTGATCATGACCACGGCGCTAATCCGAACGGGGGTCGTGGACCTCGCGGGGCGCGCGATTCTGCGGCACGCCGGCACCAACCCCAGCACGCTGCTCGCGGTGATCATGATCGGATGCGCAGCGCTGAGCGCCTTCATCAGCAACACCGCGGCGGCGGCGTTCTTCCTGCCGATCGTGCTGGGCGTGGCCACCAAGGCGAAGATGTCGCCCTCCTGCCTGCTGATGCCGCTCGCGTTTGCCTCAATCCTCACGAGTTCGGTCACGCTGATCAGCACCTCGACGAACCTGGTGGTCAGCGGGCTGATCCAGCGCGCGGGCATGCCGCCGATGGGCATCTTCGAACTCACGCCGGTGGGAGTGCCCGTGGCGATTGCCGGCCTGCTCTACATGTACTTCATTGGCCGGCATCTGGTGCAGGACCGCGCGGAAGTCCCGGGCCTGCTCGAGCAGTTTGGGCTGCGTTCCTACATCTCGGAAGTCGTGGTCATGAACGACTCGCCCCTCGTCGGAAAGACGATCGCGGAGGCGGGGCTCGGTCGCGACATGGACCTGGCAATCGTGCGCGTGGTGCGCGACCGCGACCGCTACCTCCTGCCCCGCTCGGAAATGATGCTGCAGGCGGGCGACATGCTGCTCGTCGAAGGCGCGCAGAGCGACGTGCTGAACGTGAAGGACACCGCGGGCCTCGAGATCCGCGCCGACCTCGAGCTGTCGGACCCGGATCTGCGCGACGAGGATGCCGCGCTGGTTGAGGCGCTGATCGTGCCCGGGTCACGGCTGGCGGGTCGCAGCCTGCGCGACGCGGCCCTGCGGCAACGTTACGGCGTGCAGGTGCTCGGGCTGAACCGCCACGGGAAGAACATCCTGACGAAGCTCAGCCATGTGACGCTGCGTGCCGGCGACGTGCTGTTGATCCAGGGGCGGACGCAGGGGCTGCAGCGTCTGGCAGGCGAAGGGCTCGTCAGCATCCTGCAGGCGATCGAAGGCGAGACGGGCAAACGACCGAAGGCGTGGCGGTCGGTGATCATCTTTGTGGCGGCGCTGACGCTCGCGGCGACGAACCTCGTGCCGCTGGCGGTCGCGGTGCTGGCGGGGGCGTTTCTGACGCTCGCGACGCGCTGCATCTCGCCGACGGAGGCGTACCGTGACCTGGACTGGCGCGTGGTGATCCTGATCGCGTGCATGCTGGCGCTGGCGCAGGCGATGATGAAGACCGGCGCGGCGCAGTACCTGGCGGAGCACGTCGCGGCGCTCACCAGCGGGTACTCGCCCCTGTTGATCGTCGCCGGTTTCTTCATTCTCACCGTCGCGCTCACGCAACCGATGTCGAACCAGGCAGCGGCGGCGGTGATCGTGCCGATCGCGATCCAGACCGCGCTGCACCTCGGCCTGAACCCCAGGACCTTCGTCATGGCGATCGCGGTGGCGGCGAGCTGTTCGTACATCACGCCGCTCGAGCCCGCGTGCCTGATGGTCTACGGCCCGGGGCGTTACCGGTTCTTCGACTTCGTAAAAGTCGGACTGCCGCTCGTGGTCGTGGTGTTCGTGATCGCAATGATCCTCGTCCCGCGGATCTGGCCGCTCGGGGCACGATGACGTGGCCTCCGGAGTGAAAGTGGCCTTCGGAGTGAAAGTGAAAGTGAGAGTGAAAGTGGGACGGACCACGAGCCTGCGGCCCAAGAGTGAAGGTGGGGGAGACCGGGAAGTGGCACGGGGCCGCACAACCGCACCGCTCATTCTCTGCCGTGCACTTTCAGTTTCGCCGCGGCGCTCGCTCTGCCTCTTTCGTTTTCGGGTGAGCGAAAACGGAGGACACGAGGGCACGAGGGCTACAATTATAAAATCGGAGACACGGGGTACTTCCGGGATAATGTCCAGATACTCCAGAATAATGTCCGGATACTTTTCTCCTGCCGGCGCCAACGTGGGGCGGAGACCGGGCTGCGGAAAGGGCAGAACCGGGTTAGGTTCGAGGCCATGAGACCCAGGGCATGGAGGTGGCTATGCGCGACGGGAATCGGACGTACTACCTGAGCCGTTCGCAGCCGCCGTTCTTCGCGCTGATGGTCGAGTTGCTGGCGGAGAAGCGCGGCCCGGCGGTGTACGCGCGCTACCGTGCCGCGCTTGAGCAGGAGTACGCCTACTGGATGGATCTCAGCTTCGCGACCCAGCACGTGGTCAGGTTGCCGGACGGCAGCCAGCTCAACCGCTACTGGGATCGGCAGGACACGCCGCGGCCCGAGTCATTCGTCATCGATGAAGCCCTCGCTGCCCGGCGTCCCAGTGCCACCGCCGAGGAGACGAAGCGCCTGTATCGCGACCTCCGCTCGGCCGCCGAAAGCGGCTGGGACTTCAGTTCCCGGTGGTTCGCGGATGGCGAGACGCTGGGGACGATCATGACGACGGACCTCGTGCCGGTGGATCTGAACGCGCTGCTGTGGCAATTGGAGCGCACGCTCGCGATCGCGTTGCGGCAGGGCTCAGCGGCGGAGCGCGCCCGGGCGGAGCGGCTGGAGGCGACGGCGGAGAAGCGGCGCGCGGCGTTGCAGCGCGCGTGCTGGTCGGACCGGGCCGGGTTCTTTGTCGATTTCGAGCTGCGGCGGGCACGTCCGGCCGAGGCGTTGACGCTGGCGGGCGTGGTGCCGCTCTTTGTCGGCCTCGCCACCCCGGAGCAGGCAACGACCGCGGCCCGCACGCTGGAGCAGCGGTTTCTGCGTCCCGGCGGCGTCGTCACAACGCTGCGTCGCACGGGGGAGCAATGGGACGCGCCGAACGGTTGGGCGCCGCTGCAGTGGATGACGATCCGCGGGCTGCAACGGTATGGACACGAGCGGCTGGCGCAGGAGATCGCGCGGCGCTGGCTGAAACTCAACCGCGACGTTTATGTCCGAACGGGCAAGATGATGGAGAAGTACAATGTGGAAGACTTGAGCCTGCCCGCCGGCGGTGGGGAATATCCGGCGCAGGATGGGTTTGGCTGGACCAACGGCGTGGCTCTCACGCTGCTGCGCCCGCCCTCGCCAGCAGCAGCTGCGACCGCGGCGGGAAGGCGGAGGAACTGAACAAGCGCCTCCACCTAACCCTTTGCCCACCAACCCGCCGATCGCGCCCGCCGGCCGCCACTTCGGTCGTCGCGCCGCGAAAACCGCCTAGAAGGAGGGCCGGGCCGGGTCATCAGTTACCCGTGAAACCGCCGGTCGCAGCGGGTTTGCGGGTGCCATCAGCGCGAACCTCGGGCCTGCTGGCACCATGCTGAACGCGATCAAGGACACCACCAAGCACGTGTACTGGAATTCTCGCGACCACTGTTATGTCGCCGTGATGTCGGATGTCCCCACGTGCCGGGCGGAAGGCGCGAATCCCGCCGAGGCCATCTCCAACCTCGAGCGCTGTTACGCCCGCGGGGAGTACCTGGAGGCCGAGCCGCGCCTGCAGCGCGCGGTCCGCACGCCCGGCTACATGCCGGTGCTCGCGCGTTAGCCGCACCGATTTCCGGTTGGCCGGCGGAGATTTTCCGACCGGCCGTTGGGGAGAACATTCATGGCCGCGTCAATTGCGCGGCGTTGGCGGGGCGGTACGCTGGACGCCTCGGGAGAATGGATACGCCTGCGCCACTGACGCCCCAGCAGCGCTTCCAGATGTTTCTGGATGCGGCCTGCGACTACGCTCGGAACCGTGCACGCCGACCGCGTGACTCTGGAGCACGTGTTCCTGAACCTGCTCTCCAATGCCCTGAAGTTTCGCCGGGCGGAGGAGCCGCCGCGCATCCGGGTGCATACCGAGCAGAGCGACGAGCGGCTGCGCGTGTGGGTCGAGGACAACGGCATCGGCATCGACCCGCGGTTTCGCGACCGCGTGTTCGGGATGTTCGAGCGGCTGCACCCGGAGCGGAAGACTCCCGGCACGGGCGTGGGCCTGGCGATTGTCGCCACGGCGGTGGAGCGGCTCGGGGGGCGCCGCGGCGTGGAGCCGAACCATCCGGCCGGCAGCCGCTTCTGGGTCGAATTCGTGCGGTAGGTCGCACCCTGATTTATGGAAAACGCTGATCCCGTAATCCTCGTCGTTGAGGACGACATCAATGACCAGACCTTCATCCAGCGCGCGTTTCGCCGGAGCGGTGTGACCAACCGCATCGCCATCGTGAACGACGGCGAGGAAGCCACGGCGTACCTGCGCGGGCTGGATCTCTATTCCGACCGGACGCTGCACCCGCTGCCGCGGCTGATCATCACCGATTTGAAGATGCCGCGAATGAGCGGCATCGAGCTGCTGGGCTGGCTGCAGGAGCGCGAGGAATTCCGGCTCATCCCGGCAATCGTGCTGACATCGTCGAGCGACCAGACCGACATCACGCGGGCGTTCGAACACGGTGCGCGCGGCTACATGATCAAGCCGGTGGGCTTCGGCGAACTGGAGAAACTGGTGCACACCATCGCCGAATACTGGAAGGCCTCCTGCGTCCCCGCCGCGGTCGTGCCCCTCGGGGCAGGCCTCGGACGGAGATGATCGGCCAATGCCTGGCGCGGCGCTAAGGTCCGCGCCCCACTCTGCTCAATCCTGCAACGCCAGCCGAAAACTGCCCACAGGCAGCGCGGATTTCGTCTCGGGCTATCGCGGGACGGCGCCCGTCGTAGCGGAGGCGCGAGCCTTGGCAATCGAGGCAAGCAGGGATTTGGCCAGGCCTAGATCCTCTGGTGTCATCGCCGGCCGGACCGCCCGTTGAATGCGCTGGATGGCGCCCGCATAGTCCTGCTTCGCCAAGGCGTCCGCTGCCAGTCGAAGCTCTCGACGCAGTTCGGTCTCGGACTCCGTCACGGGCGCATCCGACCCCTCCGGGCTTGGACGGTAGTACAGCCACGTCTCGGAAACGTGAACGTCCGCGCTGCTTCCCGAGGCCCAATTCATCCACCCATTCCATTCTGATCCATCGCGACCCGCGCCCGTCTGCAGGGCGACATCACGTCGGAGAAGAACGCATGGCGGAACCGAACCCTGCCACCGCGAGCGGTCACCGCCCCCGGTCTGTACCGGCGTCGTGTTCCCCGAAGCCGAAGTGCAACCTTTCCGCTTGAGCAGTGCCGTTGTGCCCTGCTCCAGAGCCCGAGGCGCGAGTCGATCCGTCGCGCGCATGGCAAGTATGTAGTCACCCCGTGCGGTCGCCATGCCGGCATTCCAGCAGCCGGCCAATTGGCTCGTGCCCGCCGCCACGAACTTGATGTTCCGTTCGGGATAACAGGCTGCGAGGTGCGTCACGACTTCGCCGCTTTTGTCAGTGCTGCCAGCAGCCACCACGACGACCTCAAGGTTGCCCATCGTCTGGCTCATCACCGAGCCAATGGCTTCAGGAAGGAATCGAGCCCCATCATGGCTGAGCATCAGCACCGAAACCAGCGGCGGCTGGCCAGTGCCAGTGCTCGGTCCCTGGTTCCGGCTCAGCAACGTCCATTCCGCCGGCATCAGATCCATGTACTCAGTGGCCAGGTCATTGAACCAAGGCGTCGGCGCGATCACGATGCTCTGTGGTCCGGCGCCCAAAAAGGCGGCCCACCAGGCGAACGAACTGTTGGGGATGATAAAGTGTCGGCACCCCATCATCAGTTGGAGGTAACTGCTGAAGCGCTCGCCAGCGTAGGCATGCGACACGATCGTTCGCGGAGCATCGCCCACGAGGTCGGCCTTGCGGCACCATTCCACGTCGTCAGAGAAGATAAAGAAGTGTGCGTCCGGAATCTGAGACCGGATATGGCGCACGGCGGAATGGAAGTAGCTCTCGGTGCAGACACCGTGGCAGGCGTTCGCTGCGGGATTGGTGACGTAGTCTGCCCGCCGCACGTTCAGACAGACGGAGGAGCAACTCGCGATGCGATCCGCGAGTTCCGTTTGCAGGGCATCCAATGGACGCGTGAACCGAGTGAACGTGCGACGCACCTCGGAGATCACCTCCGCAAAGTAGCGAGGCGACTGCCAGTAGCCGTCGAGATACACGCCCGCCCCCGCCGACGCGAAACGGGAATCAAAGCCATACTGCCGCTCCAAAAGGATGGACAGGTTGGCTGATGCTGGAGCCGATCCCTTTAGGATCTCGCAGTCCCGATCGAGGCTGAAGAGATCAAGATCGAAGTCGCGATAGGTGAAATTCGCGCGCGGCGTGCGGTCCAGAAGAAAGCTAAGGTCGAGAGCCAACTTGGCGCCGCTCCGGCGGGCAAGCGCCAGGCCGGCGGCGTACTGGAACATCTGGTTTCCCATCCCGCCCTGGAGCTTGACCACGACCTTCCTCGGCCCGGAGCCGCAGGGTTCAGTTAACGTGGCCGCATGCGCCTTTTCCGGCGTGCTCGCAGGCGGTTGCGGAACGGGCAGTGCCGTCGCCAGAAAGGCACGCATGTCACGACGCCACACGTCCCACATCCCAAGTTCGCTGGGCACTTCAGCCACGATGTACTCGCGCAGGAGAGCGTCAGCGGCGGCGAGTAATTCGTCCCGTCCCATGTCGGTCACCTTGACCGCCATCGCCTCGACGTTGGCCAGGTAGGGAGGACGGGCCCACCGCCAGGTCTTGGTCTCAACGCTGAAACCCAGCCGGCTGAGCACATGCCGGTATTTCTCTTCGCTCCATCCGTCGTAGTGAATCGCCCATCCCGCCTCTTGAGAGCCAAAGCAGTGACGGATTACTGCTTGTTTGATTCCGAACGGAGCATCGGAAACAAGCTGCTGGGCGCAGCCGAGCACGTCGGGCGTCTCCAGGTGCAGCCGACCACCAACCTTGAGCGCCTCATGCCAGATGATCAGCATGCCAAGCGCGTCCGACCGTTTAAAATGCTCAAAAACATGGTGCAGGCGGATCTCATCCACCGAGCGCGGCTGCATCCGCAGTTTGGTGACGTCCGCAAAGACGTCTGCCCCGATCACCGTCTGGCAGGTGTGCTCTGAGGGCGGATAATCCACGTTCACATAACCATCGAAGTGCTTCTCGCCGCATCCAAGGTGCAGTCGCAATGGCGTGCCCTCGCGGTGCAGGCGAAGAGTCCGTAGTCGAGGCACCACATCATCTACTGGATCAAGCCGCGGTCGATTAGTGCGCGGAGATACAACGAACGGCATCATCTCTTCGGAGGGGAAAACTGAGTCTGGACTAGAAGAACTCATGAAAGGCGGCAGCGGCACTCAGGTTGCTCAGCAGCGAGGTGGGTCGGAGATGGCCCGAGACAATGCCCGGTCAAGAACAGGTTACTGGTGGGCACGATCTGAGGCCAGCGCCCGCTCCGCCGATTGGATGGCGCTTTGCTCGACGATCCCCGGCGCGAGCGCGAGGTAGTTCGAGTAACGAAAGTTCTCCAAGCTACTATCCCAGGCATCAACTGCGATCAGAGCGTCGGTACAAATCCTGAACACGCGATACCCAAACCCAGTCAAGTATTGGTATACCTCGCGCAGCGTAATCCCAGCATCCCGGTAGGTGCCGCCATACTCGAACTGAAGGACCTTGATTCGCTCATGGCCCAAAGCCTCGGAGGCACCGCGAAGGACCTCCAGTTCTCCGCCTTCGGTATCGATCTTCAAGAAGCTGACCTCTGCGATACCGATCTCTGCCATGAAACAGTCGAGACGCCGAGCCGTGACGACCGTCTGGGTGCCATGGATACCCAGCCTATGCTCCACGTCGGCCCGTCGAAAGAACGAGTTCATTCCAGAGAACTCCGAACGGTCCTCGAAACAGATTAATGGCCGCTGCTCATCCATGGCGGCAAACGCCAGCCGATGTAATGTTGCATCGGTACCTCCCAGGTTAGTGGAAAGTATTTCAAACGTGCTTGGCGTCGGCTCAAACGCGTGGACGCGAACGCCCGGGGCAGCCGAAAGCACCGCCCGGCTCCAGTCGCCAATGTTCGCCCCGACATCAAACACCGTATCGCCCGCCTTGATAAAGGAGTGTACAACTCTGAACTCCCCGTTCGTTTGGGGATTGTCGTTGTCAAAGCCGCAGTTCAACGCTGCCTCGCCAGCCATTCGCAGCATGGGCATGCCTCGTTGTGGAAGAACGTTATCTTTCGCGCCGGCTGGTGTCGTGATTTGAGCAAGATATTTGCGCAGGTCACGACGCCACACGTCCCACATCCCGAGTTCGCTGGGCACTTCGGCCACGATGTACTCGCGCAGGAGAGCGTCAGCGGCGGCGAGCAATTCGTCCCGTCCCATGTCGGTCACCTTGACCGCCATCGCCTCGACGTTGGCCAGGTAGGGAGGACGGGCCCATCGCCAAGTCTTGGTCTCAACGCTGAAACCCAGCCGGCTGAGCACATGCCGGTATTTCTCTTCGCTCCATCCATCGTAGTGAATCGCCCACCCCGCCTCTTGAGAGCCAAAGCAGTGACGGATTACTGCTTGTTTGATTCCGAACGGAGCATCGGAAACAAGCTGCTGGGCGCAGCCGAGCACGTCGGGCGTCTCCAGGTGCAGCCGACCACCAACCTTGAGCGCCTCATGCCAGATGATCAGCATGCCAAGCGCGTCCGACCGTTTAAAATGCTCAAAAACATGGTGCAGGCGGATCTCATCCACCGAGCGCGGCTGCAACCGCAGCTTGGTGACGTCCGCAAAGACGTCTGCCCCGATCACCGTCTGGCAGGTGTGCTCGGAGGGCGGATAATCCACGTTCACATAACCATCGAAGTGCTTCTCGCCGCATCCAAGGTGCAGTCGCAACGGCGTACCCTCGCGGTGCACGCCGCATCGGATCAACGCGGCGCACGCGTCCTCGCCGGGGTTAAGCCGAGGCCGGTCCTTACTGGGCTGGGAAGCCGGAGCAGCGGTGGCCGGTAGGTTTGGAGCGAGCGTCTTCAGCAGCGTCTGCGCCGGAAGGAAGTCCGGTACGCCCGCGACAAACTCGCGCAAACGCTCGATCGCGAGAACGTTGTTACCAGCGAGATGAAGGGAGACGCATCCATACCATCGGCCTCGCCACTGCGGAAACCCAAGCTGCACCAATTCGGCAAACCGCTCGCTCGCGTCGGACATCTGGCCGCCGGCCATCACCACGAGGGCCTGCCAAAGCCGATAGTGGAGACCCAGGCCGAAAGCTTCGGAGCTCCGCGCCGCCTCCGGCAAGGCGAGCAGCGCCGCCCTTTCCTCGCCGCGCGCGGTGCCGATGACGCCCTCGGCCGACATCAGCTCTTCGATTGGCAAGTTCGCGCCGTCGAACAAACGGCTGATGGTGATGGCTTGGACGACATCGGTCGCCTCGCAGGGACAAGCCGGGGGCACCGCCACGGCCACGTCGCCGAGGACCAGGAACTGGTAGGCTTCGTCGATCGCGAGGACCGCCCGATGGACATCATTGAGCGACGGAAAACCACAAAAGTGGGCAGGCGTTTCGACGGCGAGGGCGCGGTTCTCAAACAAACGAATATCGCCGATCAGGATAATGACGTCTTTGCGACCGCCCCTACCAATCGCCTGCAGTTCGGAAATCACGGGAATACCCGCGCGGCGCACAACCTCCGCGTCCCGCCGCCCATAGGCGTTCAACGAAACGAGCACCCGGCCCGTCGCAGAAGGCAGGATCTGGCTGATCAGCTCAGGAGCCGCACCTTCGTGCACGGTGATGTTCCGAACCTGTTTACACCTAACGCGGGTCGCGGCAGCCACTGGGCCAGATCGGACGCAATCCACCGCCTGAACATTCGTGGCGGCGCTGACCGCAGATTCGCCCTCATCCGAGCCCACATCCACCATCGCGGTAATCCCGAAACGTCGCGTGATGTCCTGGAGAAAGTCAGCGCGCAGAGAACCGGATAAAGTCTGGGCCCGCCAGACCCTAAGGGGTTCGTTCTGGGCACGGTCGGAGTGAGGTGAACTCATAACGTAAGGATGGAATGCCGACTAGGCTGGCGGGGCGGCGTGCAGCAGAAGTGCGGTCCTATGCGCGACAGCAGCCGATATGCACGGGGAATTGTTTGCCAGTGTCTGAGGGCACACTGCCAAACAGCAGCAATTCTGCCACAAAGCGTGTATATTCCGTAACAATCTATTTGTTATATATTTATACGTATCAAGATCAACCATCGGCAGAAACTTCCGCATGGATGCTCAAAGGCGTTTCACACCCCGGACGTCCCGTCAGGTGTTTGCAGCGCGGCCGTAAACCGAGAATGGCCGCAGGCGTCCCAGGCTGACCGCCGCCGCGACAATGCGCTCGAGCCCTATTGGGCAGTTTTTGCCTGGGGCAATGGGGCAATACATAACGTTCTGTTATTCAACATTAAGTGGACCAATACCCGCAAATGGCAGAATTACTGCTTCGCGACCGTGTGCACACCGCTGCAGCAAACAATTCCCCCGGCACCTTGGCGCCGGGCGGCGTCGTTACCCCGGATGCCTGCCGCCAAGTGTTGGCGCAGGCCAATATCTCGTCCGAGCAGGCGCCGACGACAGCGGTTTCTGTGGTGATCAATTGCCACAACTATGCCCGCTACTTGCCGACGGCGGTGGCGAGCGTCCTCGCCCAATCGTACCGTTCGTTCGAGTTGGTGATCGTCGATGACGGCAGCAACGACGGTTCGAGCGAGGTGGCAGCCGAACTTATACGGAAGCACTCGGATCAAGGCGTCACCTTGCGGTTGCTCCGGCTTGATGACGTCGGTCCGACGTCGGCGCGGCGCGCTGGCATCGCCGCAAGCTCTGGAAAGTACCTCTTGCTCCTCGATGCGGACGACAAGGTGGCACCCACGTTTCTCGCGAAGACGGTGCCCGTGCTGGAGCGCCATCCGAAACTCGGCTTCGTCTACACGGACTCCGAGTATTTCGGCGACGTCCAGCAACGGCATCGCCATCTCGATTACGACTTCTCACGGCTCTGCGCCGGCAACTACATCAGCTATTGCGCGCTGATTCGCCGTGACGCCTATACCGCGGTGGGCGGGCACGATCAGACGAATTGGGGTTACTACGAAGACTGGGACCTGTGGCTCCGGCTGGGGGCAGCGGGCTGGGCGGGGCATCGGGTGGCGGAGCCACTCTTTCTCTATCATCAACACTTCTCTTCATCTTTGTCGGCGTTCGCGCGACGGCTCGATCCGATCTACAAAGCCTATGTCGTCCATCAGCACGCCACGCATTATCGCCCCGAAGCCGTGGCGACGGCTCGAGCGCTACTGGCGGAAATGCCGGCCGGCTGGCACGCCAAGCCCCCGCTGCGGGACCTCGCAAGTATTCAAGCGGTGCTCTCGCTGAACCCGGGCAACCGCCACGTCCTCTATTTCCTCGCCCTTGCGCAGGCCCGCGCAGGCGGGATTGCCGCCGCGATCGCAACGTTACGAGAACTGCTCACCCGTCATCCCGGCGATGAACAGGCCCTCGAGCTCAGTACAGAATTGACAACAAAGCAGGGAAATGGCGCGACCCCGCCAAGTGCACCCATCGACCTGCGGGCGAAGACAGTCCTGCTCTTTACCGACGATGTTGGGCGGGGCGGGGCCGCCCACTACAACCATAGCGTTCTCCTGGGATTGCGCCGGGCGGGGGCGACCGTGGGCAACGCCCAGCCCAAGCACGATTCGCCCTTGCTGCGCGAGCAGGCCGCCGCCGGGGTGACGCACCACTGGCTTGCATATGAGCCGGAGCATGATTTTGCCCGCTCCTTTACCGACGAATCGGATGCCGAGCGCATCATCTCCGCCACTCGTCCCGACATCGTCTTCTTCAGCGACTGCTGTGCCCTTTCCAACCTCGCCGCCAAGGAGGTGGTGTTGCGGCGGGGCATCCCCTACGTGCTGATCTGCCACTCCGAGGCCGCATACCTCGCGGAGCGCTTTCCCCAGATTCTGCCACGGGCGACCAAGCTGCTCCGCGCCGCCGCCGGCGTGATCGCGGTCTCCAAGAGCAGCCTGCAGGTCCTGCACACGGCGTTCGGCCTTCCGCCCACGAAGGGTACGGTCGTCTACAATGGTCGGGCGCAAAAATACTTCTCGCCCCAGAACCCCATCGCACGGGAACGCATTCGAAAAGAGCTGGGGCTACCGGCGAACGCCGTCCTCTGCCTGACCGTGGCGCGGCACGATGCCGCGAAGGGATTCCAGTTCCAGATTGAGGCGGCGCACCAGCTGCGGGCGAAGCAGGAGCTCGGCCCGCTGCACTTTGCCTGGGCCGGAGAGGGCAATGCCCAAGCCCAGCTCGCCGCGTTGGTGCAACAGGCCGGGCTCTCCGACCGCATTCACATGCTCGGCTACCGCTGGGACGTGACGGACTTGGTAGACGCCGCCGACATCTTCGTCCTGCCCAGCTGCAGCGAGGCCCTGCCCTTGTGCATCATGGAAGCGATGGCGAAAGGTGTTCCGGTCATCGCCTCGGCCGTCGGTGGCATTCCAGAGGAGCTTGGGGACACGGGTATTCTCGTCGCCCATCCGAACCTGGATCCCAAGCGAACTGTGGCCGAGCTGGCCGCGGGACTGTCGCGCTGGGCAAAGGACACCGCCGCACGCAAGCGCTCCGGCGTCGCGGCAAAACAACGGGCGAACGAGCTCTTCCGGGAGGAGCTGATGCTGACGCAAACGCTGGCCGTCATTGCGACCGGTCTGGCTCAGCCACGCGGGCTGCCGGTGACCGGGGCCTCGCCAGCGCCGGCGTTTCAGAACCTGATTCGCGAAGCACAGCTGGCGCTCCAGGCGCGCAAGCCGCGCGAGGCCGTTGCCCTGCTGGAAGCAGCCGCGGAGATTGCGCCGACACCGGAGGCTGCCGCCAAGGCGAGAGCCCTGGCCGCGGACGTGAAGCAGAAACTCGCGGGCGCGGTGGCGACACCGGCGGTGCGGGCCGACAATCTCAGAGAGGCGGAGAACCTCATCCAGCAGTACCACTCGTCTCCCGCGGACACCCTGGTGCTCACCAGGTTGAACGAGATCCGACGCGCGCTAGTGCAGGGTTTGCTCGCATCGGACCCGGGCCGGCTGGAAGGATTGTTTGCCGGCGAGTTTGGCCGCGTCTTCCGATCGCTCATTGCGAGCGGGTTTGTGGCGGAACCCGCCTCCGCTGAGCTCGAGGCACTGTTCCGACCGGCAGCCGGATCCGAGGCCAAGTCGGTGCTTTCCCGTCTGCTCGCCGGCATGCTCGTGCTGCCGGCGCACCGCGCATCGGTGCCACTGCAGTTCGATACGCTACCGCGCTGGTGCCTGGACGACGTGCTCGCGTATCTGCTCGCCGCTCCCCGGGTATTCACCGCCATGGGCGAGGCCGAGCAGTATCTCCGGCATCAGACCGCCCTGGGCGCGACAATCGTGGAGCGCACTCGGACGATGCCGTCTGATCCGCTAACCCTGCGGCTCGCGTCAGACTATGCGCTGAAACTGAACTGTATTCCGGCGTACGTTGCCCATGCGAACACCCGGGAGCTGATGCGGCACCGCGCCGCGCTACTCGAGTTCACGCTCGAACAGAAAGGAGCATCTCTCGACGCGAATCTGCCCAGGAGCCGGCGAAGGAGACTCCGGGTCGGCTTCCTCAGCGGCCATTTTGGGGCGCAGACCGAGACGCACGTCACTCTGCCGGCGCTGCACTTGGATCGAGAGCGATTCGAGACGTGGCTATTCCCCCTGCAGCTGAATCCGTCGCCAGTGGAGCAGCGTTGCCGCGAGCTGGCCGACCATTTTCACCCGCTCCCGCCGGAAGTCGGCCAGCAGGTCGCAACCATCCGCGGCGCCTCGCTCGACGTGATCATCATCGGCACCAACGTGACCGCGGTGACCAATAGCGTGGCCCTCCTCGCCGCCCATCGGTTGGCGCCCATCCAGCTGGTCAACTACTGCTCGCCGATGACCACCGGCTTACGCAACGTCGATGGCTATCTGTACGGCTCGCTGAGCGTCTTCCCCGATGCAGCGGAGCACTTCACCGAGCAACTCGTCGTATGTGAGGGGGCGCCGGGCGCCCTCGACTATACCGGCGAGAAGGCGGGCACGATGCGCTTCGATCGCAAGTCGCTCGGGGTCGGTGAACAGGAGGTGCTCTTCGTCAACGCCGCTGCCTGCTACAAGATTCCGCTCGAGCTGCAGGAGACGTGGGCCTCGTTGCTCGAGCGGGTGGAAAACTCGCGGCTCCTGCTGCTCCCGTTCAATCCCAACTGGTCCAGCCGCTTTCCCACCCAGCGCTTTGCGCAGACCCTGCACGCCGCATTGCGCCGTCGCGGCATTGCCGAGGATCGCGTCATCCTCGCGGCATCGTTGCCCACCCGGGCGGACGTAAAGGAGATCGAGCGGCTCGGGGATGTGTACCTTGATACATTTCCCTTCTCCGGCAGCCTGTCCGTCATCGACCCGCTGGAGATCGGCCGGCCGGTTGTCGCCTGGGAGGGTAACACGCCTCGATCACGTGCGGCCGCGTCTCTGCTACGTGCGATCGGGCTCGACGAGCTGATTGCCAAGGACGAGGCGCACTACCTGACCCTTGCCACGCGCCTCGCTCGCGACGGCGCCTATCGCAGCCGAATCGAAACCGCGATCCGGACCGCAATGGAACGTCGCCCGAAGTTCTTGGATCCAGTGGCCTATGGTGCCGACTTGAGTGATGCGCTGGAAAAGCTCGTGAGCAAGAGACCGACGCAGCGACTGGTCGCGGTCTGACACCGCGAGGTTCACTCGGCGCGGGTCCCGGACGGAGATGATCGGCCGATGCCTGGCGCGGCGCTAAGGTCCGCGCCCCACTCTGCTCAATCCTGCAACGGCAGCCGAAAGCTGCCCACGGGCAGCGCGGCGGAGTTCTCGAGCGTGGCGACGGGATTGTCCTGCCAGGCGTACCGAAGTGAGACCGGCGCCGCCACGGCGGGCGACGACACGCGCACGCCATCGGGCGCGCATAGCTCGGTGGTGGCGGCGTGCCAGACGCCGTCGGCGCCAGCGAGCTCGAAACCTTGCGGCGCGCCACCCTCGCGCGTGCGGAGGCCCGTGCCCACCGCGGAGAATCGCACCCATGCGATGCTCCGCTCGAGGCCTTGGGCCATGGGCGCCGGGCTCACCACCGGCTCCTCGGCGCGGCCGTACACGGTCGCGAGAGCCCAGCGCGCGAGGCGCTCGGCGACGGGGCGCTTCTCGACCGGGTGAATGTTGTCCGCCTCGCCCACGTCGAGCGCCACGACCAGCCCGGTGCGCGGCACCGTTGCCACCACCTGGCGCTGTGCGTCACGCAGCTCCGCCCAGTCACTCTTGCCCGGCTGGGAGCGGCGTGGCCCGTAGTTGGCCAATTGCACGATGCCAAAGGGCAACGCGGGATCGCGCCACAGCGTGCGCCACGTGGCGATCAGCTGCTCGAGCCGCGCCGGGTACTCGGCGGCGCGGGCGACATCACTCTCGCCCTGATACCAAAGCACGCCGCGCACCGGAATTCCGGCCAAGGGATGTATCATCCCGTGGAACAGCACCGAGGCCGGCAGCCGACGCGCCGGCGCGCGCCAGGCCAGCGCCCGCTCAACTCGCGCCCGCCACACCCCGTCGAGCGTGAGCGGGACACTGTCGGCCGACCCAGACCGCAGCGTCACGCCACCGACGATCCCGCCATTGCCCCAGTGATCGAAAACCCGGATCGCGATCGTCACCGTGCCGCTGCCGGTTACCGAGGCCGGCACCTGATAAACGCGGCGGGCGGCGTAGGCGTTCGGGATGTCCGAGCCGAGACCGCCCACCTTGACGCCGTTCACGTACGTCTCGTCGAAGTCGTCGCACGCCCCGATCTCCAGCACCAGCGGCTGCGCCTGCCACGCGGGCGGCAGCGCCACGGTCCGGCGATACCAGACCGCTCCATTGTGACACCAACCCTGGTCCTGCCAGTAGCCGGGAACCGGCAGCTCCGGCCACGCCGCGTCGTCGAGCGCCGGACTCTCCCACCCGCTCGCGACCGCGCCGCGCGCCTCATACGCGTACGGCGTGAACGCCACGGCCGTGGTTTCCGCCGCGCCAGAAGCCGCCAGCGCTCCGGCACTCTCCGTCGGCGGCAACCAGGCGGCGATTTCACTGCCGCCGTACGCCGCGACGATCAGGCCGACCGGACGTCCGGTCGCTGCCCGAAGCCGCCGCGCAAAATAGTACGCTACCGCGGAAAAATCGCGGCGATGCTCGCGGGTCGCTGGCCGCCACGTCCCGGTGACCTCGCTCGCGGGCGTGTCGTGCGGCACCCGGCCCACGGTGAACACGCGCAGCGCCGGATCGTCGGCGTCGGTCTCCGCCTCCGGATGGCCGAGCATGCCGAGTGTCCACTCCATGTTCGATTGTCCCGACGCCAGCCATACCTCACCGGCGAGCAGGCCGGATCGGCGCGCCTCGTCCTCACCGCTGCGCACGACCAGCTCGTGAGGACCACCCGGCGGGACTGGCGACAGCTCCGCGCGCCAGCCGCCGCCGCGGTCAGCCACAACACTCGCGTGCTGGCCGGCCAGGGTCAGCGTGACGGTAGCGTCGGGGCCTGCGGTGCCGCGGAGCACCAAGGGACGTTCGCAAGGCAGCACGGCGTGGTCGCCGAGCCAGGACGGCAGCGTGAGCATGTTATTTCTGGCGCTCGCCGGATGCCCCGGCAGCGGGCCCAATCAACGGCAGATCGATCGGACGGCCGGCCCAGTAGAGCAGGACGCCGCCGATGACCGCGCCGCCCAGGCCGGCGAGGATCAGGACGGCGGGCGCGAGCCAGGTGCTGATGACGAGTGGGAAGATCGCGTGCGAAGGCTGCGCCGGATCGTAGCAAACCAGCACGGTGGTCGGCAGCCCGTCGGCATCGGTCAGGGGAAAGAGCGGCTTGAGCTGGCTGCCAACCGAGCCGCGTAGTTCGACCGTGGCGCCGCTGCGGGTGCGGAGTCGAAACTCGTTCCAGAAAACGAAGCTCCGGTCGCGGATTTCCAGTTCGCCCTGCAATGCGTGATCCTCGGTGAAAACGCGCGGAGCAACGCCCGGTTTCTCCTTCACGACGCGCACCACCTCGGCGCGGGCCCGCTCGCCCGTCAGGAGCACCCGCAGCGGCGTCCAGATCTGCGTGACGCCGAATCCGAAGACCAGGAGCGAGCCGACGAACATGAGCTGCTTGGGCAGCCGGTAGCCGGGGGTATACGTGGCCGGCGCCGGGGATGATGGGGTTGGGTTCATGATGTCTCCGCCTCCTCCACGCCCCGCTTGCGAATGACGCCGCGTCGTTCGAGGCGGCAGAAGTACAAGGTGAGGGCGATGCCGATCACCGCCACGAGGAACACCCAGAGATAGCCGCTCATGTAGTCGAAACGCATCGGGACATATGCGCTCGCGAGGAATGGGTGGACGACGGTGAGCCGCTGGGCGGCGGCGGCTTTCTCGACGCGGTCGACAAAGGCGCGGGCCCGGCCCAGCCGCTGCGCCTCGGCGGCGTTGCCCAACAGCTGAGCGAGACGGCGCGCGACGGCATCGACGGCGGTGACCTGCGTGGCACCGTCATCGAACAACGCCGTGACCGCCAGCCGGCGAGCGTCGGGTTCGGCGGTGACCCTCACGTGCGGGGTCTCCTCGGCCACGCGGAGCGCGCGGGCGAGGGCCTCGAGCCGCCGCGCGGGATCTGGCTCGTGCCCGAACCAGGAGAGCACGGTGTTCACGACCCGGGTGACCGGGGAAACGTAAGTCGAGACCGGCTCCTCCACGACCGCCAGTTCGAGCCGGAACGCGCTCGTCTCCTCGAAACCGAGCCACGGATCACCCTCGCCGATCAGCTCGGGTGTGCGCGCGCGGGCGGCCCGGACGACGACCTCCTGGAGCCGCCGGGCGGCGGCCTCGGCATCACCCTCAACCAGCGCGCTGGCGGCGATCCCGTAGCCGGAAGCGCGCTTGAGCGGCCGCAGGTCGAGAAGGGGAAACGCCAGCCGCACCTCCTGCGCGAGACGCTCGAGCGTGACGCGCTCCGGGCGTTCGCGCGCGGCGAGTTCGACCACGACGGCGGGTTTCACGGCGACACCGGTGATCTGCTCGCCCTCGGCGATCAGGCGATCGCCGAGCCGGCTCGCGACCTGTTCGCGCCAGGCCTCCGCGCGCTTGGCCAGTTCTTCATCAATATGGGCGATCTCGGTCGCCAGGGCACCGACGGCTTGTTCGGCAGCCGCCACTTCGGCAGCGGAACCCGTGGGGCGACGCCGCAGCGTCGCGAGGTCCGTGGCGCGGCGCGCACGCTCGCGTTCCTTGTCCTTGCGCGTGTCAGCGAGCGCAGCACTCGCCTTGTCCTGCAGGCGGATCTCCCAGGTGCGGCTCTGGTTGGGCACCACGCCGTCGGCCTGCCACGCCTGCGCGTTGACGGCCTTGATGGGAGCGGGCTGGGCATCGGAGGGCCGCGTCCAGGGCGATGCGCGCAGCTCGGCCACGAGGGCCGAGGCCGAAGTTTCTTCGCGCAGCACGACGCGCGTCATCTCGCCGGCGGGTGGCTGGAAGAGGACGGCGTACGCCCAAACGAAAAGGCCCACGCCGTTGAGCGTGATGAGCTGGGTCCCGCGCGTGGCGATCTGCGCGCCGGCGGCGAACGTGCCCATCTTGTTGCGGCGAACATAGTCGTAGATGAGCGGGGTGTAGACGAGCGACAGCAGGAGGCTGAGGATCGAGAGCACCTCGCCGAACGCGATGATCTCGATCAGCGACGGCCGTTTGTCGGGCAGGACAAAATTGACGTAGCAGAAATAGAAGACGTTCCAGCCGAGGATGAGCCAGATGAAGAGCTTGAACGCGCGCATACGCGGCAGCCGGTCGGCGAGGAACGTGAGCGCGCCGATGATGAAGACATTGAGCACGCCGCCGATGGCGACGTTCATCCCCATCTCCTGCTTCGTGTAGTTCCACTGCTCGGTGTAGAGGAGCGTGCTGAGGAAGGGGCCGAAGCCGGAGAAGAAGTTGAGCAGGCCGAAGCTGAGCACGAGCAGGTACACCGGCCAAAGCTCGCGGTCGAGGAGCCCGCGAACGAAGTTGCCGAGCGACAGCTTCTGCCCGACGAGCGGGCTCTTCTGGTCGAGCTCGCGGATGCCGAGCGTGATGAGCAGAAGCATCACCAGCAGGAGGAGCGCAGCCGACCAATAGATCATCTCCTCGCCGTGCAGCGGGATGCCGGCGAAGAACCGCACATCGTCGAACCGCCCCAGCATGACCGAGTAGAACACGACCGTGGCGAGATTCTGGCACCAGTACATCGCCCCGGTGGCGCGGCCGCGCTCGTGGGGCGGCACGACCTCCTGCTTCAGCGGGTCGCGCGGCGCGGAGAGTCCATCGCCGAGGTGATAGAGCACATACGCCGCGACGAGCCATCCGAAGCTGGTGGCCAGCGGCATCGCCACCAGCGCGACGATCATGCAGGTGGACGCGGTCACGACGAAGGGCTTGCGCCGGCCGAAACGCGTCCAGATCCGGTCCGACAGGAAGCTCGAGAGTGGCGCGATGACGATGGCGAGCAGCCCCGGCAGGCTGAGGATGAACGTGAGCCCGGCCGGGTTATCGACGAACTTCTTCAGCGAGAAGATGAACGCCGCGTTCACGACCGCGAAGTTGAAGGCGAACGACGCCCACGGCAGGATCATGAACCCGATCCAGCGCGGAGGGATCTGGGGTTTGCAGGTAACAATCATGCCGGGGAGCCGGAGGAGACCGGCGGATTCGGGCGGAAGCGCAAGCTGACAATCTGGTTGGGCCGGTACGCGATGCGTCCTTCGCTAAGCGGCGGGCCAAGCGGCACGTCCCGCAAATTGACCGGCTCAACCGTCCAGCCGGGGGCAACGTCGAGCTCCGCCACCCCGCGGCGGCCGAGTAGCTCGTGCAGCCGCAGCGTCCACGTACCATCGGCGCCGGGTTTCGCCCAGCACGGCCAAAGCGAGTCGCTTTTGACGCCGCGGAGCGCGGCGGCAAAGGGCCGGCCCCGATAAGGCACCGGCGGCGTGAACAGGAGATCGGCCAGCGCGGCCGGCTGTTCCTCAAGGGGCAACTCCGGCCGGATCACGCCCAACGCGAGGTCGATGCGGTGGGCGCCGAGGTCGGTGTAGGGACGCTCGACGACGTGGCGGCTGAGTCCGGTCGGGTACGCGGGACGGTGCCCCTCGTAGCCGACGAGCACCGGGCTGCGTACGAGGGAGAGACCGACGTCGCCCGACCGGCAGCTGACGCCGTACTTCGACTCGGTGACGATGAAGAAGCCCTCGCGTTCCCCGGCGTCGGTCAGCGCCACGTGGCGACTCACCGGCATCTCCCACATGGCCTCGGCCTGGGGCATGCCCGGCAGCTGGGAACGCAGGATCGTGCCGAAAGGCGCGCCGCAGCGCACGGATTCCCCCGCGTAGGCGGTGGGGAAATGCAGTTTGAGAAGCGTCTCCGCCTCGTGCCAGTCGAGCGTGATGCGCAGGCGCAGGACACTCTCGCCCGGCACCAAGGCGTAGCGGAGTTCGATCCGGCTCCCCTGCCCAATCGCGCGCTGCACCACGATGGCATCGGGTTCGGCGCGGACCGTCGCGGGCGTCGCCACGGGCGTCGCCAGCGCGAGCGTGTGCCGGTCAATGTCCCAAGCATCGAACGCCGACGGTTTGTCGGCGTAGGTGACGAGCCGGCCCGCGACGCCGGCGAAGGCGACGGGACGGCCTTCCACGACGAGTTCCGCGAGGTGGCCATCGGCGTCGACCCGCGCCGCGACGCGTCCGTTGCCCAGGACGCCATCGCGGACGGTGACGGCGGCAGGAGCGTCCAAAGCGGGCGCGGAGAGCGCGACGCCGCCGAGCGGCGGCAAGGCCAGGAGCCGTCCCTCATGGAGGACGGTACGGGCGACCGGCAGCGGGTTGAAGAGGCAGTCGGAGCCGGCGGCGTCGGTGAGCACGGCGGTGGTCGCGGTCTGCTGCGCTCCGGTGAGCGCGGCGAGTTCCGGCAGGATCTCGGCGTACACGTCCGGGACTGAACTGCCGGGGAGGCAGTCATGGAACTGGGCGAAGACCGCGCGCCGCCAGGCGGCGGCGAGATCTTCGGGCAGCGAGCCGGCGCCGCGCGCCACGAGGGCGGCCTCGCGGGCCTGCAGCGCGCGTTCGAGGGCGCGGTAGGTGGATTTGATGGCGGCCTGGGTGGTGTACGTGCCGCGGTGATACTCGAGATAGCACTCGCCCTGATACACCGGGAGTTGCGGGCGCAGCGCGGCGAGCCGGGCGAAGAACGCCTCGGGGTGATCCCAGTGCGGGGCGGGCAGCCCGCGCAGCGCGCTGAAGCGGCGGACGCGTTCACACATTTCCTCGGTGGGGCCACCCCCGCCGTCGCCGTAGCCGGTGGGCTGGAGGAACTCGGGATGGACGTCGGACTGGGCGTGGCCCTCCGCGCCGGCGCGCAGTTCGTCGATCTGCATCGCGCAGGAGTAGCCGGTCTCCTGGGTGACGTGGGTGAGTACCTCGCTACCGTCGGTGCCGCGCCAGACAAAGCTGGAGAATGGGAATCGGTTCACCGCGCTCCACGTGAGCTTGGTGGTGAAGAAACTCTCGACGCCGGACAACCGCATGATCTGCGGGAGGCACCCGCTGTAGCCGAAGACGTCGGGCAGCCACGCAAGCTTCGTCGGCGCGCCGCGGAGCGCCGCGAACGCCGCCTGGCCCAAGGTGAAACTGCGCGCCAGCGCCTCGCCGCAGGCGAGGAGCGTGTCGCTCTCAACGTAGAGCGCCCCAGTGGGCTGCCACTGGCCAGAATGGATGCGGCCACGGATGGCCTGGGCGAGCGTGGGCGCGCGGCGGGCCACCGCCTCGTAGCTGGCCGGCTGGGAATACGCGAAACGGAACTCCGGATACGCGTCCATCAATCGGTTGACGGAGGCGAGCGTGTGCACGGCCTTGGCCTCGCCCATGCGTTCGGGCCAGAGCCAGACCAGGTCGAGGTGGGCGTGGCCGGTGAGCGTGGCGCGGACGAGAGGCTGGTCGTCGCGCAGCTCGACGTAGGCGGCGGCGAGCGAGGCGCGCAGGCCCGGGACGTCGGCGGTGTCGAACGCATCAATCGCCTCGTTGAGCGCGCGCAGCAACCGGCGCAGGAGCACGGGCGCGCGCCAGAGCGTCGGCTGGAAACCAAACATGGAGAACCGCGCGGTGTCGGGCCGCTCGGCGAGCGCGAGATCGTAGAGGCACTTCAGGTCGTGATAAGCGGCCCACACCTCGTCGTCGCGTCGCAGCAGCGTGGCGCCGGTGAGGACGCTGCCGTGCGGGCTGAGACCCTTGGCGTCGGGATGCCAGAAGGCGGACTGGCAGCAGTAGCACTCGATCCACACCTCGCGCGCGGGACCAACCGGCAGCGGGGCGCGCCGGTGGGCAACGTCGAAGCCATAATGAGGCACGCCATCGACCCACAAGGTGGCCTCGCCCTCGTCGATCCACTGCAGGTAGGTCGACGCCGGCACCGTAGGCAGCGAGAGACGCGCCCAGCGTTGGTCGTACAGGCGACCCCAGACCTCACCTCGCACAGCCGGGCGGCGGGTCGCGTGCTGGATCCGGGCGAGTGGCTGATGCTCGACCGTGGGCTCCGTCACCTCGACCGCGAGCGCGCGGGGATCGCGCCAAAGACGCTCCTCGAGGCGGCGGAGGGCCGCGGCGACACGGGCGGGAATGAGTTGAGGGAACGGATGCGGCAGGTTGGGCATGGGCGGCGGACGTAGGTACGGCGGGCCGCGAGACCCGTCGTCCGGCCCTCCACACCGCGGACGCGGCGCGGAGGGCGAATAGCACGCGCTAGAGTCGTTTCTTCACGCTGAGGTCATCGAAGTACGAGTACCCGCCGGTGCGGTTCTCGTTCCAGAGATAGATGTGGAGCTTGGTAGCGCCCGCCGGGGCCACCTCTTCGGCGAGCCGCTGCACCCAGTCGCTGCCCGGCGGAACGATGCCGGCCAGCGAGTGCTGCAGGAGGATGGTGTCGGCGGAGTCGGTCCATTTCAGGAAGATCCGCACCCAGCCCGAAAGCGTCGCGTCGGTCTTGACCCAGCCCTCGAGCCGATAAGTCGCGCCGGCTTCGATTCCCGTGAGCACCTGGCGCCCGGCGCTGTTGGTGCCGGGCACCGAACGCAGGGCCAGGGCCCCGCCGTGGACCGGATCCGAAACGATCGTATGGGCGGTGTCGCTGGCCCAGTAGATGTCGCCGGCTTCCAGATTCCCGTTGCGCGAGAGCTCCGTCGAATAGGCGGCCGTGATGGTCAGCGGCTTGGCGGCGGAACGGGTGGGCGCGCCGAGCGAATCGTAGGCGATCGCGCGGATCTCGTGTGCTCCCGGCGTCGGAAAGCTGACCGCGAGCGAATACGGTGCGGTGTCGTCGACACCGAGGAGCTGGCCATCCGCGAGGAACTCGACGCTGCCCACCGCGCCGTCGGCGTCGGTGGCGTTCGCGACCAACGTGATAGAGGTGCCCGCCACGAACGAACTCGCGCCCGAGCTGGTATCGACCGTCACGGTCGGCGGGACGTTGTCGGGCGCCATGACGCCGATGTCATCGATCCAAACCTCGTGGGTGGAGCCGTCGCGTGGATAAACGTCGAACTTGACCCGCTCCAGCGGCGCGGTGCCGGTCACGGTGGCGTTGACGAACGCGGCGAGCGGGACCTCGTAGCGTTGCCAGGTGCCGTTGAGCGGCGCGAGGCTGTTGGTGCTCACCCAGTTTCCGCTGCCGCTGGTATTGCCGAGGGTGAACTGGAGGCTCGAGCCGGGCGTGCCCTTGGCGAAGAAGCGCAGGACGTGGCCCCGGGCAAAGTTCGGCGCGAGCTTGGCGCCGCCGTTCGTGTGGATGCCGATGCCCGCGTAGCCGCCGGTCGGGATCGTGTAGTTGAGGCGAATCGACTTGGCCGCGGAGCCCGGAACGTAGTCGGCGGTGGAAGCGAAGTCGGCGGTGAAGGTCGAGCCGGCGGAGTTGAACGGGTAGCAGTACCCGCCAGCCGCCGTGTTCCGATACCAGTAATAGGCCGGCCAATACAACGTGCCCGGGCCGGCGACATGGTCCCGCAGCACGCTCATCTGCGCAGATTCCGCATGGTCGGCGCGGCGGATATGGGCGTTGAGCGTGTAGTTGTCGGCCCAGCGCTCGCCGGCGGCCCAGTAGGTGCCACCGATGCCGTTGGCCGCCAGGTAGGTCATGAAGTTCTGCAGGGTGACGTTCCAGCGCGCATCGGTCCGCGGCACCCCAAACTCTCCGATGAAGCCGCGGACGTTGTTGGCCTGACACCAGTTCACAAACGGCGTCACCCGCTCCACCCCGATCGTGGCGGTGGCGCCCTCGCCGTCGTAGGTCTGGTCATATTTGCCGGAGTGGTTGTCGTCGAAGTACTGGTGAGCTTCGAAGACGAGGTTGTTGGCGGGATCGACGATCCCGATCAGGTCGGCGCTGTAGGTGTTCCAGTACCACGCATTGCTGAAGAACTCGCCGGGGATGAGGATCGTATGGGCCGCATCGACGCTACGGATGGCGTCCACTGCGACCTGGGCGGTATCCTTCCAGGTGTACTCCCCCTGGCCGTGCGGCTCGTTCATGATGCCGTAGGCCCACAGGCAGGCGCGGCCCTGGAAGTGCGTGGCCAGGCGCTGCCAGAGGTCGGCGTAGGCGGCGCGGGGCGCTTCGGCCGAGCCGATGACGTAGCTCGTGTCCGTCGTGGGCTCATAGCGGCGGCCGTAGTTGTGCAGATCGAGGATGACGCGCAGCCCGCGCTTGTCGGCCTGGTCGAGCACGCGGTCGAGCTCGGCGAGGTCCGGATCGTGCAACGGGACGTTGAGCGCACGCTGGATCCGCTCCCAGCGGAACGGCACCCGGATCAGCTGGAAGCCGCGGGCCTTGTAGTAGTCGATGTCCGCGTTCGTCGGATACGCGTAATCCGTGTAGAGCACGCCGGGCATCTTCGTCGGCGTGAGGTCGCCAAATTCGCCGCCGGCGGCATTGATGCCGAAGAGCTGGGATTCGCCCGCCTGGGTCGACGGCGGGGTGAGGCACAAGAGCGCAAGGGCCGCGAGAGCCCCGAGGGTAGGTTTGGACGTGGTCATGGGGTTTTGGGGGTTGACCGGGAAAAGGGGGAAACGACGGACACCCGCGGACGGCGGCAAAGCGGCCCGGAGCACGAGCGGCGGCAAGCTTAGCGCAGACGCTTAAGCTCAAAGTGGCGGCCCTGCAGGGCGGCCTTGGCGAACTCACCCCAGAAAGGCGTGGGCGTGAAGTTCCAGTCGGAGATCAGGACGGGGGTGGCGACGGGGTGGAACGAGAAGGCGGTCCAGTGGAGGTGGTGTTTCTGGATGAGCCCGAGAACGTCGGGCGCCCAGGTGTAGGGGTCCTCGTGGCGCTCGGGCGGAATGAAGGGCATGCGCTTCACGTCGCAGCCGACCTCGCCCACGAAGATCGGAAACTTCGCCGCGGCCACGAGCACCTTGCCCTGCCAGTCGGATTTCCACGGGTAGATGTGCGTCGAGTACATGATCCCGTGGCCGGTCTTGTCCTCGAGGGCATAGCCCTGGACGACGCCGCTGAGGTCGTAGGCCCAGTCGAGGCCGCCGGCGATGATCACGTTGCGCGCGCCGGTGGCGCGGATGGCGTTGACGACGGCCTGCATGCCCGGCGAGCGGAAGGAGCGGACGGCCTTGGCGCGGTCAGCGGCGGAGAGAAACGCGTCCTCATCGGCGGGCTTGGTCCGCTCGGTCACTTCGCCGCCGTTGCGCCAGACGTCCCAGGAGATGGAGTGCGGCTCGTTGAGCAGGTCGAAGAGCACCGCGGGGTGATTGCCGTAGAGCCGGGCCACTTTTTCCCAGAAGACGACGTGCTCCTCGCGCACCGCGCGGTAGAGGTGGAGATCGATGACGGTGTAAGCGCCGCGATTGGCCGCCAGGGTGATGACCGCATCGACCAACGCGCGGTAGGCGGCGCCGCCGTCAGTCTGGCCCTTGGCGCGACCGTCCCAGTAGTCGTCGCGCACCGACAGCCGGATGACGTTGGCCTTCCAATCGTCGAGGGCCACCTGGGTCGCGCGCAGGACGTTCTCGCCGCGCGGCGTCCATTCCAGGCTGACGACATGAATTCCCTGCAGCCACGCCGGCCGGCCGGAGGCGGTGAGCAACTGGGGCCCGGCGACGTGCAGCTGCTCGGGCCACGCGGAACGGCGGGGCGCCTCGACGGGAGGCGCGGGCAACTCGGGCGCGGGCGGCATGCCCGCCCGGCCGGGGAGCGCCGCGCCGACGAGGAGGGCGGCGAGCCCCAGCAGACGGAACGGACCGGGGGGCGGGAGGAAGGACATGGCCACGGGCGTTGGGGTGGGCCACGCCGTCGCGACGAGCGGCGCGGCCAATCCGGTTACAGCTTGAAACCGACGGTGAAACTGAAGGTGGCGGGCATCGTATAGTAGTACGGATCCGGGCCCATCTTGCCCAGCTCCGTGGGCCGGAAGCCGCGCCAGCGCTCGAGGCCGAGCACGTTGTACGCGTTGACGGCGAAGGTCGTCTGCCGGCCCCAGAGCTTGGTCTCGTAGCCGACCTTGAGGTCACCGGTGATGTCGTCGCGGGCGTAGAGGTTCTGGATGACCTTGCCCGGGGCGAGCACGTCGGTGCCGTCGGTGTTGAACGAGCCGCGGAACAGCCGGCCGCGGTAGCGCAGGCCCGCCACGACATCGAAGCCCTTCAGCATGCCCTGGGTGAAACGGTATTTGGTGATCAAGGACGCCTGGTGCTTCACGGACCCGGAGAGCGGGCGGCCGTTGTAGTTGGCCGTGTTGTTGTTAGTGTCCCGCACGGCGTAGGCATCGAGGTACGAATAGCCGACCATCGTCTGCCACGCATTGTTGTGCGTGTAGACCGCCTCGATTTCGAAGCCCTTGTTCATGGCCTCGCCGACCGCGACGTTGGCGCCCTTGTTCTGGCCGGGCAGGTCGGGGTTGTAGCGCGGATCGTTCGGACCGCTGATCGGCTGATGGTTGCCGTTCGCGTCGAGGTAGAAGGAGTCCTCACGGGGGGCGTTCGGGTCGTTCACGATGCGGCCGAGCTCCTTGATGCGGAAGGCGGAGATCGTGGCGGTCAGCCGGCCGGCCCACGGGTCGAGCTTCACGCCCACCTCGTCGCCATCGCCCCGCTCGGGGGCAAACGGACGGCCGAAGCCGTCCCGAAGGCCGGTGTTCGGGTTGAGCGACTTGGAAGTCTGGGCAAAGAAGCCGGCCCACGGGGCGGGGCGAACCATCACGCCCAGGAGCGGGCTGTTGGCTTGGGCATCGGTCGTGACGCCGCTGATCGCGCCCGGGCCGGCGGCCGTGGTCGACTGGGACCAACGCGCCTGCTGGAAGAGCGTGCGGGTGACGCCGCCGGTGAGCAGGAGGCGATCCGCGAGGAAGGCGCCCTGATAGGAAACGAAGCCGAGGTCGAAGTCGCTGTCCTCATGGGCGAAGCCGGAGCGGCGCACCTCGCCGACGAACGCGCCGGGCCCGCGGGCGATGCCGGCGGGGTCGCTGAGGGAAATGAAGTGGTTCACCTGGGTGTTGGTGCCGGCGACGTATTCGCGGGAGACGGGGTTCTCGTAGTTTTCCTCCTGGCGCTGGACGCCCGCGACGAGCTTGTGGGTGGTCTCGCCGACCCACGGCAACTTCAGGGCCTTGTGGTAGGACAGCGTGACGGCGTAGCTGTCGATCTCGTTGGCGTTGTCGGAGTCGACGTAGACGCGGACCAGCCGGAGCTGCGGCGCGCCCTGGAGTGTGGAGCCGAAGCCGACGACGCCATGGTGGCGGCGCTGGCGCTCGAACTGGGCGTTGAGGGAGAGGTCGTCGGTGAGGCGCTGCGTGACGGTGAACGCGGCCTTGCGGGCGCGGTTGTAGACCTTCTGCACCTCGCCCACGAAGCTGGCGCTCTCGGTGTAGGCGGGGAGGCCGACCAAGGCGGTGATCTTGGCGACCGGGTCATCGGGGCCGGTGGGGCGAACGTAGAACGGCACCTGCGACCGCGGATAGCCCGGGGCGGAGAACACCGGCAGGTTGAACGGGGCGGGCGATTCGCGATCGGTGATCTCGAACTCGGCGGTGACCTGGGTGTTCTTGAACGGCCGATATGAGATCGAGGGGTTGAATGCGCGCTCCCAGCTCTGGGTGAAATCGGAGAACGCCTCGGTGTCGGTGTAGCTGCCGATGAGCCGGATCCCGAGCTGGTTGTTGAGCAGCTGGCCCGCGTTGACGTCGAGGGTGGTGCGGGTGCGGTGATAGGAGCCGACCGTGAAGGAGCCGCTGACCTCGTTCTTGCCGAAGACGGGCTTCTTGGTGAGGAAGTTCACCACGCCGCCGGGCTTGGTGATGCCGTACAGCACGGAGGCGGGACCCTTGATGATCTCGATGCGCTGGGTGGCCGCGGAGGAGGGCGGCTCGTAGGCGCGGAAGCCGTTGCGGAGATTGAAGTACGTGCCCGTGCCGCGGATCTGGATCTGCGACTGCCAGGAGTTGATGCCGCCGATCTGGGCATCGAGCGTGGCCCCGCCATGCTGGACGATGAGTGACGGCGAGTACTCGAGGACGTCGGTCGCATTGACCGCGCTCAGGTCGCGCAGGAAGTCCTCGGTGATCACCGACATGTTGACCGGCAGGTCACGCAGCGCGGTGTTGGTCTTCGTGGCGGAGAGCGCGCTGCCCGCGAGATAGCCGCGATCGCTCGAGGTGCTGACGGTGAACTCCTCGAGCCGGACGACGTTCTCGTCGGCGGCGTCGGCCACGGGCGCCGGCGGCGAGGCCTGGGCCAGCAGGCCGAGGGGCAGCGCCAAGGCGGGCAGCACAGCGCGCAGCGCGCGCCGGCCGGATAGGAAACGGGGAAGGAAGACGGTCATTTTGGGGACAGGTTGAGAGGGCATCGCCCGCGGGCCCAACGGCCGGTGATTCCTCCGCTGCACCGGCGCCGCGGCAGGGAAAGGAACACCCGGCCGTCGAGCCCGGGAACATGATGCGCGCGTACTCAACGCGGCGGACCTGGAGACGCGAACTCGACAAGACTAACGCCGTTAAGTTTGATGGCCGCGTGCCCACGCCCGTCACCCTGCAGCAGCTGGCCGACCGGTTGAAACTCTCCCGCGCGGCGGTGTCGTTTGCGCTGCGCAACCAGCCCGGCGTGTCCGACGCGGTGCGCCAGCGGGTGCAGGCGCTGGCGAAGACGCTCGGGTACCGGATGAACCCGCTGGTGGCGGCGCACATGGCGCACATCCGCTCGGGCCGCACGCCGCGATACCGGGCGACCGTGGCCTTCGTGCTGTTCTGGCGGCCCGATCGCAGTGACAAGCTGCACCAGCTGTATCGCAGCGGGATGGAGACGCGGGCGCAGGAGCTGGGCTACCGGATCGAGGAGTTTGTCGTTGGCCCCGAGCTGAGCGTCGCCCGGCTGGCCGCGATCCTGCGCAGCCGCGGGATCAACGGTGCGGTAATCGGGCCGCTGCTCGCACCCGGCGCCTTCGCCGAGTTCGCGTGGGAGAAATTTGCGACGGTCACCATCGGCTATTCGCTGCGCGAGCCGGAGACCCACCGGGCGAGTTTCGACCACTTCGGCGGGATGGGAAAGCTACTCGAGGAACTCGCCCGGCGCGGCTACCGCCGGCCCGGGCTGGTGCTGCCGACCGACGACGATGAGCGCGTGATGCACCTGAGCGTGGCCCGGTTTCTCGCGTGGCAGCATCTCGAAAGCACGGCGCGGCCCGTGCCCCCGCTGCTGGCGCCGACACTCACGCCGGAAACGATCGTACGGTGGGCGCGGCGGCACCGGCCGGACGTGGTGATCAGCCCGCGGCACGCGGTGCGCACCGCGCTCGAGCAGGGCGGCTACTCGATTCCCGACGAGATCGGCTTTGCCACGAACTGCTGGCTGCCCTCCCACCCCGCGTGCTCCGGCATCGACCAGAACCCGCGGGCGCTTGGCGCCGCGGCGGTCGAGCTGCTCGTCACGCAATTGCAGCGCAACGAGCTCGGGATCCCGGTCGACCCGCAGCTTACCTTGCTGCAGGGACGCTGGATTGAAGGTGCGACAGTTCGCCCCACAACTGGTGCAGCGCGGCCGCGCGGGTGAGCATCGCAAATGGCGCGAACGGCGTCGGTGGTAGCGCGAGCGCCTCGCGCCACGCCGCCAGTTCCTCCGAGCGCACGACGTCGTCCGGCCGCGCCTCCCATTCCGGAAGCAGGCCGCGCAGCCCGAGCAGTTGGACGGCCTCATAGTGCGGATGGCCGGGGCGGACGTCGGCAAAATGGAGCAGCACAGCGCCGTGGCGCAGGAGGTCCCGTTGCACGGCTCCGACATCGACCTCCCGAGGGGCAACTCCCGCGCGTCGCGCCAGCGCCGCGGCCGTGCCCGCGGCTTCGCCCAGCGCCATCCAGCACGGCTCCATCCGCAAGGTGCTGTAGCCCACGTGGCTCGCCGAGGCCGCCACCGGCACCAGCAGGCCGTCGACGCCCTGCGGCAGGATGACGCGGTACGGCACGGTGTAGGGAGCGGAAGGCGCGCTGAAAAAGCCGTCGAGGTGCACGCGGCCCGGCTCGCGCTTGCGCACCGCGTGCGAATCCAGCGCGTAGTGGCTCGCCGTCACGCTGTCGGCGTGCACCGGCGGGCGTCCGCCTTCCTGCGCCGGCATCGCGTCCTGCGCGGTGAAAACGTGTTCCCCAAGGATCCGCCGCGCCTCGCGCACATAAACCTGGCGCGGAAAATTTCCGTTATCCTGATACTCGTCCGCCGCGAGGCCCCACGCGGCGCAGGCGGCGCGAAAATCCGTCGGCAGTTCGGGGTCATGCTGGCAGAACCAGAGCAGGCCGAGGGTGTAGTCGCGCAGGCGGGCGGCAAAGGCGTCGCGCCACGCCCAGTCGGCGGTCGGCCAGGGCCAGTTTTCCTCGGGCAGGTCGGTGGAGACGAACGCCGCGTGCTGGTTGTTGGCGTCGAACTTGCCGTTGGGGAGCGGCTCGAGATTTACGACGCGGCCGAGGCCGGACCACTCACGCTCGGGCCGCGGAGCCCCGGGCAGGCCGGTGGCGCGGTCGAGCTGCAGGTCGGCGACGAGTGAGGCGTACTCGTCGCGCTGGTACGACGCGGGCCGCTCGATCGGGCGGCGGTTGGCGGGGTCGCGGGTCAACGCGACGCGGAAATTGTACGCCTGAACCGCTTCGTCCGCCTCACCGGTCGAACCGTCGGCCACCGGACCCTCCCAGTATTTGTAGAGCCGGCCGGCGAGCGCCTCGCGGTGCTGGCACACCCCCTCCCGGCCGAGCCGGAACGGGGCACCGCAGGCAGCCGCGAGATCGCCCTCATAGGTCGCGTCCACAAACGCACGGGCCGGCACGGTGAAGCGTCGGCCCGTGCGGCGCTCCGTGACCACCACCGCGGTGAGCACCCGACCGGCGAGCACCACGGCGTCAGGCGCCACGTCAAACTGCACCCCGGTGACGATGATGACGTTGGGGTGCTCGGCCACCATCGCCTGGAGCACGGTTTCGGCAACGTGCGGCTCGAAGTGATGTCCCTCCCGGCAGTCGCGAACCTGGGCGGAATCGGGGCCGAAGCGGGCGACGTAATGCGCACGAATGCGGCGCAGAAACTCGGCAAACAGCCCGCCGGTGGCCCCGCGCGTCCCGATGTCGGTGGCCCCGAGGCCATTGGCCGGCAGCCCGCCGAGATGCGCGGACCGCTCGAAGACGACGGCGGAGCCGCCCAGGCGGGCGGCGGCGATCGCGGCCATGAGTCCGGCCGGCGTCGCGCCGATCACCACCAGATCAGGATACGGGTGGCGCGTCAGCACGGACTCGAGGGAAGGGAAAGCAGACGAAGAGGGCATGGGAAGGCCGGGGCCGGCGCGGCGGCCGGGGTGGAACGCGGGGAGCGGCAGCCTCCCGCGTGCGCACGAAGAGGCCGGCGGACGCGCGGATTGGCCAACGCTTCGCGACTGACGCCGTTAAGTGCGGGGCAGGACTGACACGGCGAAACCTCGACGCACGGCGGCGCCGTCGTGATGCTCGCCGCCATGTCGACTCCACCGCTGCCCGTCGTGTGTGCCCTCATCGAGGATGGGGCGGGCCGTGTGCTCGTGGCGCAGCGGCCCGCGCACAAGCACCTCGGGCTGAAGTGGGAGTTCGCCGGGGGCAAGGTCGAGCCGGGCGAGGCGCCCGAGGCCGCGCTCGTCCGCGAGATCCGCGAAGAGCTGGGCTGCACGATCGTGCTGCGCGCTCCCCTCCCCCGCTACACGCACGACTATGGCACGGTCGTGATCGAGATGATCCCATTCCGGTGCGCGCTCGGCCCGGGCTCACCCGCGCCGCAGGCGCACGAGCATGTTGCGCTGCGCTGGGTAACCCCCGCGGAGCTGCCCGCACTCGACCTCGCCCCCGCCGACCGCCCGCTGCTGGCGAAGCTGGGTGGGTGAGGGGATTGGCTCTCTTTCTCTTACTCTTACTCTTACTCGTTCTCTTACTCTACTGATTTGATATGAATAGATATATATAAATATAGATTTACAATAGTATATATTGTATTTAGAGAACGAGTAAGAGTAAGAGTAAGAGTTTTGGGGGCCGAGCACTCGCGGGTTGATCTCCGCGGCGGGGATTGGCGGAATCGGCGGCCATGGCCGGTGAACTCCCCTCTCATGTTGTCAGCGCGATCAGCTTCGTGGGCCGAAGCGGTGGCGCGATCAAGCTGCTGGGCGGGTTTCGCAAGCCGCAGCACTCGGTGCCGGATGCGGCCAATGCGGCAACGAACGCGTTCCTCGCCAGGATCTGCGCCGGGGAGCTCGGGGAACAGGCCGAGCAGCTCTTTCAGGACGTCCGCGCCGCGCTCGCGTACAAGCGGAAGGACGTCTCGCTCAGCGTCACGAGCCCGGTGGCGACGCTGGCGGCGAAGGACTTCGCCGTGGAGCTCGCGTACGCGGTGGACGAGGCGAACCCGGCCCACTACCGCGTCACGACGACCCTGCGCGACCTGCACGACGTCGACTTGGCGCGAAGCGAGCCGTTTGCGCGGGTGTTCGCGGGGCGGTTCTCCGAGATCGAGTTCATGTTCGCCAAGGCGGCGCGAGTGGAGGCGGTTATCGACGCGATCGAGGCGTTGGACGGTGAGAACGGGATCGCGGTCGACTACCCGTCGGATTACCGGGACTGCACGATTCGCGTGGAGGGCGTGGACGCCCAGGTGCGGTGCAGCGGCGTGGCGCTGGAAGTGATTTTTCCCCGGGGCGGGGCCCCGGCGGAGCTGATCGATGCGTTCGCCACAGTGCGGGACGCTTTCCAGATCAGCAAAGTCCTCAGCGGGCTCATCGGCGGGTAACCGGCGTCTGCCGGAGTGACGAGTGAGAGTGGCCTGCGGAGTGACGAGTGAAAGTGAGAGTGAGAGTGGACGGCCTCCAGAGCAGGTAGCCTTCGAGGCGAGTGTGAGGCTACTGATCCGAGGCGGACACCGGCACGTACCCGACCCCGCGGTGCGGTCAGCCGGCTTTGAGCCGGCGGCTCAGCTCTTGGCGGTCGCGCGGCGGCAGAGCGCCACGATGCCGACGATGATCAGGACGGGCAGCCAGATCGGCGCGAGGACGGCGGCGAGCACCGCCAGGATGCCGAAGAGCAGGACGGCGGCCGAGGCACCGACGACCAGCGCGAGGACGGCGGCGCCCGCGAGGAGGCAACCGATGGCGAGGGTCACGGGCAGGAGCTTCACCGCCACGACCACGAGGAGGGCGACCAGGAGAATCTTGAGGAAGGTGTTCATGCCCCAAGAACCCGGCGAGGGTGCGAAAGTCGCAGGAAATCGCGCGGGCGCCGGCGGGCCCAGGGCCGTGGGCGGCGGCGCAGGCACAAAAAAGCGGCGCCCGGGAAGTACCGGGCGCCGCGAAGGAAAAGGAAGCAGCCGGGGGCGATCAGCCCTTCAGCATGTCGGCAACGAACGCGCGCTCTTCGACGAGCTCCTTGTTCGTGGCGGCAATCTTCTGCTTCGCGAAGTCGTCCATCTTGTAGTTGGTGATGACCTCGTAGTGGCCCGGGCCGGTGGTGCGAACCGGCATGCCGGCCCAAACCTCGGGATCGAAGCCGTACAGGCCGTTGGACTTGACGGCGACCGAGTGGATCGCACCCGGGGTCATGAGGTCACGGACGTGGTCGACGAGGGCGTTGGCGGCGGAAGCGGCCGAGGAGGCGCCACGGGCGGCGATGATGGCGGCGCCGCGCTTGCCGACGGTCTCGCAGAAGGGCCCCTGCAGCCAAGCCTGGTCAGTGATCACCTGGGTGGCCGGACGACCATCGATCTTCGCGTGCGCGAAGGCCGGGAACATGGACGGGCTGTGGTTACCGTAGATGAAGATGTCCTTCACCTTGGTCAGGTCGACGCCGGCCTTCTTGGCCAGCTGGGTCTGGGCGCGGTTCTGGTCGAGGCGGACCATGGCGGTGAACCGATCGGGCGTCAGGCGCTTGGCCTGGCTGGCAACGATCATGCAGTTCGTGTTCGCCGGGTTGCCGACGACCGCGACGCGGGCATTCTCGGCCGCGACCTGGTCGATGACCTTGCCCTGCGCGATGAAGATCTTGCCGTTGTCCTTGAGGAGATCGGCGCGCTCCATGCCCGGGCCACGCGGCTTGGCGCCGACGAGGAGGCACCAGTTGGCGTCCTTGAAGCCGACATTGGCGCTGTCGGTGAGGACCATGCCCTTGAGCAGGGGGAAGGCGCAGTCATCGAGCTCCATGGAGACACCCTCGAGGGCCTTCATGGCCTTCTCGACGGGCACTTCGATCAGCTGGAGGATGACGGGCTGGTCGGGACCGAACATCGCGCCAGAGGCGATGCGGAAGAGAAGAGAGTAGCCGATCTGGCCGGCAGCTCCCGTAACGGCGACGCGGATGGGGGTCTTCATAAGTTAAAGAAAGGGCAGGTTGAGCGGCCGTGCAGGGGGAATCACGGCAAATATTTACCGGTAGAAGGGAATCAGTGGACGTTGTGGCGCAAGCGTCTGCCGCTGCTGGCAGCAGGTCTGATGCAGGTTATTTGAGCCGGCAGGCCAGGGCCGCGTGGACGTCGCGTACGAGCGCCTCGGTGGTTGGCCAGTCGATGCAGCCATCGGTGATGGAGACGCCGTAACGGAGCTGGGACTTCGGCTGGGGGAACGGCTGGTTCCCGGCCTCGAGGTTGCTCTCAATCATGGCGCCGAGGATGGAGCGGTTGCCGCCGGCGATCTGCGTCAGCAACGCGCGCAGGACCTCGGGCTGACGCTCGGGCTGCTTGGCGGAGTTGTCGTGCGAGCAGTCGACGACGATCGCGGGGCGAAGCCCGGCCTTGGTGAGCAGGGCGTCGGCCTTGGCGATGTCGTCCGGCGAGTAGTTGGGGCCCTCGGAACCGCCCCGGAGGACGAGATGGCAGTCGGGGTTGCCGCGGGTGACGATGGCCGAGGCGGAACCGTCGACGTTGATGCCGAGGAAAGTCTGCCGCTGGGCGGCGGCCTTGATCGCGTTGATGGCGGTCTGGATGGAGCCGTCGGTGCCATTCTTGAAACCGAGCGGCATGGAAAGGCCGCTGGCCATCTGGCGATGGGTTTGGGACTCGGTGGTGCGGGCGCCGATGGCCGACCAGCAGATCAAGTCGGCGATGTACTGCGGCGTGATCGGGTCGAGCAGTTCGGTGGCGGTCGGCAGGCCCAAGTCTAGAACCTCGCGGAGGAACTGGCGGGCAAGCCGCAGGCCGGAGGCGATGTCGTACGAGCCATCCAGGTGCGGATCCATGATCAGGCCCTTCCAGCCGACCGTCGTGCGGGGCTTCTCAAAGTAGACGCGCATCACGATCATGATCCGGTCGCGAACCTCCCGGGAGAGCGCGGCGAGGCGCCGGGCGTATTCGCGGCCGGCGGACAGGTCGTGGATGGAGCACGGGCCGACAACGAGGAGGAAGCGCCGGTCGCCGTTGAACATCAGGTTGTGGATGTCGCGGCGGGCGTGAGCCACGAACTCGGCCTCCGACTCCGTCTTCGGAATCTCGCGGAGCAGGTCGGCCGGCGAGGGAAGCAGACGGGTTTCAACGACATTGATGTCGGAGGTTCTGTGCATGGAGGGCGCAGATTGCTACGCGCGCGCCGCCAAGGAAAGGCAGAAGGCCCGTTTCGCGCCTCTGGTGACACAGAGGCGCGAAACGGGAGTGAAGAGGGAAAGTGAAAGTGAGAGTGGCGGGACAGACAGAACCCGCGGCAAAACTGGCAGACAACAGGGAGGCTCTCGAAAGGATACGAATCGGGGCTTGCCTCGCTCGCGATGGGCAAAAAAGTGGCCGGCCGCTTACCCCTAAGCGGCCGGCCTTTGCTTTCTTAGTTACCCCAAAACTCCCGCTAGGCGGGAGAAAGTGTTGAACTTGATGAGAAGAGAGATACCCGCCGCGGGGGTTTCGTCAATCCGAAGTTAGCAAAATCTACCAGAAATTTTGCTTCCTTCTGATTTATCGATTATTACGACATATGAATTCCGATCAAAATACCGAGCTGCTCGTTTGGAAACCGGCCTGCTGGCTGCGCGTGAGTGGTCCGGACGCCGCGGAATTCCTCCAAGGGCAGTTCACGAACGACCTGCGCAGGCTCCTTCCCGGCGAGGCCGTTTACGGGCTCTGGCTCTCCGTCAAAGGCAAGGTCATCGCCGACAGCCATGTTCTCCGCGGCGCGGCGCCAGACGAATTCTGGGTCGGCAGCGTAAACGCGCCCGCCGCGGTGGTAAGGGAGCGGCTCGAGAGCCACATCATCGCGGACGACGTGTGCGTGGAGGACCAGACGGAAGCATGGGCAGGACTGACGGTCTTCGGGGCCGAGCGGGTCACGGTCGAGGCGGCAGCCGGCAGCGCCGGACCGGCTGGCGGAGGATTCGTCTTTGCCGGGAGGCGCAGCCGGGACGTGCACTGGGAATGGATCTTCCCCGCCGCCCAGGCGACCGCCGCGCGCGCGGCGCTAGGCAACGCGGTCGAACTCACGCCGGACGAGGTCGAGCGTCGGCGTATTCTGGCCGAGATCCCGGCGGTGCCGGCCGACATCGGTCCGAACGACCTGCCCAACGAAGGCGGGCTCGACGTCGACGCCATCTCCTACACGAAAGGCTGCTATCTCGGGCAGGAGATCATGTCGCGGTTGAAATCGATGGGCCAAATCCGGCGTCGGCTGGTGCGCGTAAGCGGCGCCGGGCCGCGACCGCCGTTGCCCGCGCCGCTGCACGCGGGCGAACGGCTCGTCGGCGAACTGCGCTCGACCGCCGCGTCTTCAGACCACGGGTGGATTGGGCTCGCGCTGCTCACTCGGACCCAGGTCGCAGCCGGCGCCACGCTTGGCCTGGCTCCGGGAGAGCCGGGCGTGGTCCAGGTGGAGGAAACGCCATGAGCGACGAGAAACAACTCACGCAGCTTTGCGTGCGCCTCGGCGCCCCACCCGCCCAGGCCGCGACGATGGCGGCGCAGTTGCTCAAACGCGCGCGCCAGCTCGCCGCGGAACGCGGCTCGACGCCGGAAACGGAGCTGAAGCGGCTCCTCGAACTGGTGACGCGGGGCCGCGCCGGCGAGGTGCCCAAGGACTTCGTGCCGCCCCCACCCCGGCCGCCAATGGGAAATATTCCGTAAAGGTGTTCGAGTTGGGGTGGATACAGGGCAAATGCGTTTGACCGAGTTCAAGCGCGTCACTCGAAACTTACGTGACATGAACAAGGCCGAGCTGGTGATCGAAGTGCAGAAGCTGATGGGCGCCGCCACATCCAAGGCGGCGGCGGAGCGCGTGATCGACGCGGTCCTCGCGGGCGTGAAGCGTGGGCTGCGGCGCGACAAAGAGGTCACCCTCGTCGGCTTCGGCACCTTTGCCGCGGCGGTACGGCCGGCGCGCCGCGGGTTCAATCCGCACACGAAGAAGCCGATGAAGATCCCGGCGATCCGGACCGTGCGCTTCAAGGCGGGGACGGACCTGCGGGCGATCGCCTGAGGCCGGCTGGCCGGACGGACATCCTCCGGGGAGCCTTTTGGGTCGACCTGCCGGCGGCGGCTGGTTTTCTGCTGCAGCTCACCCCATGAAGTCCGCTCTCATCGCGAAGTTTTCCCAAGCCTACGGGCGTTCGCCCGAGATCATCGCCCGCGCACCCGGGCGGATCGAATTCATCGGGAATCACACCGACTACAACGGCGGCACCGTGCTCGGTGCGGCCATCGACCGCGGGGTGTGGGTCGGACTCGCCCGGCGGGAGGATGGTCTCCGCCGCTTCGCGAGCGACCAGCGCGAGGGCATCATCTCGCAGTGCGCGGACCAGCTGGCGAAGGGCACGGGCCAGGCGAGCTGGGTCAACTACCCGCTCGGCGTGATCGCGGCGTTTCCCCACTTCGGGCTGAAAGCGCCGGGTGGCTTCGACTATTACGCGATCTCAGACCTGCCGGTCGGCGCCGGCCTCAGCAGCAGCGCGGCGATCGAACTCGCGTCGGCGCTCGCCTTCGTGGCCGCCACGGGCCAGGAGCCGGACCGCGAGACCCTCGTGAAGGTCGGCAAGCACGCGGAGAACAACTTCGTCGGCGTGCCCTGCGGCATCCTTGACCAGGGCGTCTCCGGCTTCGGCCGCAAGGATCACCTCGTCTTCATCGACTGCCGGGGGCCGCGGTTCGACACCGTGCCGCTGCCCAGCCAGGCGCACTTCTGGATCTTCAACACGCACACCAAGCACGCGCTCGTCGACGGCCTGTACGCCGCGCGTCACCGCGAGTGCATGGAGGCGGCCCGCACCCTCGGCGTGGGCCTGCTGGTGGAGGTCACGCCGGCCACGCTCAACGCGAACCTGGCCAAGCTCGAGCCCACCGCCGGCAAGCGCGCCCGGCATGTGGTGGAGGAGATCGCCCGGGTGGATGAAGCCGGCCAGGCGCTCCGCGCCGGCAACCTGGCGGCGGTCGGCCGGCTGCTGACGGCGTCGCATCGCAGCTCGCAGCACCTCTTCGAGAACAGCACCCCCGAGCTCGACTTCCTCGTCGACACGCTGGTCGCGGCGCCGCACGTGTACGGCTCCCGGCTCACCGGCGGCGGCTTTGGCGGCGCGGTGATGGCGCTGACGTCTCCGGACTTCGGAGACGTCCAGGCGCAGGCGGTGGCCGACGCGTACGCGCGGAAATTCGGCGCCAAGCCCGACATCCTGCACGCGCAGACGGGCGACGGCGCGCAGCTCTGCCGCTGATGCGGCAGCCCGCAGGCGATAGGCGGTAAGCGGTAGGCTTTAGGCTCCAAACGCCGGCGGATGCGCCGGTGTGGGAGCGTTGCCGGCGGAGGGGCGGGAAAAGTCGCAGACGTTGCAGGTTGGAAAGTTGCAGGTGGAAAGGTTCCAGCCAGCGGCCCCGCAGAACCTGCAACCTGCCAACTTGCCGACCTGTAACGCGCCGCGCGGGAGCGCGGCGCTACCGCGCCTGGCGCACGCGGATCGTGTACTTCTTCGACAGCGGATTCGTGGCGGTGAAGTGCACGGTCGCGGTGGCGTTCTCGGCGATGCTCACCGGCTGCCACGCCGTTTCCTCGAGCAGATTGATCCCGGACTCGTCCTTGAACACGCAGCTCGCCTGAACCTCCAGCTTGTGCTTCTCGCGGTTGCGCAGGTTGGCGACGACCTCCATGCGCCCGTTCGCCAGCAGCCGGTCATACAACCCGGTGCAGGTGACCGCGTGCTGCGTCGCGCGATCCACCGCCAGCCGGTCGGTGTTCTCCAGCGTGTACTTCGTCGTCTCAAGCGGGTGGAACGGCTCGGGTTCGGTGGCACAGCCGGCCAGCAGCGCAAGCGCCCCCGCGGCGGCAAGGACGACCGGGCGGACGGAGGGAAGGGAGTGTTTCATGGGACTACGCGGCAGAGCGCGGATGAGACGTCGAGAAGCAGCCCGTGGCGAGCGCGCTTTTGCGCCGAGTGGCGGCAACCAGCGCAAGACTCCGACCTCCGTCCCCGCCCGCGGCCCCCCAGGAAAAACGCGGGCGTGAAATCAGCGCATCGGCTGATCGCCGACGAACGCGAAGCGCGGCACGCGCTGCCCGTCGATCTCGACAAGCTCGCTGAACATCACCGCGGGCCGGAGCCAGAACCTGGCCTTCGGGTTGTCGTAGAGCGCTTCGTAAGCGACGTAGTCCTCGAGCGTCTCCGAGTGCTTCGCCACAAAGTGCACGCGGTAGAGGCGTCCGCTCTTCGCGTGCCGGTAGATGCCGGGTTGGGTGGTCACAGGTTCCATGGTCTAGCGCTTTTCAGGTGGCGGCGTGGCGGGAGCGGACGCCGCGGCCGGCGCAGGACTAAAGGTGACGTTGGCCGCGGCCGCGTTCATCTGCTCCACCGCGCGGTTGATGGCGGCCTTCTCCTGCGGAGTGTCCCGCACGACGGGCTTGCCGGTCGAGAAGTCGATCGTGGCGGCATCCTGGATCGGCACCTCGGGCTTCGCGGCTGCGGGTGCCGGCGCGGACGCCGGGGGGCTGGAGGACGTCGCTGCGGGAGCCGGCGCAGCGACCGTCGACGGCGGGGTGGTCAGGGGTTCGGCGGCAGGGGTCGCCGGGGCGGTCGGCGCAGGCCCGGGGGGGGCGACCCGGGGGGCGACACCTCTCCGCTTGAGCCAGACGCCGAAAACGACGAGTCCGGCCGCGATGAGGAAAACGATTATCCGGAGTTTCATCGGAAAGCGGATAGAACATAGGCAGCCGCCGATGCGGCGCCAGTGAGAATCCCGGTTGCGGCCCACGCCGCGGCGGCAAAGCTCACCCCTCCCGTGAACCGTTCCAGCCGATACCTCTGCGAGATCCGCCCCACGCTGATCCTGGCGCTGCCGATCATCGTTGGGCAGGTCAGCCAGACGCTGATGAACGTCACGGACAGCATGATGATCGGCCACGTGGGCACGGTCCCGCTCGCCGCGGCGTCCTTCGGCGGGACGCTGTTCGGCCTGTTCTACGTCATCGGCATCGGGCTGCTCGTGCCGGTGTCGATTTTCGTGTCGCGGGCACGCGGCGCGGCGCAGCCGCAGGAGGCGGCGGAATACCTGCGTCACGGCGTGGCGATGGCGGTGGGCTTCGGCGTTCTCGAGACGCTGGTGCTCGCCGCACTCTCGACGCAGTTGCACCGCTTCGGGCAACCGCCGGAGGTCCTGGCGATCGTGACGCCGTTCCTGCTGCTGAACGCGGCGTCGATCACGCCCGTGCTGGTTTACCTGGCGCTCCGGCAGTTTGCCGAGGCGATGGGCCGGCCCTGGCTCCCGATGTATGTCATGCTGGGCGGCGTCGGCCTCAACGTGCTGCTCAACTGGGTGTTCGTCTTCGGCCACCTGGGCGCGCCCGCGCTGGGGCTCACCGGCTCGGGCATCGCGACGCTGCTGGCCCGCACGATCGGTGCGGCGGTGATCTTTGCGTGGATCCGGCTGGACCCGCGCCTCCGCGCCGCCTGGCCGACGCAATGGTTCGCGCCGCTGGCCCGCGCGCGGGTCCGTGAGATGATGCACGTGGGGCTGCCCGCCTCCGGCATGCTGTTCTTCGAGGTCACGGCGTTCGCCGCCGCGGCCATCATGGTGGGCTGGCTGGGCGCGGTGCCGCTGGCGGCGCACCAGATCACGCTCACGTGCGCGTCGTTCTCCTTCATGTTCCCGCTCGGCCTGTCGATGGCGGCGGGGATTCGCATCAGCCATGCGGTGGGCGCGCACGAACTGCACCGGTTGCGTCCGATCGCCGTCACCGCGGTCGGCATCAGCCTCGCGATGGCCGCGGCGTTCGGGCTGGCGTACGGTTTCGGCGGCCGGCTGATCAGCACCTGGTTTGTGAAGGACCCGGTGGTGATCGCGCTGGCCACGCAACTGCTGATCGTCGCCGCGCTCTTCCAGCTCTTCGATGGCTGGCAGGTCACCGGCGCGGCCCTGCTGCGCGGGATCACCGACGTGAAGGTCCCGGCCGTGATCACCTTTGCCGCGTACTGGCTCATCTCGCTCCCGCTGGGTTACCTCCTCGGCGTGCGCGGCTCGCTCGGCGCGCTCGGCATCTGGATCGGCATCGCCGGCGGCCTCGCCTGCGCGGCCGTGCTGCTGAGCGCACGCTTCGCCCGGCTCACGCGGCCCCGGCCAGAAGCCTGAAGCCAGAGGCCGGAAGCCAGAGGCCGAGATACAAACGTCAGATGAGCCCCACAGTCGGACTGCAAACGATAACTCGCCAAATCTGGCGAGTTATCGCCATTCAGACCGGCCGCTGGCCTTCCGTCTTCCGGCCTCCGGCCTCCGGCCTCTGGCTTCTGGCCTCTGGCCTCAGCGGACCAACGCTGACCGGACGGCGGCGAGATCGAGGCCGTCGATGCGGACGACCTTCTGGCGCGAGGTGTCGCCGCGCAGGACAGTGACCGCGCGGCGCGGAAGCTGCAGCGTGTCGGCAAGAAATTCGCAAAGCGCCTCGTTGGCCTTCCCCTCCACCGGCGGCGCGTGGACCTTCACCTTGAGCGCGTCGCCCAGCCAGCCGACCACCTCGGTGCGTGGGGCATTCGGGATCGCCTTGATGGCAAGGGTGCAGGACGGGGCCATGCGCACGAGGGTCGGGCGATGCCGGCGCCAGTCAAGGCGGCGGCTCAGGCGGTCGGCCGCGTGGCGGCGAGGTAGCTCACGAGCTCGGCGAGCACCGCGGCGGCGACGATCTCCTGGGCTTCGGCGCGTTTCGCGCCGGGACACTCCACGCGACCGCTGCGCAGCACGAAGCGCCCGCGCGGCTGGCGATGGGCGAGCGCCCACCAGGCAAACGGCTGCTCCACGCCGTCGGTCGGCGAGGGTTCCGCGTAGCCCGTCGTCGCCACGCCCAGGTCGCTGCCAAAGAGCTCGCATACGCCGCGCGCCATCTGCTCGGCGACCTCGGCGGACACCGAGTTGACCCGCTTCGCGGCGGCGCGGTTCACGCCGAGGTGGCGCACTTTCTGGTCGAGCGAGTAGGCGGTGATGCCACCGCGGAAATACTCGGAGGCGCCGGACGCCGCGCCGATCGCAGCCTGCACGCGGCCACAGGTCAGGCTCTCCGCCGCCGCCAGCGTCAGCCGCGGCGCCTGCAGCAGGCGCTGTTTCAACTCAAGCGCGAGGGGCATGGCGCGAAGGTCACTTGAGCTCGAGGCCGACGGGGCAGTGATCGCTGCCCATCACCTCGGGCGAGATCCAGGCCCGCTTCAGGCGCGCGCGCAGTTTCTCGCTGGCAACGAAGTAATCGACGCGCCACCCAATGTTCCGGGCGCGGCAGTTCATCATCTGGCTCCACCAGGAGTAGTGGCCCGGCCCCTTTTCGAATTCGCGGAACGTATCCACAAATCCACTCGCGAGGAGCTTGGAGAAGTTTTCGCGCTCCTCGTCGGTGAAGCCGGCGTTGCGGCGGTTGGTCTTGGGATTCGTGAGGTCGATCTCGGTGTGCGCGACGTTGAGGTCGCCGCAGAACACCACCGGCTTCTTCTTCTCGAGCTTCTTGAGGTGCGCGAGGAACGCGGGGTCCCACTCCTGCGTGCGGTACTCGAGCCGGGTGAGCCCGCGCTGCGAGTTGGGCTGGTACACGTTGAGCAGGTAAAAGTCGTCGAACTCCGTGTTGATCACGCGGCCTTCGGCGTCGTGGTCCTTGCTGCCGATGCCGAGCGTGACGTTGAGCGGCTGGACGCGCGTGAACGTGACGGTGCCGCTGTAGCCCTTCTTCACCGCCGGGTTCCAGAACACCTCATAGCCGTGCGGCCAGAGGATGTGCTGCACGTCGCCGGGATGGCACTTGGCCTCCTGCAGGCAGATCACGTCCGCCTGGACCTTCTCCATGAAGTCGAGCAGCCCCTTCTTGTGCGCCGCGCGGACGCCGTTGACGTTCCAGGAGACGAGTTTCATCGCGGTGAACCGTAGCAGCGGAGCCGGCGGGGCGCGCAATCGTTTTGTCGCCGGGCAACGCGCAAACCTGCCGCCGGTCGTGGTCGCCCCAGCGCACCGCCCGTCCTTCCCGCCGGCAGGCCCCTCCCCGCCAAAAGGCGGGCACAAAACCGAACGCTCGAACCGCCAGGAGGGAACGGAGGCAGCAGAGGGTTCGAGCATGAGTCGGAAGCGTACCCGCCATCGATCTCTGTTTTCTCCCTTATCTCCTGTGAGACGGCCTTGGACTCCGTGGTTTCTTTTGTGCCTTCTGCGCTGCTTTGCGGCCAGCCCCGCCTTGGAAATCCGTGCTGAGATCCACGCCTCTCCAATCCGCTTTACAGGAGAAAACGGGGGTAAGGGAGGGACGGCGGGAATCAGACTGCTCGCGTTTTGGCTGGCGCGAAAATGCGACGAGTAGCGGCTGCCCCCGGCGCCGCGTCCGAAACCCCACTGACTTTAGTTTCCGTGCCGTCGAAAACGTCACACTTGGTGGCGGGCCGGCGGGCTTGATGCCACGACATGCCACGGCGGGCCCTTGCCTCGGGGCGCCCGCGCGACTGAGTATGCCAGCCCTTCCACTCTCGCGTCCGTCGCTCCCTCTCCCACCCGTCGATGTCCTTCACCCGTCTCCCCCTCGGCCAGCCCATCCCGGCCCGCCCGCACGCGGTCTCCTGCAGCCTGCCGACGATGCAGGACGTCCTTGGCTACGAAGAGAAGAACCCGGCGACGATGCGGCACGTCGGCTCGGCGTACCCGCGGTTTGTGGTGCATCCGTTTGCGCGCCAGCTCGCCCGCCATCTCGCCGAAAACCGCCCGGAGCTGGCCGGGCGCACCTTGTGGCTGACCTCCTCCGCGCGAATGGCCGAGGCGCTGATCGCCTGCCTGGGCGACGGGGTCGGGGCCAAGCGCTTCGAGGACGGTCGCGTGCACGGGGTGTCTCACCCGGCGGACGCCGCCGACGTCGCACAGAAGGCGAAGGTCTTCCTGCAGAACATCGGGGGCTTCCTCAGTTCGCGCGAGGCCGAGGACGAACTGGTCGCGCGCCGGGTCCTGCCGGGCGCCGCGCCAGAAACGCTTTTCGCCGGCAACGCCGCCGCCGAGGTGCGCCGCTGTCTCCAGCCTGCCTTTCCCGAGTGCGCGGCAGCCGACCTGCTGCTCGCCAACACGGGCATGAACGCGATGTACGCCGCATACCGCGCCTCGGCCGAACTCCAGGCGGCGCGCGGCCGCACCGTGTGGATCCAGCTCGGCTGGCTGTACCGGGACACCATCGCCATCCTGCAGCGGTTCGCGTCCAAGCCCGACGACTACGTCTATCTCCGCGACCCGCTCGACGAGGAGGCGATCACGCGGATTTTCCAGCGCTTCGGCGCGCGGATCGCCGGCGTCGTTTCGGAGCTGCCGACGAATCCGCTGATCCAGACGCCCAATCTCGCGCTGCTGGGCCGGCTGTGTCGCCAGCACGGCGCGCACCTGCTGGTGGATCCGTCGGTGGCGTCGCCGTACAGCGTCTCGGTGCTCCCGGAGGCCGACCTCGTGATCAACAGCCTCACCAAGTACACGGCGAGCGAGGGCGACATCATCGCGGGGCTGGTGGCGGTGAATCCGGCCGGGCGTGATGCCGCCGCGCTGCGCGCGCGCGTGGCCGAGCTGCTCGAGCCGGTGTATCCGCGCGACCTCGCCCGCCTCGCCGCGGAGATTGGGGAGACGGAGACGGTGCTCGCGACGATCCAGCGCAACGTGGCGCAGGTCGTCGGGTTCCTGGAGCAACACCCGGCGGTGCGCGAGGTATTCTGGGCGCGGCACGCGGCGTCGCGGGAGAACTTTGCGCGGATCGCACGCTTGCCCGCCTCAGCCGGCGGCATGCTGTCCTTCACCTTGCGCGTGCCGATGACGCCGGTGTACGACGCCCTGCGGCTGCCGAAGGGCCCGAGTTTCGGGATGAAGACGACGCTCCTCTGCCCCTTCATCTATCTCGCCCACTTCGAGCTCGCGACGACGCCCGCGGGCGTGGCGGAACTGGCGGCGAGCCGGATCGATCCCGAGCTGCTCCGCCTTTGTGTCGGCACCGAGCCCGCGGAGGAAATCATCGGCGCGCTCGCCGAAGCCCTCGCCGCCGGAGGCCGGACGTCAGACGTCAGATGTCAGACGTCGGAGGTCAGAAGCCTGAAGCCTGAAGCCTGAGGCCGGAAGCCAGAGGCCAGACGTCAGACGTCAGATGTCAGATGTCGGAAGCCAGAGGCCGGAGGCCTGAAGCCAGATGTCAGATGTCGGAAGCCTGAACCCAGAAGCCTGAATCCAGAGGACAGAGGACGGCCAGATGGCAGAAGCCAGAGGCCAACCGACGAAGTCCCAAGACCTGCCCCTTCTTCCGTTTTCGCGCAGCGAAAACGGAAGCCGGAAGCTCAGGGCGCGATGCGGCGGACGAGGTTCATCAGCGGGATGACCTCGGGGGCGACGCTGGCGGACGGCTGCACCCAGTCGCTATAGAGCAACTCGGGGAGGCTGTAGCTCGTGTTGTAGAGAACGAAGTTCGCAGCGTCGTCGCGGGAGATGTGACCCGCCTTGACCGTCGCGCCAGCGTAGAGACCGACCGAGCGGGAGTAGGCCAGGATCGGCGCCTCGAGGATTTCCTTGTTATAGGCTTCCTTCATCGCGGCTTTCGGGCCGGCGACCGCCTTGACGTCAGCGCCGATGTTGAAGCGCTGATTGAACAGCAGCTTCGGGATGGCGGGATCGGTCACCACGAAGATGCTCTCGACGGCGTTGGCGCCCAACTGCAGGCCGAGGCTCGCTTCACCGGCGCGGATGACAACCGGAACGCTCCAGGTGTTGTCGTCGCGACGGACCATGATGACGCCGTAGCCGTCCTTCACGCCGAGGAACACGCCGGCCTTGAACTGGTTGAGAATGATGAGGGCCTTGGCGCGCTGGAGAATCTGCGGCGGGATGGCCGTCTCCGGGCGGCTCTGGAACTGCTGGAGGACCGCCTCGCAGGACTCGACCCGCTGGACGATCTCGGTCCGCGTCTGATTGGCGCGCGCGAAACCGGCGGCGAACAGCGTAACAAGCGACAGCATCAAGAGCTTCTTCATGGAAATTGAGATAGGACCGGAATCTAGGCACGGCCGGATGGAATTGAAAAGCCGCGAATGGCGACAGGCTGGGCGCGCCAGCGGTTCCCGTTGCTGGAGCAGAAGCCGGAGGCCGGAAGCCGGAGGCCGGAAGCCGGAGGTCGGAAGCCTGAAGCCGGAAACCTGAAGCCGGAGGCCGGAAGTCAGTCGCCGCCCTGTCCACGGAAGCCTCGGCGAAGGCCAGAGGCCGAAACCAGAGGCGCGAGACGCAGCCCGGCTCGACTTGCAAGTATATGGCTCGTCGGTCGTTGGTCCGCCGGACCGCCTCCCGCGGGCTGCCATAAGTCTGCCCACCTTCGCTTCGCTCCACCGGCCTCGAAACTGAGATAACACGCCAAATCTGGCGTGTTATCTCGGATTGGCCGAGCGTCCGGACGAGTCCTTCTGCACCACGGCGCGGATCGTGGGGGGACGGCGCGACGTGTCGGTCGACCGGGCTGTGGCGCGCACGGCGCACCGCCGCCCTCCGGCTCCTGGCCTCCGTCATCCTCCGGCCTTCCACATTCGCCAAGGCTTCCACCTTCGCCAAGGCTACGGTGGACAGGACGGTGGACAGCATGCCCCGACGTGCCGGCACCTCGGCCAGCTGACCTCTGACGTCTGACATCCGACATCTGCCTTCTGGCTTCTGACCTCAGGCTTCCGGCTTCTGACCTCAGGCTTCCGGCTTCCGGCCTCCGGCTTCAGGCTTCCGGCCTCTGGCCTCAGTCCTTCAGCATTCAGCCTTCGCCTTATTCCAGTCCCCGGGCGGCGACGTCGTCTTCGTCCCAGCCGAGGTAATGGCCAAGTTCGTGCAAGTAGGTCGTCCGCACCTCGTCCTTGTACACTTCACGATCGCCCTCGGCGAAGTCCCAGAGGTTCTCCAGGTAAAGCTGGATCTGCGGCGGCATCGGGTTGTCGTGCGCCAGCTCGGTGCCGTGGGCATCGCCGGAGAACAAGCCGAGGATGTCGGGCTCGAAACCCTCCGCCAGCACGTCCGCCGCCGGCGTCGCCTCGTAGTGGACAGCCACCCCGCGCGCGACCTGCCGGATCTCGGGCGGCAGTTGACGTTGGGCGGCGCCGACCACGTCGACCGCGATCTGGGTGAGTTCGGCGAGTTTCACGGCGGCAGCGGCATTACTCGCGCAGTTCCTCGGCGACGTCGATCGCCTCGAACCTGCGGCCGAGCCACCATACGCCGAGGCACACCTCCGCCACCAAGACGAGGAGCACCGGAATCGCGGCGGCCGCAATCGCGACGGCCAGCGGCATCACGAACTGAAACAGCCAAAGCAGCCCGGCACCGACCCCCGCGGCCGGCAGGAGGACCAGGACCATCGTGAGCATCTGGGCGAAGAAATAGATCATGCGCTGCCCCATCACCTCCGGCCCGGCCGCGCCGCGGTGCTGGACCTCCACCCAACTGGGAAACAGGAGCGCCGCCGTATTCGGCACGAGGAGTTGCAGGACCGTGACCGGCACGATCGCGATGGCCGCGGTGAGGCCAAGGCTGACGCGGACGCCCGGCGTGAGCCACCCGATCGTCATGCGGGCGTCGATGTTCCAGAGCGCCACCAGGAGCGCGAGCCAGGTGATGCCGACCAGGATCGCCGTGGGGGCCAGCAGCTCACCCAGCACGATCTGCCAGCCGGTGAGCGGATACGTCTTCAGGACGTCGAGCTTGCGCATGTCGCCGCGAATATCCTGCCGGGCGAACTGCGGGCCGACGATGAGCAGGTACGCCCCGCCGCCGAGCGCGATCCAGGCCGCAGTCTGGGCGAAAACCGCGAGCCCCGGCTGCAGGCGCACGATGAAGCTCGCGGTGCCGATCAGGATGACCGCGGCGCCGAAGACCCGGAGATTGAAGTAGGGCCAGGTCGACAGGAGGTTCTTCCAGAAGAACGCGATTTCCGGCCGGCCCACTGAGCCGAGTTCGAACGGCGCCGGGCGCGCGACCGCCTCGGTCGTCCCCAGCCGCCGCTCACCGGAGCGCCACGCCGCCACCCGCGCGGCGCGCTTCTCGGCCTGCGCGATGGAGGCGTCCTCAAACGATACCGCCGCCTGCACGACCCAGAAGTAGTGCGCGACGATGACGCCGAGCGCGGGCCCGAGCGCGAGCAGGAAGGCCAGCGGGTTGCCGGCAAAAAAGGGCGCGAGCACCCACTGCAGCGGCAGCAGGAGCCAGCTCAGCGGCGCGGTGTGCCCGATCGCCGTCAGCCAGTCACGCAGCCCCGCCGGATCCGCGGGCAAGCGGAACCCATCCGGGATCCGCGCGAGACTGATCACGATGATCGCCACGAGGGCGCCCAGCACGACCAGCCGCCGCAGCAGCACGTTCACCCCGCGATCGGTCCAGCGCGTCACCACGAACCCCGCGCCTGTGAAGTGCAGGTTCATCACGCTGAAGAAGAGCCACCAGCCCACGAGCCGGGGCCAGGCCGCGTGGCCCGCCATGCTCCAGCGGCTGGAGAGCAGCGCCATGACGAGACTGGCGCCGAGCGTGCGCACCTGCGCGGTGAGGAGCCGGTAGTGCACAAGCCGCCGCCGGGTGATGGGTGCCGGAAAGAGAAACGCGATCTCGGCCTCGGAGAACCCGAGCGCGGCGCGCGCCCGCGGCACGATCCAGGCACAGGCCAGGACGACCAGCAGGACGAGCCCGCCGATTGCGAGCGCCGCCGGCAGCCATTGCTGCGGAAACGTCGTCGCCATGGCGCCCGCGGGCATCCGGCCCCGCGGCCCCTGCAGCGCGTGGCGGAAGAAGAAAAAATACAGGTACGCGACGCCCACGACGGCGCCGACGAGGTAGCGCGGGCGCCGCAGCCGCCGCACCCGCCACAGCACCCAGTTTCGGAACGACGTGAGCCGAAGATAAAGCAGGGCCCGGATCATCGTGGGCTCAGCTTTCGCTTCCGCCGGTCGCGCGGATGAACACGTCCTCGAGGTTCACGTCCGCCTCTCCGTTGCTGAATTGCGCGGCCACCTCCGGCAGCGAACCGGCGGCAATCTTCTCGCCCCGCTTCAGGATGAGCACGTGCGAGCAGACCTCCTCCAGCAGGTGCAGCAGGTGGGAACTGAGCACGATCGTCGCGCCGGCCTGCGCGCGCTTGATGATCGAGTCTTTCATGCGCCGGATGCCGAGCGGATCGAGCCCGGTCAGCGGCTCGTCGAAGAACATCACCTGCGGCCCATGCAACAGCCCGCAGGCGATCGCCAGCTTCTGCTTCATGCCGCGCGAAAGCTCGCTCGGGAGCTGGTCGGCCTTGTCGGCGATCTCCAGTTCCTCGAGCAGCGGGCGGGCGACGTCCTCGTGGTCGGGCACGCCGTAGAGCCGCGCCACAAACCCGAGGTGCTGCCGCACGGTGAGGTATTCAAACAGCCGCGGCTCGTCGGGGAAGAAGGCCAGCGCGCGCTTCGCCGCGACCGGGTCCCGCGCCATGTCGTGGCCCGCGATCCGCACCGTGCCGCCCTGGTACGGCACGATGCCCGCCAGACAGCGCAGCGTCGTGGTCTTGCCGGCGCCGTTCGGCCCGACCAGGCCCAGCACCTCGCCGGGGCGCACCGTAAACGACAGCTCCCGCACGGCGGGAAAGTTCCCGTAAGACTTGGCCAGGTGATCCACCTCGATCATCGGCCGGGACCGTGGCAGCCGGCGCCAAATCCGCAAGTCTCCGAAAACCGCGAAACTCCTGCCCCGGTCATCCGTCATACCGCGCACGCTCGGATGACTCTCGTCAACCGGGCCGTTACCCAGATCCAATCACGTCAGCTCATCCCAATATGAAACTTTGCCGTCCGCTCCTCGCCGCCTGTGCGTTGGGCCTCGTCGCCCAGACTTCCTCCCTCCTCGCTGAGGACAACGCGCCGCCGCCTCCCCCGCAGGGTGAACACGCCAAGGGCCCGCGCGGGCCGATGACGCCGGAGGCCTATATTCAGCGCATCGAGAAGGCCGTCGGCCCGCTCACGACCGAGCAGAAGACCAAGATCACCGACATCCTCGCCGACACGAAGAAGAAGATGGAGTCGGTGAAGCCCGACGAGGGTCGCGAGAAATTCCGCGAGCTGATGCAGGCGCAGCAGGCCGCGGTGCGCGCCGTGCTCACCGCCGAGCAGCAGACGAAGTTCGACGCCATGCCGCGGCCGGGACCGCGCGGCAAGCGTCCGGAGTAAGCCAGATTTGTCAGGGGTTGGTGTTACAGCCGCCGCGGATCGCAGCCCGCGGCGGCTTCCTTTTATCCGGAAACCGCGCGGCGGCCGACCGCCCCCCCGGCCGGCCGCCCCACCCCGCGCTCACTCCACCACGTAGATTTCGAGGAGCGCGATGCCGGTGGTGCCGCCCACGCCGGAAACCAGGACCGTGTAGGAACCCGGCTGGAAGGTCGCGACGAACGCCGCGTCCTTGCTGCCGGCAGGCAGTTCGAACGCGCCCAGGCCCGCAGCCGTGGACGCCGTGGTCGCCGCGCCGGCGTTGCTGCCCCAGTCGTCATTTGTCAGCAGCACTTGATCCGTCGTCGAGCCGGAGGGTTTGCCGTAGATCGCCATCTGCGGATCCGCCAACACCTCGGCGGCCGGGAGCCCGAGCGCGGTGAGCCGCGGCCCGACCGCCCGGATCAGGAGCGTCTTGGGGCCGTACGAGACCACGAACCCGCCGATCAGGACTTCGCTGCCCGTGCCGGCGAAGCCGCGCGCCGAGAGGTTCACCAGGCGCGGCTGCGAGGCGCTGGAGTTCGTGTCGTACACCTCGACGAGCGCGATGCCGGTGCCGTCGCTGGCGCCGCGCGTGATCGCCGAATACATGCCTTCGCTGAGGTCGGTGAGGATGGCGGCGTCGGTGCTGCCCGCGTGCAGGCTGAATGCGCCGACGCTCGCGGCCGCGGTGACGATCGCACCGGCGTTGCTCGCATCGCTCCAGTTGTCGCTCGCGAGCAGGTCGGCATAGGCGCCGGACTCATACCGCTTGAGGCTGAGCTGCGGATCCGCGAGGCGGTTGTCGACGTTGAGGTCGGCGAGCGTCGGCCCCACGCCGCGGATCAGCATCGGCTTCGCGCCGGTGCCGGAAATCACGAAGCCGGGAAACAGCTGCTGGTTGCCCGTGCCCACCCAGCCGCGGGTCGAGAGGTTCACCAGCCGGCCCGCAGTCGTGACCACCGCGGTGACCGACACCACCACCGGATCGCTGGCGATCGTCTGGGCATTGGCGGTGACGAGACACCGGTAGGTAGAACTTTGATACGCCTGGGCGCTGAGGAGCGCGAGCGACGCGGCGGTGGCGCCGCTGATGTCCTGCCACTCCCCGTTCACCAGCATCTGCCACTGGTAGGTCGTGGCGTAGCTGGTGGTCGCGGTCACGCTGAGCGTGGTGGCGTTGCCGGCGTCGAGCGTCACCGTGCCGCTCTGGTCGGCCACGACGGTGAATCCGCCGGTGTCGTCCCCACCGGGGTTGCCGTTCACGGAACTCGAGACGCGCCAGGTCGACGGCTTGGCCCAGTGTTCGGCCGCCGTCGCCGCAGCGTCCCGCACCACGATGGAGCAGCCGCCGCCCGATGCGGCGGCATACCAGTCGGTCTCGTAACGGAACTTGAGGATATGGACGTACCACGGCGCGGGGAGCGTCAGTGCGATGGTCTCCCCGGTGTTGTCGAGCGCGCCGTCATAGGAGCCCGCGGCAAGCGTGGCCGCCGCCCCCGGGTAGCGGGTGAGGAACGTGCTGCGCGCCTTCGCCACCACGACGTAGGCGCCGGCAGCCAGGGTCGTGCCGCTCGCGAAGGTGTAGTCCAGGCCGTTGGTGAACCGCACGCCGCTGAGATCGAGCGTGGTGGCGCCGATGTTCTTCAGCTCGATGAACTCGTAGTCGCTCGCGCTCGAGGCGGCGGCTGGCTGGTACATGAGCTCGGTGATGCGGAGGTTGTTCAGCAGATCCGTGTACGCCGACGGCAGCGTCGTCGCGTTGGAGATGCCGGGCGTCGGCACCGCGAAGCTGGCCCACGTCATGCCGCCGTCCGTTGCGCGGCCCGTGGAGTACTCCGCGGGCTGGGCCGCGAAGTCCACCTGGTCGATCAGCGTGCCGTTGGCCCCGAGCAGCGCGAGGAGGTCGAAATCGGCGTCGAGCGCGAACGTGATGTCGGCGCCGTACAGCGTGACGAAGCCGGTGGGCGCGATGAAGCTGAGCGCCGGGAACGCGAAGCGGCTCGGGTAGTTCACGGCATCGTCCGTCAGCCGCACGCCCGCGAGCGCGACCGGCGTGGCGGCGGGATTGTAGAGTTCGACGAAGTCGTGATCGACGCGGTAGCCGATGCGCCCCGCCCACTCGTTGATCTTCACCGCGGCCGGACTGCCGAGCGTCACCGCCGCGCCGTTGGCCGCACCCGCGGTCGGCACGGTGAGCGCCCACGTGTCGGCGCTGCTGCCCGTGCGGCTGATCGAGTAGTCGCTGATCTGATACCCGAAGGTGATCGTGTCCAGGAGCGTGGTGCCGTCGCTGTCGTAGAGCTGCACGACGTCGCCCTCCGCATCGAGGGCGAAGCCCGTGTGCAGGCCGGAGCCGGTCGTGTTGGTGTCGGCGTACAACACCAGGTAACCGCCGGCGGCGATCGTGGTGCCGGCGGGGAACACGTATTTCTGCGGCGTGGCGGGATCGTCGGTCAGGCTCCTGCCCGCGAGGCTCACGGCGGCCGTGCCCGCGTTGTGGAGCTCGATGATGTCGGGATAGGTGCCGTCGAGCGCGATCTTGGTATTGGTCGCGAGGACCTCGTTGAGCCGCAGGCTGGGCGTGCTCGTCGCGGCGAGCGTGGCCGTGCTCGTGGCCGCGGCCGGCGTGGTCTTCGCCGCCCCGATGAGCCCGAGCAGGTAGGCCTGGCGTTGCGTCATGAAGCTCTTGATCGAGCTGCGCACCGTGGCGGACGCCCAGCCGGAGAGGTGGTTGTCCACGAACTGGTAGAAGGGCGGGTACGCGTTCGCGGAGGTGTCCGCATCGAACACCGTCCCGTAAAGCTCGCGGATCGCCGCGTAGTACTTGGCGCGAAACGCCGCGTTGCCCGTGGTGGAGCTGTTACCCATCAGCGGCAGCAGCGGCTTCATCAGCGTGACCGAGCCTACGCCGGCGCGGCTGACCGTGTCGGTCTCGGTCATGTCGTAGAGCCCCACGGCCGTGGCGCTCACCGCGCCGTCGCCCGTGCCGAGGATCGTGTCCATGTCGTGCGGCAGCAGCACCATCCGGGTGGTCGTGCCGTCGTTGACGAAGGCGGCGGCGTAGTCGTCGTCCTCGCCGGTGGAGAGGTTGGGCTCGTTGTTGAGGAGGATGGTGAACACGGCCATCCAGCGCGCGAGGTAGTCGAGGTCGGCGACGTTGGAGAGCGTGGTCACGTTGGCGTCGGAAAACCCGGTGTTGTTCCAGGTGCCGGCCGCGACGTTGCCGGAGGTGGCGTTGTTGAAATACGGCGCGGCGGTGTCCTGCCAGGTCTTGGTGAACGCCATCACGTCGGACCAGTCGTTGGCGGCGGAGTTGTTCTCCTTTTGCCAGCCGCTCCAGGTGGCGCTCGGGCTGGTGGGCGCGGTGCTCGAGGTGTAGGCCCACGAGGAGGTGCTGGTCTTCCGGTAGAGCTGCACGGACTGGGCGAGGGGGAAGTGGTTGTCGGCATAGTCGCCGTTGAAGTCCTCAACGCGGACCCACATCCCGAAGTCGCCCGTGGCGCCGCTGCTCACGGTCGACTCGGTGCCCTGGCGGCGCAGCTCGACCGGGGAGACGTCGGCGGCGACGAGTCCGGCCGCGGTCTGCAGCCGCATGGCAAGATACTGCAGGTAGGAGGCCTTGGGGTTCAGGTTGAAGCTCGAGACGCCGTCCCACTTGTGGTCATTCGGAATCTTGAAATGCAGCGGCTTGAACGTGTAGCTGCGGCTGCTGTTGCCCCGAATGCGCATGGAGCAGAGGTAGCGGATCGTGGTGTCGATGCCGCGGGTGACGACCAGGGTGACGTTGAACTCGCGATCGCTGTTGGGATTGCTGGAGGCGAGCGAGGTGAAGGCGGCGTTCTCGGCGGCGGTCAGCACGAGCCGGTAGACGGGCGCAGCGGAGCTCACAACCTCATCGTCGACCTGGTATGTGCCGTTGGTGTTCTGTCCCTCGCTCGACGGCGCGGGCCAGGTGCGGGTGTTGGTGCCGTCCGTGGCCGAGATATAGAACTCAACGATCGTCTTGGCCGCCATCGCGGGCAGCGCAGCGGTGAAGTTGCCCGAGCCGTCGTGGTCCATCGTGACGGCGGCGTAGGAGCCCGGGCTGGTGGAGGTGGCGACGCGCCACCAGAGCGTGGCGGTGAGCGCGCTGGCGGCGGATTCGTCGGCCAGCGAGCAGGAGATGGTTACGGCGCTGCTGCTCGTCGGCACGGCCGGCGAGTGCTTCACGTCGGTGATCACGGGGGCGACGTTGGTGGAAAGGAGGGAGTTCGCGGCGCCGGGCGAGCCGCCGGTGGCAGTCGATGCGCCCCAGTTTTGTCCGTTGGTCGTGGCGAGGGAGGGGTTGCGGCGCTCGAGCGAGGCGCCGGCGCTGTTGGCGCGGGACACCCACGACCAGCCGCCCAGGGAGTCGCGCGTGCGCGTGGCCCAGTCGCCCTCGTCGGCGTAGTCGACCTCGTCAACCACGGTCCACGCGCCGGTGGTGTCACCCGGTTTGGACAAGGCGACGGTTTCGCCGTTGTTGGCGAGGTGGCCCGTCCAGGGGCCGTAGACGGTGGCGAGGCCGGTGGCGGCCTGGAGCGAGCTGACGTTGGCGGCGACGACGACGTAGCCCTTGGCGGCAATCGTGGTGCCGGCGGGGAAGGTGTAGCTGACGCCCTGGGTGAAGGCCCAGCCCGAGAGGTCGACGGCGGTGGCGTCGGGGTTGTACAGCTCGATGAACTCGAGGCCGGTGTTCTCGGGATACGTGGTGCCCGGCCGGTACATCAGTTCGTTGATCACCGGGGCGCCGCGCAGCGCGGCGGCACCGGCCACGAGGGCCAGGAGGACCGGCAGGAGCAGACGGGAACGGGCGCGCGCAAGGAGCCGTCGCACGCAGGCACGCCAGGCGGAATTCGCAGAAAACATGAGGGCGGGAGTTGAGGAGCCGTGGGGCGGCAGCGATCGGCGCGATGCGCTGCTCCCGCCGGGGAAAGACTCCCGGATTGTTAAGCTACGGTTCGGCGGGGCCGCCGAAATTGTTAAGCCGGGGTAAAGGCTGGTACTTCCGGGACGAAACCGCGTCGAAACGGGACATGCGCCCCGACCTGCTGCAGCAACGACGCTTTGAGCTGAAGTACCGCGTGAAAGAGTCCACCGCGGCGGCCATTCGCGCGCACGTCCGGAGTCACCTCGTGCCCGACGAGTACGCGGCGGGCCAGCCGGACCACGCCTACGCCGTCCACAGCCTGTACCTCGATTCCGCGGACCTGCGGCTGTATCACGCGACGCTCAACGGCGACCGAAACCGCTACAAGCTGCGGTTGCGGTACTACGACGACGCGGCGAATGCCCCGGTGTTCTTCGAGATCAAGCGCCGCGAGGACCACTGCATCCACAAGCAGCGGGCGGCGGTGCGGCGCTCCGCGCTGCACGCGCTGCTCGCCGGACGCTGGCCGGGGCCGGCCGATCTCTTCGGCAGCAGCCCGCGGCAATTGCTCGACCTCCAGGAGTTCAGCCGGCTCCTCCAGCACGTGCGCGCCCGGCCGCAGGCGCGCGTCATCTACCGGCGGGAAGCGTGGATGTCGCCGTGGGACAACTCCGCGCGCGTCACCTTCGATCGCGACGTGCGCAGCCTCCCGCACCGCACGGAGGAGCTGACGCTCGAAGACCGCGGCGCCGTGCGACCCTTCGGCGAGGAGGTGATCTTCGAGATCAAGTACACCGACCGCATGCCGGCCTGGGCGGCGGAACTGGTCCACGTCTTCGAATTGGTGCAGAGCGGTGCGGCCAAGTACGTCGAGGGGCTCCATTCCTCCGGAGCGACACGGCCGCCCTCCCCGGTCGCCGGGCACAGCGCGACCGACAGCCGCCAGTTCTGGGCGGCCGACCGCGCGAGCGTGCCGGTCTGAAGGGCGGCCGCAGCGCCACTTTTTCCGCCAACCCTCAACTCCTCCTCCGCGCATGCTCGATTTCTTCGTCCGAGGTGACTACGGCGCCACGCCCGCCAGCTTCGAAACGGTGCTGCTGGCGCTGCTGCTGGCCTTCCTCCTCGGCCTGGTGATGGCCTGGGCCTACATGACCTGCCACAGCGGTGGTTCGTACTCCCGCGCGTACGTCGTCTCCCTCGTGCTCATGCCCGTGATCGTGGCGCTGGTGCTGTCGGTGCTGAGCAACAACCTCGTCACTGCGTTCGGGCTGATGGCGGTCTTCGCGATCGTCCGTTTCCGCAACATCCTCCGCGACACGCTGGACACCGCCTACATCCTGGCGGCAATCGTCGTCGGCATGGCGTGCGGCTCGCAGAAGTACGCGACGGCGGTGGTCGGCTGCGGCGTGATCCTGCTCGTGGTGATCGCGCTGGCGCTGACGCAGTTTGGTCGCCGCAGCCACTACGACCTGGTGCTCAACCTGCACTGGGCCAGCCCCGTGGCGCGGCTGGGCGAACTGCAGGCCCTCCTGGACCGACATGCGTGGCGCGCGGTCTGCGCCCATCACCAGCCCACCCCCGACGGCTCCGGCATCGATCTCTCGTACCGGCTGCTCCTGCGCGATCCAGACCGGCGCGAGGAACTCCTGCGCGAGCTCGGCGCGCTGGCGGGCGTGTCGTGCCTCGCCAGCATCACCGCCCACGACGACTCGGAGATCTGACCCATGCCGACGCCGCCGCCCCCCATTCCCGTTTCGCGCCGCCAGCGCTGGCGCGAGTTCAGGCACCGCGTGCTGCCATTCCTGCTTTTTGCCGGCAGCCTGGCCCTGGTGACCGTGCTCTGGCGCCGTTCGGTGGCCCCACCCATGTTCGTCGCCACCGCCGAGGCCGACCAGACCGAGGTGCGCTCCGTGGCCGGCGGCTGGCTCTCGAGTCTCGACGTGGAGGTCCTGCAGCCCGTCGAAGCGGGCGCGGTGCTGGGCCACGTCGTCACGACGGATCCGCGGGTCCTGGAGGCCTCGCTCGGCGTCGCCCGCGCCGAGCTGCAGTTGCTGACCGCGAGCCTGGAGCCGGCGCTGAACCAGCAGCGGATCGCGGTCGATCGCGACCGGTTGAACCTCGAGTGGATGCAACAGCGCGTCGAACTCGCGTCGCTCCGCGTGCGCGTGACGCAGGCGGCGAGCGATCTCGCCCGGTCCGCCAAGCTGCACGCGCAGCACATGGTGACGGACCAGGAGCACGAACTCGCCCGCACGACGCACGACGAGCTCACCGCCCAGTTGCACGAGACCATGGCGCTGGTGGCGAAGCTGGCGCCGAAGTTCGATGCCACCGCGCCCGAAGCGATCCCGACGCCATCGGTGCAAGGCACGCTCTCGGCGGCGCTCCGGCTGGAAGAGGAGAAAGTCCGGCTGATCGAGGCGCAGCTCAGTCCCCAACCGCTGCGCGCGCCGCGCGGCGGCGTGGTCTCGGCGGTGTTTCGCCGCGCCGGCGAAGGAATCGTGAGCGGCGAATCGATCGTGCGCATCACGGGGACCCGTCCGCTGCGGCTCGTGGGCTACCTGCGCCAGCCGCTGCCGCTCGAGCCGCGGCCCGGCATGCTCGTCGAGGTGCGTTCGCGGCAGTTCCAGCGCCGCGTCGCCCAGGCGAAAATCGTGCAGGTCGGCACCGCCATGGAATTCCTGCCCGCGCCCGTGCTCGCCGCGATGCGCATCCCCGTCACCGCCGAGCCATCGGAGCTCGGGCTCCGCATTCATCTTTCGCCCGTGGAGGAACTCGGGCTGCGTCCCGGCGAAATCGCTGACGGCATCATTGTGAAGTAAAAGTGCAGGTGAGAGTGAAAAGGCGGGCGGACTGGAGTGAAGCGGGAGTGAAGTGAGCAAACGGGCCCCGAGCCGCCGGCCCCACCTTCCTCCATTATCATAAACCGCCGCGTCTCGGTGGTTTATAATCCCCCATCCCGGATTATCCCGGCCTGACAGCATTTCCGGCGGGGTTCGTGGCACGGCCCTCGTCGGTCCGCGCCGCGGCCAGCACGCTCCGGCCATGATCAAGCGACTCGTTCCGTGGATCGCGTTCCTGCTGCTGGCCGGGGGCGCGCTGCTGTGGTGGCGCCGTTCCACCGGCGCCGCGACCGCCTCCCTGGTGTTTCGAACCGCCACGGTGCAGCGCGGGGATGTGACGCAGACCGTCACGGGCAGCGGCTCGCTTTCGGCGCTCATCACCGTCGATGTCGGCAGCCAGGTGTCGGGCAACATCGCGAAGCTGTATGTGGATTACAATGACACGGTGAAGGCCGGCCAGCTCCTGGCGGAGATCGAGCCGACGACCTATGAGGCCAAGGTTTTCCAGGCGGAGGCGGACCTGCTGTCGGCGCAGGCCGCCCTCGATCTCAAGCAGCTTGCCGTGCGCCGCGCCAGCGAGCTGCTGGGCCGGAAGCTGCTCTCGCAGTCGGACTACGACGACGCCGCGGCCGCGCTGCGCCAGCAGGAGGCCTCGTTCAAGAAGGCGACGGCGGCGATGAAGAGCGCCAAGACCGACCTCGACCGCTGCAAGATCTACTCCCCCGTGGACGGCGTCGTGCTGAAGCGCACGGTGTCCGCCGGCCAGACCGTGCAGTCGAACTACAACGTTGCCACCCTCTTCACGATCGCGCGCGACCTGCGGCAGATGGAAATCGAGGCGGCGATCTCGGAGGCGGACATCGGCGGCGTGGAGGCCGGGCAGGCGGTGACCTTCACGGTCGACGCGTTTCCCGGGCGCTCCTTCCAGGCGAAGGTGCGGCAGATCCGCAACAACTCCACCGTCTCGAACAACGTCGTCACGTACCCGACCATCATTTCGGTGGACAACGCGGACCTGAAGCTGCGGCCCGGGATGACGGCGAACGTCGTCATCGCGACGGCTCGTCGCAGCCACGTCCTGCGCGTGCCCAATGCCGCGTTGCGCTTCAAGCCGCCGGAGGGGGCGTCCGTGCTCGCGGCGGCGGAGGCGAATGGCCCGGACGGCGCCGGCGGGCCGCCGGCCTTCGACCGCCTGCCGGACGAGATCAAGCAGCGCATGCTGGCCGACTTTGACAAAAACGGCGACGGCCGCCTCGACGCCGACGAGCAGAAGACGATGCAGGCGACGCTGCGCAACCGGCGCGCCGCGGCCCAGGGCAGCGCGGGTGGGTTCGGCCCGCCCGATGGCGGCATGGGCGGCCCGCCTCCGGGGGGCGGTGGTCCGGCCGGGGGCGGCGCCGGCGGCGGATCGGGCGGCAGCGCCCGCGTGGTGCGCGCCGCCGGCTCGGCCGTCGACCACTCGCAGCCCGTCACCGTGTACGTCGTGCAAGGCACACCCGATGCCGCAGGACGAGCCAGCGGTGCGCTGCAGCCGAGGCCGGTCTTTGTCGGCGTAAGCGACAGCACGTACACCGAGATTCTCTCCGGGATCGAGGAGGGTGCTGTCCTCGCCAGCGGCACGCTGTCCGCGCAGCAGCTCGCGACGACGCCGGCGAAGACCGGCACGAACAACCTCTTTGGTCCGCCGCGCCCGCCCGGCGCGCGCAAGTGAGCCGCGACCCGCACGCCATGCAACCGGTCATCGAGATCACCGACCTGCACCGCATCTACCAGACGGGGGGTGCGCCCGTGCATGCGGTGCGCGGCGTGTCGCTGCGCGTGATGCCGGGCGAGTTCGTCGCGGTGATGGGCGCGAGCGGCTCGGGCAAGTCGACGCTGATGAACACGCTTGGCTGTCTCGACCGCCCGACGCGCGGCTCGTACCGGGTCGACGGGACGGATGTGTCGGCGCTGGACAGCGACGCGCTCGCCGCCATCCGCAACCGCAAGATCGGTTTCGTCTTCCAGGGCTTCAACCTCCTGGCCCGCACCACCGCGCTCGAAAACGTCGAGCTGCCGATGCTCTACGCGCACCCGCCGCTGCCGAGCGGCGAACTGCGGGCGCGGGCCTTGCACGCGCTCGCCCAGGTGGGGCTCAGCGACCGCGCCGACCACGTGCCGAGCCAGCTCTCGGGCGGGCAGCAGCAGCGCGTCGCAATCGCGCGGGCCCTCGTGCTCGGACCTTCGCTCCTGCTCGCCGACGAGCCGACGGGAAACCTGGATACGCGCACCAGCATCGAGATCATGGGCGTGTTCCAGCAGCTCAACGCCGCGGGCATGACCGTCGTGATGGTCACGCACGAGCTGGACGTCGCCCGCTTCGCCCGCCGCATGATCGTCATGCGCGACGGCCGCGTGCGGCGGGACGAGCCGATTGCCGCGCGCGCGGCGGCGGCGACCGAGCTGGCCCGCGTCGCGGCGGAGGAACAGGCCGCGGAACTCATCCCATGAAACGTCTGCTCGCCATTCTGCGCGTCGCCCTCCGGGCGCTCCGACGCAACGTCCTGCGCACCTTCCTCACGATGCTGGGCATCATCATCGGCGTGGCCGCGGTGATCGGCATGGTGAGCATCGGCACCGGCGCGCGCGTGCAGGTCGAGCAGCAGATCGCCGCGCTGGGGCAGAACGTGATCATGGTCATGGCCGGCAACATGAGCCGCGGCGGGATGTTCTCGGGCATGGGCGGCGCGCCGACGCTGACGCTCGAGGACGCGTTCGCGTTGCGGAACGAAGTCGACGGCGTCGCCACGATGAGCCCCGAGGTGCGCGGCAATGTGCAGGTCGTGGCCGGCAATCTGAACTGGAACGTGCAGGTGATGGGCGTGAGCCACGAGTACCTCGACCTGCGCGCCTGGCCGCTGAGTGAGGGCGACTTTTTCACCGAGCAGGACATCCGCGCGAGCACCCGTACCTGCGTGCTCGGCCAGACCACGGCGAAGAAGCTCTTCGAGGACGCCAGTCCGATCGGCGCCGCGGTGCGCGTGAAGGGGATCCCGTTCACCGTCGTGGCGGTGCTCGCGCCGAAAGGCTCGAACATGATGGGCCAGGACCAGGATGACGTCGTGTTTGTCCCTTACTCCACCGCGATGCGCCGGCTCTTCGGGCAGAATTTCCTGCGCGCGATCAACCTGGGCGCGGCGAGTCCCGATCGGATCAAGGACGTCACGACGCAGGTGGCCGAACTGCTGCGGCAGCGGCATCGCATCCAACCCGGGCGCGACGACGATTTCATGGTGCGCACGCAGCAGGAGATCACAGAGTTCGCGACCTCGACGGCGAAGACGATGACCGGGCTGCTGGGCGCGATCGCCGGTGTGTCGCTGCTCGTCGGCGGCATCGGCATCATGAACATCATGCTGGTGTCAGTCACGGAGCGCACGCGGGAGATCGGCATCCGGCTGGCGGTGGGCGCGCGGCGACGCGACATCCTGCGGCAGTTTCTGACCGAGGCGGTGGTCTTGAGCATCGCCGGCGGGCTGGTCGGGATCGCGACCGGCGTGGGCGTTTCGATGGCGCTCGCGGCGCAGTTCAACTGGCCGACGCTGACGCCGACGTACGCGGTCGCGGGAGCGTTCCTCTTCAGCGCGATGGTCGGCGTGTTCTTCGGCTACTACCCGGCGAGGAAAGCCGCGCAGCTCGATCCCATCGAAGCACTGCGGTACGAATAGGTCAGAAGCCGGATATCAGGAGCCAGATGTCGGACGTCAGATGTCAGAAGCCTGAGGCCGGATATCCGAAGCCAGAGACCGGGAACCGGAGGCCGGATGTCAGATATCAGAGGTCAGACGTCAGCGTCAGACTAGGCCCGGCTGTCCGCCGCACCCTTGCGGGCCTCTGGCATCGGTTTGGCTTCCGACCTCTGACATCTGGCCTCTGGCTTCTGACATCTGGCCTCCGGCTTCCGGCTTCTGGCCTCCGTAATTACTTCTTCTTGCAGCAGCCTTCCTTCTTCTCGCCCTCGGCGCCGGCCGGGCACTGCTTCTTTTCGCCCTTCTGGCAGCAGGCGGGTTTGTTGGCCTTGTCGCACTTCGCACAATCTTTGCCCTCGGCTTTGCACTTGGCCTTCATCTCGGCGCAAGCAGCGGCACTCGGGCATTCCTTGGTAGGCTGGGCGGGCTTGGCCTGGTCTGCGGCGTAAGCGGCGAACGCAAAGGCGGCCAGGGCGAAGGAAGCGGTGAGGAGGGTACGGATTTTCATGAAGTTGAAACAGGGGATTGGCTTCGTAACTACACTCAAACCAGACCCTTACCAGCCGATTCTGATCAGCTCGCATCCTCTTGAACGAAACCTCCAGCCGCAAACGACTGCCGGCCACCCGTCCGTGGATCGGCGCCTCCGCCCAACCCGCCGCCGCCCCTGCCCTGCGTCGCGCCGCCTGAGCAGTCAGGCTGGTTGCGTCAAAGGTCTATACGCCTGGTCCTGTCCCGCCGCGGGCAGAGCCGCAGCTAGATGTGACGCCGTGACGGCCTGACCCCATTTCCGACGGGGTCAGGCCGTCACGGCGTCACACGCAAGGCTACGTGGTCGTTGCGCGCGCTTCGCGGGCGAGGCGGCGTTCCCAGTACCAGGTGAAGAAGACGGGGACGGAGAACAGGGACACGAAATCGAAGACCATGCCGCCCACCACCGGCAGCACCATCGGCTGCATCAGCTCGGACCCGCGGCCCGTGGCCCAGAGCACCGGGATCAGCGAGAGCATGGCCGTCGCGTTGGTCATGATCGCGGGCCGGCGCCGGCGCAGGCCGGCCTGGAAGACCCGGCGGTTCACTTCGGCAAGCGTGCCGGGGTGCGTCTTGAACTGCTCCTGGATGTACGTCCCAAGCAGGATGCCGTCGTTGAACATGACGCCGAGCAGCACCAGGAAGCCGACCACCACGGCGGTCGTCATCTCCGCCCCCCAGAGCCACACGAAGAAGAACCCGCCCGCGGTCGTGACCGTCGCGTTGGCCAAGACGATGATCGCGGTGATCAGCCACGACCGCGTGCCGAGATAGATCAGCAGCACCATCACCGCCATCGACGCGCTGATGATCCAACGGAGAGTCTGGTCGGCCTTGAGCTTCTGCTCGTAGCGGCCCACCCAACGATAGGTCGCACCCGCCGGCAGCTCCAGCTGGCCGGACGACAAGGCGGCCCGGAGCCGCGCATCGGCATCGCGCACGACCTCGACCTCGCCGCGGCCGCGCGCGTTGAGCAGCACGTACTGCGTGCGCTTGCCGCCTTCCGAACGGATCGCCATCGGCCCGATCGTGTAGGTCAGCCCCGCCTCGCTCGGCCGCGTGGCGACGACGCGCGCGTGTCCGGCCTTGATCGCCGCCAATACCGCGGCCGGCAGCGACTCGTCCGCCGGTACGGTGAGTTCGAGCCGGTGCGGATCCAACACGGTCGCGTTGCGTTGCGCCGTAAGCGGCAGGCCGGCGACGAATGCGTTGGCGTCCCCGCCGTGGTCCGCGAGCTGCAGCGTATGCACCGTCGGCACCGCGAGGACACTGCTGAGCGGCACGCCGCCCATCCCACCGGGCACCGGGATGCGCACCCCGAGCAACTCGTCCGGGTCATCGCGCCGCTCGCGTTCGTAGCGGATGCGCACCGGATAACGCAGCGCCCCCTCGACGGAGTACGTCACGGCCATGCCGCCGAGCGCCGTCTCAACCGACCGCATGACTTGCTCGTTGGTCAGCCCGAAGCGCGCAAGCTTAGCCGGATCCAGCCGGATTTCGGCGTAGGGCTTGCCGCCCTCGCGCTGCATCTGCACGTCGGCCGCGCCGGGCGTGGGCTGGATGACCTTCTCGGCCGCCTCGGCGAAACGCTCGAGCGCGTCCTGGTCATCGCCCAGCACCTGCAGCGCGATGAGACTGCGGATGCCGGTGGAGAGCATCACCACGCGGGTCTCGATCGGCTGGAGCCAGCTCGGCGCAACGCCGGGGATTTCCGTGATCGCAGCAAGCGCGGCGCGAACCTCAGCCAACGTACGCGGCCGCTTCTCCACGGTGCCGTCGGCGCGCGGCATCTCGTGCACCGGCCACTCCGCGTACGGCTTCAGGAGCACGACCGTCTCGATCATGCCGATCGGCGCGGGATCAAGCGCGGTTTCGGCGCGGCCCATCTTGCCCATGACCGAAGCCACCTCGGGCACGGATTCGATCAGCCGGTTCTGCGTGAGCATGATCCGCTGCGTTTCGCCCAGTCCGCCCGTGGCGGGAATGGACGGCATGAAGAGCAGACTGCCCTCGTCAAGCGGCGGCAGGAAACTGGAACCCACGCCCGGGAACAGCCGCGTGAGCGCGCGATCGACGCGGGTCTGCGTGAAATCGCCGCCCGCGGCCGCGACCAGCCGCCGCAGCGGCCAGCCGACAGTAGGCCAGCCCACGCCCAGCAGGTAGCCGCCGATGGCCATCGTGCCGATCGCCGCCGTGAAGAGCACCTTGTGCCGGAGGATGCGCGCGTACGCCCATTCGTAGCCGACGTGGATCGCGTGGCTCGCAGGATTCTCCTCGTAGCTCACCAGCCGCTCGCGCCCGAGGCGCCAGATCGCGGCGGCGACGACCACGGCAAACAGCGGCGCGAACAACCAGCCCGGGACCGTGATCGCCCAGCGCCCGTGATCGAGCGGGAGCGACCAGCCGTCGCGAATGAACCACGCGAACGCCACGCCGCCCGCGACGCCCGCCAGCCCGAGCAGGAGCGGCTTGCGCACATGCCAGGGCGGCAGCAGCAGCCGGCACAATACGGGCACGAGCAGCGTGCCGAACAGCACCGCGCCCGTGATTGCGAGCGACTTCGTCAGCGCGAGCGGTTCGAAGAGCCGGCCCGCCTGGTCGGTCAGCGCGAAGATCGGCAGGAAGCCGATGATCGTGGTCGCGGCCGACGTGAGCAGCGGGCGCGTCACCTCCTGCGCCGCGCGGATCACGGTGTCGGTGATCTCCGCGTTGAACGGCGACGTCGGCATCGGCCGCCCCTCGCGCCGACACTTCTCCTGCAAGTCGACGAGGTGCTGCGTGATGTTCTCCGTCATGATGATCCCGAAATCGACCATCACGCCGATCGCGATCGCGATGCCCGCGAGGCTCATGATGTTCGCGCCGAGACCGAACCCATGCATCACGAGGAACGTGAACAGCATCCCCAGCGGCAGGCTCACCGCCACCGCGAGGCTCGCGCGCACATGCAGCAGGAACGCCACGACCACGATGACCGTGGTGATGATCGCCTCCTTCAGCGTGTCGGTGACCGTCTCCGTCGTTTCGCGGATAAGCTGGGAGCGATCGTAGAACGCGACGGCGGACAACTGCTCGCGCGCGAGCGTGGGCGCGAGATCGGCGAGCCGCTGCTTCACTGCCGTGATGACGGTCTTCGGATCCTCGCGGACGCGCATGCCGATGATCGCGCCCACGTGCTCCTGGTAACCGTCCGCCAAAAGTCCCTGGCGAAACTGGCCGCCGAGCTGCACGTGCGCGACGTCGCCCAGCCGCAGGCCCGCGCCGCGCTGCCGGTCGCCGCGCAGGACGATGTTCTCCACGTCCGCCACCGACCGGATGAAGCCCACGCCCCGGATCATCGTCTCGATGCCGCTCTGCTCCACGCTCATGGCACCGACGTCGCGCCCCGCCTGCTGCACGGCCATCATCAGCATGTCGAGCGTGAGCCCCTGGGCCTCGAGCCGGTTGGGATCGACGTCGATCTGGTACTCGCGGCCGACTCCGCCCGCGGGCGCGACCTCGGCCACGCCGGGCACACCGCGTAACGCGGGCACGACCACCTGGTCGAGGACGTAGCGCTTGTGTTCGAGATCGCGCGGACCCTGCAGCGTGAACGCATACACCTGACCCATTGCGGTGGCGTCGGGTCCGAGCCGGGCGTTCACGCCTTCGGGCAGGACGCCCTGGAGCTGCGACAGCCGCTCGAGCACGCGGGTACGGCACTCGTAGAGGTCCCGCCGCTCCGCGAAGATCACGTACACGTAGCTGGCGCCATACAGCGACATGCCGCGGACCGTCTGCACGCCGGGAAGGCCCTGCAGTTCGCGGGCGAGCCGGGACGTCACCTGGTCGTCCATGTCCTGCGGACTTTTTCCCGGCCACTCGGCCCAGACGATGACCTGGTTGTCGCTCAGGTCGGGAATCGCGTCGACCGGCACGTGACGCCAGGCCCACAGCCCGGCGACGGCCAGCGCCAGCGCGGCGCCGAGGGTGAGGAACGTGTTGCGAATGACGAAGGAGAGCACGGTGAAGGGCGAAGGCGTCAGTGCTGGTGCGCGGCGGACGCGGGCTGGCTGACCGCGCCGTGCGGGAAGAGGAGGCTGGGCGTGCCGGCGAGCTGCGCCTGGCTGTCGATGAGGAACACGCCCTGCGTGGCGACCTCGTCGCCGGGTTTCAGGCCGGCGCGCACGACGTAAACATCGTTGCCCGACTCGTCCTCGAGCCGCGGCCCGAGCGCGAGCGGCGCGAGTTCGAAGCGGAGGCGACCGTCCGACTGCCGCTCGGCCACGCGCCACGCGACGTGACGCACGCCGGTGGAAAGCACGGCGGTCTTCGGCACGAGCGTGAACCGGCCCCAGGTGGAAGGTTCGGCGGGGTCCGCAGCCTCGAGGTCGGCGGTGAGCGCGGTTTCGAAACGCGCGTTGATCAGGCTGCCCGGCAGCAGGCGCCCTTGGGGATCGCGCAAGTGCACGTGCACCTCGCGCGTGCGCAGTTCACGGTTGAGCTCGGGCGCGACCCACGCGACGCCCGCCTCGATGTCGGGCAGCTCGCCCAGGTCATCCGAAGCGAGCCGGGCCGGCTGGCCGACGCGGAGCCAGCGCGCCCGCGTTTCCGGCACCTGCATGACAAGCATGTATGCGTCGGGCTCGACGAGCCGGAGCAACGCGGTATCGGCCATCACCTCCTGGCCCACCTGCGGCAGGCGGCCGTCCATCGCGTCACCCTCGCCGCCGAGCGCGAGCACGACGCGACCGGCGAACGGACTCGTGATCGTGACGGTGTCGACCGGCAGGTGTCCGTCGAGGATGGCGCGGGCGACCGGGGCGAGATTCCAGCGGTCAAAACGCTCGGTGAGCGCGCGGATCGTGGGCTGGTCGCCGAGCTTCACGGCGGCGGCGAGTTCGCCCTGGGCGGCGAACACCTCCGCGCTGTACAAGTCGACGACCGGATCGCCGGCCTGCACGACGGTGCCGGCATGGAGCGCGGCGGGGTGCCGGCGGACGATGCGGCCGGCCACGCGTGGCACGATCACCTGGGCGGTGCGGTCGTCGTATCGGACGATACCATACGCCCGCACGAGCGGACGCGCCGGGCCGGCGACGACCGTGGACAACTGGACATCCATCCGCCGCTGCTGCTCGGCAGTGAGCTCACCGGCGGTGACGCGCGTCATCTTCATGCCGCACACGGGGCAGTTCCCCGGGCGGTTGCCGATGTAGTCCATCATCGGGCACGCCCAGCGCTCGCCGGCGGTGGCGGCCTCGGCGGCGTGGTCGTGAGCCTCGGCCGGCGTGAAGAGGGCGGAGGCCGGCAGGAGGCCGATGACGGTGGCGCCGACGAGGAGACCGGCGACACCGATCAGGAGGGAAGGAGCAGGGCGCATGCGAAAGAGAGGTGAGGCGGGACGGCGCGAGGCGGAGAGGGTGAGCGGGCGTGGGGCTCAGCGCTTCACGACCTCGTTCTTGAGGTAGAGCGGGCCGTAGCGGTCGGGATCGGCCTTGAATTTCGGCGGGCACATCCGGCAGCCAAAGCCGATGGTCTTTCCCTGGTAGGTGGCGGTGGGAATCGTCGGATCGACCGGCATGCCGCAGATGGCGCAGCGGGTGTTCACCGGCTGCTTCGGGTCGGCCGTCGGCGCAGCCGAGGCCGGCGCCGCACCGTGGCCGCTGTGGTCGTGCGCGGCGGCGGTGGCCGCGGCCGAAGCGGTTGGCGTGACGGCCGGCGCCGGCGCGCCCGCGGGTTCGGAGGATGTCGAGGATCCGGAAGTGGCGACAGCGGGCGCGAGCGGGTTGGAAACCATGGCGGCGTAATCACCGCCACCGACCGCGGCAGCGCTGGCCGCGGCGTGCGGCTGATAGCGGGCAGCGCGGGCGCCGAGCGTGACGAGAGCGCCAACGACGAACGTGGCGAGGAAGACGGAAAGGTGGCGGATCATAGGCGGAGGCGAAGAGCGGAGGTTCGGTTGGGCGTGGCGATCGCGGCAGTTCAGGTTTGCGGCTGGAACTGGGCGGTGGGCAGGTAGCGCCAAAGCTCGGCCTGGGCGGTGCGCAGGGCGGTTTCGGCGCGGACGACCTGAAGCTCGGTGTCGGTGATCTTCTCGAGCAGTTCGACGAGTTGGAAGACGGTGGAGTCGCCGCCCATGGCGGCACCCGCGTTGGCGCCCACGCCGGCGGCGCGGAGCATCGCGTCGTATTCGGCGTTGAGGCGCTGGACCGTCTCGCGGCTGAGCCGGCGCGCGGTGTCGGCGAGTTCGGCGGCGCGTTGCACGCGGCTGAGCGCGGTCGTGATGCGAAAGCGGGCGGCATCGCCATCGGTGCGGGCCGCGTCGCGCTCGGCGCTGGCGGCGCGTTGCTCGGCGCGGGCGTAACGCCGCGAGCGCCAGGGGAGGTCGGTCATGAAGGCGAGGCCGACGGTGTTCTCGTCGCCCATGGCGGTGCGGTTCTGTTCATAGCGCACGCCAACCGAGGTCATCGGCCGGCCGGAGGCGCGCGCCATGCGCATCATGGCGTTGGCCTCGCTGACGCGTGCGGCGGCGAGTTGCAGAACGGCGGCATCATCCGGGCGGATCTCGGCGGCGTCGGGCGCGGCAAACGCCGGCAGGGGCGCAGACGCGGCCAGGCCCAGCCGGCCGCGGGCGGCGGCGAGTGCGTCTTCGGCCATGGTCCGCTCCTCGGCGACCATGAGCTGCATCGCCGCGAGCCGGGATTGGATCGTGAGCCGGTCGGCGAGCCGGCCGCCGCCGCTGGCGAGACGGACCTCGACGCTGCGGAGCACGGCGTCGAGGCGGTTGAGCTGCGTCTCCAACAACCGGATGCGCTCTTGCGCGCCGTCGGCCTCGGCGAGGGCCATGGCGGTGTCGGCCGCCATCTCGCCGGCCATGAGCGCGTAATCGGCGCCGGCCATTGCGGCGGTGGCCCGGGCGCGATCGCGGTCGGCCGCGCGCTCGCCGGCCTTGGGCAGGGGCTGGCGCAGGTTGACCTCGTACATCGTGCTGCGCTCGTCCATCGGGCCGACCATGCGGGAGCCCATGCCCTCGAGCGTCGGGTCGGGCAGGCGGCCGGCCGCGGCGACGCGGGCCTCGGCGGCGCTCGTGCGCCGGGCGGCGGCAACCAGCGCGGGCGCGCTGGTCACCACGCGCAGAAACTCGGCGCGCGAGGAGCCAGGCGCGGGCGCGGAGACCGGTGCAGGGGCGGCAGAGACCGGCAGCGGCAGCGCCGCACCGAAGCAGGCGGTGAGCGCGAAGGCGGTCAGAGAAGGGAGGAGGCGCATGGCGGATTTGGGCATGGCAACGCCGGGTGCCGGGCCGGGGAGGGCGCGGCAGCGGAGGAAAGGAAACGCGGCGCGGAGGCGCGGCGGGTTACTGGCAGCAGCCGCCGGCGACGGGCGCCTGGGCAGACTTTGGGGCGGAGCTGCCACCCTTGGCCTTGGCGGCGTCGATCTTGGCGAGGTACTTCGCGGGTTCCTTCATGAAGTCCTCCTCGCAGCCGCTGCAGCAGAACACGACGAGGCGGTCGGGCTGGCCCTCGACGCGGTAGATGTACTCGTCGGCCTTGCCCATCGAGCCGAGCTTCTCGTCGGACACGACGCAGGTGTGGAGCGGATAGGATTTGCGCTCCTTTGCGGCCCACGCGGCGTCCTTCTCGCCGACGGGAATGAGCTTCCCGGCCGGGGCGGATTCGGCGGCAGCCTGCTCGGCGTGAGCGGGTTGCGAGATGGCGGGAAGCGAGAGCAGGAGGGCCGCGGCGGCCAGAAGGAGGGAGGTGCAGGATCGCAGTTTCATGGGTATGTTCAGGTGACAATAACCGCCAGGCGGCGAAATCCCTCAACCTGACTGCGGAAATTTCGTGAGGGGTTTTTCGGCGGGGCGGTTATAGTCGGTGCTGTCTCATGAATGCCCGTGAACCCAACGATAGGCTGCCGTCGACCCTCGCCACCTGGCGGGTGAGTCCGCCGGCCGACCCGAATTTCCGTCCCGCCGTCTGGCAACGCATCCGCGCGCGCACGCAGGAGACGTGGGCCAGATACGTGCGCGCCCACCTGATCGGCTGGTCGGTCGCAACCGTGGCCGCCGTGGCGGTCGCCGGTTGGACCGGGCACCACATGGCCGAGGCGCGGCTCGCCGCCGGACGCGAGCGGATGGTGGCGTCGTATCTGAGTGAACTCGACCCGCGGGTGCTCGCACAGGCGGAGCCGGTGCGGCCATGAGATACGGGATGATCACGCTGGCGGTGGTGGCCGCGATCTCGGCCCTGGCCGGGCTGGTGTCGTTCCGCGCGTCGCAGGACGCCGAAGTGGCGGCGGCGTTGGCGAAACAAGACGCGCTGGCGTGGCTGCGGACGGACTTCCAGCTCAGCGACGAGCAGTTCAAGGCGATCAAGCAGCTGCACGAGTCGTACTCGGCGGTGTGCGCGGAACATTGCGAGGCGATCCAGGACGCGACGCGGGAGCGGAATGCTTTGCGCGCAAAGCAGGCGGATGCCGCGACGCTGGCCGCGGCGGATCGGCGCGTGACGGAGCTCACGCAAACCTGCGAGACCGCGATCGCGCGGCACGTGCGGCAATGTGCGGCGCTGATGTCCCCCGAGGCGGGCGAGCGCTACCTGGCGCTGGTGCTGCCACGGATCGCGCGCTTCGACCACCAGGCGCCGCCGGACGTGGCGGTTGGCCACCGGCACCACTGACCGCTGGCGATGGAAGCCTCCCTCGACGCCGCGCCGACCCCGGGTGAAGACTCGGAGCTGATGCGGCGCGTCCAGGCGGGGGACGAGGCGGCCTTGGGCGAGCTGATGCGCCGGTGGGAGCGGCCGGTGAAGGCGGTGATCGGGCGGCTGGTGCTGAACGCGCGGGAGGCCGAGGACCTGGCGCAGGAAACGTTCGTGCGGGTGTGGCAGCAGCGGGACCGGTTTCGGGCGGACGCGGCGTTCCGGCCGTGGGTGTTTGCGATCGCGGTAAACCTGGCGCGCAACCGCCTGCGGTGGTGGCGGAGCCGGCCGGAGGTGGGGCTGGACGCGTGGACCGACGGAGCAGCCGACGGCGCCACGGGCGCGACCTCGGCAGAAGGAGCCGAGCGGGCGCGGGCGGTGCGCGATGCGATCGCGGCGCTACCGACGGACCTGCGGGAGGCGATCGTCTTGGCCGAGTACGAGCAACTCTCGCACGCGGAGATCGCGGAGGCGGTCGGGGCGACGCCGAAGGCGGTGGAAAACCGCGTGGCCCGGGCGCGGGCGAAGCTGCGGACGGCGCTCGCGCGCTGGCTGTAAAAAGAAGCGGACCGGGAAGACCGGTCCGCGAGGGAGAGGAGACTGAGGTGCGGCCCACTGAGAGCCGCGGGCGGCAGCGCCGGCGACCGGGGGCCGTGGAGGCACTGCCGGAGCTGGCGGCCAGAAAGGCCAGGTGGCCTGCGGCCGCCAGACGGCGAAAGGTTACTCCGCGGCGGGAGCGGGCGCCGGGGTGGCAGCCTTCTTGTGGCCCTTGTGCTTGGCCTTCTGGTTCTCCTTTGCCTTGGGCGTTTCCTTCTTCGGCGCTTCCTTCGGCATGGCGTCGAACTTGGCCTGCTGGTCGGGCGTGAGGACGGCGCGGATCTCGGCGCTCTGGGCGTCCATGGCGGCGCGGCGTTCCTTGCCCTTCAGCTCATGGATCTTGCCGTCGTAGGACGACATGACGGCCTGGATCTTGAGCTTTTGCTCGGCCGTGAGGCCGCCGACGGCTTCGTCGATCCGCTGCACCAGCCTGTGGCCGGCAGGCGCGGTGGGTTTGGCGAGCGGCTTGGCCTCGGCATTGGCGGGGGCCGCGGGAGTGGCGGGAGTCGCGGCCTCATCGGCGGCGATCGCAGAAAGACCGGCGCCCAAGGTGGTCGCCAGAAGAAGAACTCGGAGGGATTTCATTGGATTATGGGACTAACGATGTCCGGACCATGACGACATCGGGTGTCGCCCAGTAACACCGAATAGCGCGAATGAGGAATCGCGGCGAGTCCGCGCATCACAAGGCGAGCCCCCTTGGGGCGCAGGTTGGACGCGCCTTCGTGCACATCACTGGCTGGTGGGCGCGCCCCGACACTGCCCATTCCCGCAGCGAAAACGGAGGACGCCAAGGCAACATGTCTACAATTATAATTGCCCTCACACCAGTGATTTATCGGATAATGTCCAGATACTCCGGCATAATGTCCGGATACTTTTTTCTCGGCCGGCTTCACCCGGCCGAGAAAAAAGGTCGTCACCCGTTTTACGGAATCCACAGCGGAATCGTGAACTCCTTGAGCGGCGATGCAGTGAACCATTGGCCCAACTCGCCAGCCGGAGGAACGGTCTGGCCGGAAAGCGTTTTGGTCACGACCGGCAGGATCACGTTGACGGAGATTTCGGGACAAGGATCGCTCCACACTTGCGCGGCATCCTGCACGCGCGCGCGGAAGGCCCAGGGGCCGGTGAGCGGCGCGCCCTGTTGGAAGGAGAGCGGCACGAGCGGTTGTCCGGGTGCGGTCTCGCCAAGCATCACGTCGAACGTGAGGTCGACCGTTGCGGCGGCAGTGGCGGGTGATTGCAGCGCAAGGCGCGTCCACTCACCGCCGGGAGGTTTCGCCTGGAGTTCGATGGCGGCGACGGACGGGGACGCGTTGGCTTTGACAGCGAACTTCACGCCCGGGCGGCCGAGATAGGCGGTCCAGTTCCCGTCCTGCCACATGCGTGGGTAGGTGCGTCCGTGCAGCGGGCTCGACGGATCGGACACCGTGATGCTGCTGGCGAGGGGGGTGAGGCTGGTGACCTGGCGCGGGACGACGACCTGGATGGTGGCGGTGACGGTGTTGGACTGCGCCCAATACGTGCTCCAGAGGCGGCCCGCCGGGCTGTACACCGACACGGGGTACGTCGAGCCGCCCACGGCGTTGGCCGGCACGACGAAGCGCACCTGGTTTGAGGTGTCGGCGTTGAGGCCAGTCCAGTGGTAGCTGGTGTGTCCGCCGGCGGCCGTGAGGATGACGGTGGCGCCGGGCGCAGCGGTTGCGAAGGTGGGCGTGAGCACGACGTTTTGTGCTTGGGGCGGCGGGGCCGGATCCTGCTTGAACAAGGCGACGCCGTGGCCGCCATAGATGTCCTGGCCCCAGGTCTCGACCATATACTCCACCGGCTCGCTGCTGAAGTTGTCGGGCGCGTTCCAGGTGCCCCACCGCTGCCCGGGGCCGACGCCCATGGTGAAGGTGAAGGTCGTGACGAACACCCGCGGGAGCTCGACCGTCGTCATGACGTCCTTCCAGCCCCAGATTGCCTCCTGGTCCTCGGTGGAATCGACGATGGTCCAGGTGGGGACGAGCCGGCGCTCAAAGACGCGGCGCCAGAGATTGAGGAATCCCGGACCGGCGCGGCTGCTGTAGCCGGTGAAGGTGACGGTGTCGCCGCCCCAGGGAACGGGGGTGTTCTCGGGGACGACGGTGAGCGTGCGGGACAGGCCGGAGATGACGGAGAAGTTGGCCCGGGCCACGGCGGGGCCGCCCTCGCCTTGGGCCGTGATGGTGTAAACATGGCTGCCGTAATCGAGGCCGGAGACCGTGTGGCTCCCGCTGGGCGAGTTCTTTTCGGGCAGGCCCGGGCCGGTGACGGACACGCGCGTGGCGTTGGCGCTGGCCCAGGTGACCGTGGTGGTGCCCGGGGCGCCGCCGGCATCGGGGTTGGTGCTGATGGTGGCCGTGACCGGACCGGTGGTTGAGCCCTCACCGATGACTACGGTGGCCGTGCGGGTGACGGGTCCGCCGAAACCCTGGGCGGTGAGCGTGTACGTGTGGGAACCGGCCGCGAGACCGTTGAGCGTCTGCGTGCCGGTGGGCTCGCCGCGTGGGTCCAGGCCGGGGCCGCTCACGACGACCGACGTCGCATTCTCGGTCGACCAGGTGAGCGCGGCGACGCCGGGGGCGGTGGCCACGGAAACTTCGGCGGCGAGCGCGGCGGTGACGTAGGGGAGCGGTTTGCTCACGTAGAAATCGGCGGTGCGGGAAACGGGGCCACCGACACCCTGCGCCGTGATGGTAAAATGATGCAGGCCCTCGGGAAGATCCTTCACCACGCGGGAGCCGTTGGGCTCGGTGGTGTCGGCCAAGCCGGCGCCGGTGACAATGACCGAGGTGGCGTTGAGGCTGGTCCACGTGACGGTGGTCGTGCCTGGGGGAGTGCCGGTGGACGGGTTGGCTTCGATGGAGGCGGAGACAGGCGGTCCGCTGGGCGCGGGAGCGACATGCACGAGGGTCGACCGCGTGACCGGACCATCCTGGCCCTGGGCGACGAGGGTGAACGTGTGATCGCCGACGGGCAGCGCGGTGATGGCCTGGGTGCCGTTGGGAGAAGTGCTGCCGGCGAAGTTCGGACCCGTGACAGCGACGGCGGAGGCGTTGGCGGAACTCCACGTGAGCGTGGTGTTGCCGGGCGCGGCGAGGAAGACCGGCGAGGCGGCGAGCGTGGCGGTGACGCTGGCGGGTCGAGGTTGTACGACGATGGTGGCCGAACGTGTGAGCGGGCCGCCGGGACCCTCGGCCCGGAGATTGAATGTGTGCGTGCCGGCGGCGAGGGCCGTGAGCGCATGGTCGCCGGACGTGGCGGTACTGAGTTGGCTCGCGGGGCCGGTGACCAGCACGGAGGTGGCGTTGGTGCTGCCCCAGGTAAGCCGGGCGGCGGCAGGCTCGGTGGCGGTGGTCGGATCGACGGTAAGCCAAGCGGTGAGTTGGGCCGGTTCCACGACGGTGACCGTGACGGACTTCGTGATCGGCCCACCGTAGCCCTGTGCGGTGAGGGTGAACGAATGGGTACCGGCGGCGAGGTTGGTCACCGTCTGGGAGCCCTGCGGGAGCGCGCTCTGGAAACCATTCGGGCCGGAGAGCGCGACTGCGGTCGCGTGCTCGGAGGACCACGTGACCGTGGCGGAGCCGGGGGCGTTAGTGCTTTGGGGCGAAATGCTGAGGGTAGCCGCGACCGAGGGCGGCGCGTTGATCGTCACGACATGCGTGGCAGAGGCAGACGCGCCCGCAGCATCGGTGGCGGTCGCGACCCAGGTGATCGTGGCGGGCCCAGTGTCGGTGCTGCTGACGGAGGCGGTGGCGGAGGAGGGGCCGATTGAGCGTTCATCATATGAGCCAACTTCGCTTCCGGATCTTGAGATAGTAATCCGACGCAAATTTCCGTCGTCCGAAGCCTCGGCTCGCAGGGAATACGATACTCCTGTTCCCACAACGCCGGGTGGTGTGACCCAAGTAATCACTGGCGCACGGTTGGGAAGATCGACCTGCGGAACGAACGACACGTCCAACGTCCTACTTTTGTTCAGGATGAAACTAATCGTCCTCGCCGCCCGAATGCCCGCCGGATCGCCGTCGAAACCGTTGAATAGATTCTGGAGGTAAGGCTCGGCAATGACAGTGACCTCTTTCCCGGGTGGAAATTGCAGTGAGGCAGACGCGGTGTAGCCCGTGCCGTTCACTTTGGCGGTACCTTCGCCGCCGCCAGAGAAGGTCAGGGTCAGCGTACACACCTCCGGCACATCCGTGACATCCATCGATAGCGTCACCGCATACGCGCTGTTCTCTAGATAACCAGACGGGACCAAATAGTCCCAAACGCGCTCGCACATGACACTCAGCGTGCAGCCGGTGCCATCGAATGAGCCCCCGGCCCCGGGCAGAGCCATTCCGACCTGCCGATCGATCAAGGCATAGGCGTTCGCCTTCGCCGTCGCTGACAGCGTCGAGTCAGAAACCTTAGTCCGCAGCGTATTCCAGTACGGAGAAAGCGCCTCGTACTCGCGGGTCTGGGCATTCTTTGCGATGTAGCCGCCCGAGAAGAACTGTCGGCTCGCGGGTTGGGCGGAAGTCGAAGACGCAGAGCCGGTCAGGAGAAGGGCGGCGGAGAGCAGAAGTGATCGTAGGCGGGGGGCGGGGTGGTCGGCGCAGAACGCTGGGGTATTCATGCCGGGGTATGGGGGTTAAGGTTCGAGGTCGAAGAGCTCGACGAGTCCGAGGCCGCTGCCTCCTTTCGCCCCGACCACGGCCGTGTAGGCTCCAGGTGGCAGGGTCACGACCAGCGCCGCTTCCCGGGGGTCGCTCGGCGCAAAAGGCCGCAGATCGGATTTCAGACGGACGTTTTCCGGACCATCGGCCCAATCGTCGTTGCGGGCGATCTCGCGTCCATCCTGCTGCGCGACGACCGAGAGGGTCGTGTCGGCCACGAGTCCGGTGAGTCCATGCACCGCCAAGCCTGGTCCCTGCGTCCGCACGACAATCGTCCGCGGCCTGTCCTTGATGATGAAGCCGGCGATCAACGCATCGGGGCCGATGACGCCTCGCGTCGAAAGATTCAGCAGTCGAGAGGAACTCAGGTTGTCGATATTGAACACCTCAACGAGTCCGGTGCCGTTCGACCCCAGCTCGTCGCTGACGATCGCGGTGTAGGGCCCGGGCCAAAGCGTGAGCACCATGCCAGCCTCATCGTCGGTGGCCGGGGTAAGCCCAAGCTCATGCAGCAACCGCCAGTCGGGGTGTTCGCGCCAACCAGCGTTTTCGCCGAGCAACTCGCCTGCTCCCGAATAAACGCGCACCCGTGTCTTCTTGGCAGGATTGGTCACGCCGAGTCTGGCGAGACCCGGCCCCTGGGTCCGCAATGCCACGCGCACTGGCAGCGTGCCCGTGATCCAGAACCCGGCGATCATCTGCTCATTGCCGGAGCCGATGGTTCCACGCGTCGATAAATTGATGAGCGGGGTGACTGGCGAGTGGACGGACGATGATGCGATCGACTTCTCCTCATCAAAAAACGTGACCGTGTAGCGGTAGCTGCGAACCACGGTGCTGCCGACCGGAACGCCGGTAATGTTTGAGACCGTAATCTCCACCGTGGTCCCATCGGGCGACGTTCTGAGATCAAGGTCCCGTGTATCGAAATCCCAAGTGATCGGATCGATATCTTCGTTACGGACTAGGTGGCGCACGGGCACTTCCACCCCATTCACGCGTGCGGTGACAACGGCCTCGGCTTTCGCGTAGGGTGCCGAGTGGTCTGAGGCTAACGCGAAGCTCCAGCGAAGAGATTCAGCCGCCCGATACTTCCGAAAGAGCGCGTAGGGCACGTATCCCGGCGCAGGCCATGCGACAAACAGTGAAGGGTCCACCGTGTGAGCCCCAAACACAGGATGCCACAGGTCAGGGTGATACTCTCCATTCGACGCAAGCCCAATGGCGCCGCCGACGGTGGCGTCGTGTAACAAGTCCGACCGATGCCCTACTGTCGCTGCGTTAATCGCCCCGTTGTCGAAAATGAACCCATCGGCCATGCCACCGGTCAACCGAACCGGGTTGGTGTTCGCACCGATCTCGGAACTCAGACACGCCTCGCGCGCCAGCTCGTTGTATCCGACCCATGTGCTGTCGATGTAATGGGTGAACGGCCGCTCCGGGTTCAGCGCCAGCACCAGCGCGCCGGCCTGCACCATCGGCAGCTTGCTGGCATCTTCCTGCATCGGCTGCGAGTAGTTGAGTGCCCGATACGCATTCAGCTGGGCGTATTCGCGCAGCCGGTAGCGCTCGGAGATCTCGCCCGGGACCTGCGGCGAGAGCGAGCCGGTCCAGCCGATGTCCGGGTACGGCGCCGCGAAGACGTTCCAGTAGAAGTCCATCATCTCGGCGCGGCTCCGCGGATCGACGAGGAAGGAGCCGTCGTAGGCAGTCCACGCGAGCGGACGGCTCTTGAGCTCGGGATGGCGATCCGCCGGCGCGGCGACAGCAACCGAGAGGGCGAGGACGGCCGGGAGCAGGAGCCGGCCAGACAGGGGGTACGAAATCATGGGGCGCAGCCGAGAAGGGCGCGCCACGTCTGGCCGTAAGCGTTAATCCTGTCAAATCTTCTTTACCTGAATAAACCACCCCAAAGCCGGGGGCGGGAAATCACACGGGGGCACTACCGGATTTCCGGTAATCACCAGCCTTCTCGATGGTGGTGGACTGGATACGCTGTTCTCCATGCCCAGCCGAATCGTCGCAGTCAGGAAGCCAGGTGGGGCGCCGGCCACGGAAGGCGAAGTCGTACCCCTGTTCGTTTGTCCCGGGATGCAGGAGAAGGAAATGCCGCACGCCGTTTTCCCGCATGGGAGCGGATTCTCTGAACCGGTCCCATGCCCGAGCCGTGGAACCTGTGCCTGGTTTGCGGCGCACGATCTCGGCGGCCGGACCGAGTTCACCGACTTTCCCAAAGGCGCGCAGATTACCGCCGCTTTCCATACCGAAGGGCAGTTGTGCGAGCGATACGTCCACGTCCGGCAGCTCGCCACCCTGCCTCGGCGCCACCCGCGGCCCAACCCGGAATGGGCCGCCGATCTCCTTGAGGTGCAGCGGCGCCTCGATCGCTGCCAGGGGAACGTGCCCTAAGCGCCCGCCGCCGAGAAGAACCTGTCCACCGGTCCGCAGGTGAGGTCAGGCTCCCTCTGCCTGCGACTTCGTCTCGCAACGCGCTGCGTAGCGGTACCCTGCACAAACGCAGCGCATGCTATTTATTGATCAACAGTGATTTAAAACTCGGTAAGAAATTGCCTTACCGAGTTTCAGGGCGGCGCTCCCAGCTTTTGCTTGCTGAGCGACTGAAACCGAATCTCATCTCTGGGTCCTCCAAACCGTGAACCCACTCACCGCCTCGATCCTGCCTCTCTGCCAGCTGCCCGCTGGGGAATCCGGACGCATTCGGGAGCTGGCCGGCAACCCGCAGTTTTGCCAGCGCGTGCGCGAACTCGGCTTCGGCGAGTCCGCCGTCGTCCGCAAGATTGGCGGCCGCGGCCCCTTCGTCTGCGCGGTGAATGGCAACCGTATCGCTCTCAACCACGACGCCGCGATGAACATCTTCGTCGAGCTGCTCGCGCGCCGGGCCTGAGCTGAGCACTCCGCTCCCATGACTCCCGCCATCAAGCTCTCCGAACTCGCCATCGGCGCCTCCGCGACCGTCCGCGAGTACCCGCGCCAGGGCTCCGCCTTCATGCGCCTCCGCGAAATGGGCCTCCTCGCCGGCACGCGCATCACGCTGGTGCGCACCGCCCCGCTCGGCGACCCGCTCGAGATCAAGGTCCGGGGCTACCACCTCACGCTGCGCAAAGCCGAGGCCGAACACGTCCTGGTCGAGCGGGCCGAAGGCTGACGCCCACCGTCCGCCCGCGGCCACCGCGCCTCCGGTTCCGGCCCCGGCCCGCGGCGTCCCGCCCGCCGCTCACCGTTCCCTCTTTCCCACGCATGATTCCCACCGCCCCCCACATCACCCGCTCCGCGCCGAACAGCGCGCCGGGCACCGGCCGCACTCCCGTGTACGCCGTGGTGGGCAACCCGAATTGCGGCAAAAGCACGCTCTTCAACGCCCTCACCGGCCTGAAGCAGAAGGTCGGCAACTACCCCGGCGTGACCGTCGAGAAGAAGGTCGGCACCGCCTATTCCCAGCACGGCCAGCCTATCACCGTCATCGACCTGCCGGGAGCCTACTCGCTCGCCGCCCGCTCGCCCGACGAGGCTGTCACCCGCGACGTGCTCCTCGGCCGCCGCGCCGACACCCAGCAACCCGACCGTATCCTCTGCGTCGTCGACGCCACCAATCTCGAGCGCAACCTCTACCTCGTCCACCAGATCCTCGACCTCGGCCGGCCGGTGATCCTCGCGCTCAACATGATGGATCTCGCGGCCGAGTCCGGCCTGGACATCCGCGTCGCCCGCCTGGAACACGAGCTCGGGATCCCGGTGATCCCGTGCGAGGCGGTCAACGGCAAGGGCGTCATCGAGCTCAAGCTCGCGATGAGCCGAGCCGACCTGCCGCTTTCGAAGCACGCGTGGACCATCCCGGCCGCGATCGCGCCGGCCGTTTCGGAGTTGCAGGCCTCGCTCGTCACGCACGACGGCAAGGCGCCCCTGATCGCCCGGGCCGAGGCCCTCCTCCTGCTCACCGACCAGGACTCCGTCCGCGTCGCCGGCTCCACCCCCCTCCATCCGAAAACCCAGGAGCTGCTGCATTCCTGGGAAAAGCGCTGGCAGCACGAGGGGACCGACTGGGCCGCCGCGCTGGTCAACTCGCGTTACGACGCCATCGGCGTGATCGCCGAGAAGGTCGTCCTGCGGTCCCACGCCACCAACGGCCTTACCACGTCGGATCGCATCGATGCCTGGGTGACGCACCCCGTCTGGGGCTGGCTGATCCTGGGCACGATCATGGCGCTGCTGTTCCTGAGCATCTTCACGCTGGCCGAGTACCCGATGAACTGGCTCGACGGCGAAGTGTCGGCGCTGAGCGAATGGGTGAAGACGAGCATGGCGCCCGGCGACCTGCGCGACCTGATCACCGACGGCGCCATCGCCGGCGTGGGCGGCGTCGTGATGTTCCTGCCGCAGATCCTCATCCTGTTCTTCTTCATCGGGCTGCTGGAAAGCACGGGCTACATGTCGCGCGCCGCGTTCATCATGGACCGGCTGATGAGTCGCGTGGGCCTCAACGGCAAAAGCTTCATCCCGCTCCTGAGCTCCTACGCCTGTGCGATTCCCGGCATCATGGCGACGCGGACGATCGAGCAGCCCAAGGACCGGCTGGTCACGATGCTTGTTTCGCCGCTGATGAGCTGTTCCGCGCGACTCCCGGTTTACCTGCTGCTGATCGCGGCACTGGTGCCGGACGACCGCGTGCCGCTGCTGACGAAGGTCGGGCTCATGCTGCTCATGTACAGCCTGGGAACATTCGGCGCCTTCGGCTTCGCGTGGCTGTTCAAGCGCACGCTCCTGAAGGGCGAGCCGCCGGTGATGATCATGGAGCTGCCGCCGTATCACGCGCCGCGGATGAAGGACGTGATGCAGCACATGGTGGAACGCGCCTGGGTCTTCCTACGCCGCGCCGGCACGATCATCCTCGGGATCAGCATCGTGCTGTGGTTCCTCACTGCGTACCCGAAGGCCCCCACCGGCACGCCGGCCGCGCAGCAGATCGAACACAGCTTCGCCGGGCAGGCGGGTCGCGTGCTCGAGCCCGTGATCAAGCCGCTCGGCTTCGACTGGCGCATCGGCATCGGCCTGGTGACGTCGTTCGCCGCGCGCGAAGTGTTCGTGAGCTCGACGGCGGTGGTGTTCAACGTCGAGGACTTCAACGACCAGGACGTCGCCCCGCTGCGCACCGCGCTGCGCGAGGCGAAGTGGCCCGACGGTCGCGCGCTGTTCACCCCGCTCGTCTGCCTCACGCTGATGATCTACTACGTGTTCGCGATGCAGTGCGTGAGCACGCTCGCGGTCGTGAAACGCGAGAGCAACTCCTGGCGCTGGCCGCTGTTCCAACTCGGCTACATGACCGGCACCGCCTGGATCCTCTGCTTCATCGTCTACCAGACCGGCCGCGCGCTCGGTTTCTGACCCGGCCATGTCACCCACCCTGCAGACCCTTCTTGCCCTCGGAATCGTGGCGCTCGCCGCGACCTGGCTGGTGTGGCGCGCGGTGGCGTCACGCAAGGGCGGCGGGTGCGGCGGCGGCGACTGCGGCGCGATCAGTCCCGAGATCCGGAAGCTGCAGGCAAAGCTGAAGCGGCGCTGAGCCAGGCGGACCCCGCGCGGCGTTACGACGCCGCACGAGCACGCGGAGCCGCGGGCACAGGCGCGGAAGCGCCGATCGCACTCTCGGACCCGCCCAGGCAGGAGAGAAGCGGGCGCGCGGGAAAGCGGGCGGCCCGCGCACGCCGCGGCACCGGGTGCGAACCCACGTTCCCCCGAATGCCACGTGGCCGAGCAGGTTGCGCTCGTCCGCCGGGCCCGGTCGCAGTTCGGGCTGGCGCCGGCCGGGAATCCGCTAACGTGTACAGATGCACACGCCCGACCAATCCCCCGCCCCGCCCCATTCCGCGTGGCCCACGGGCCGCGGCTCGAATTTCAACCCGCCCAACCGGTTTGAACGCCTCCACGTCGAGCCGGACCCCGACTGCCCGCCGGACGAGCAGCTGAACCCGCGGACGCAGTTCTTCTACGATGCCACCGAGAGCGTCCTGGCGCGCAACGAAAGCCCGGATGTCGGGTTCGCCTACGGGCTCAACCCGTACCGCGGCTGCGAACACGGCTGCGCGTATTGTTACGCCCGACCCTACCACGAGTACCTCGGCTGGAGCAGCGGGCTCGATTTCGAGAGCAAGATCCTCGTGAAGCTCCGCGCGCCGGAGCTCCTGCGCCGGGAGCTGTCTGCGCCGCGCTGGCAGGCGCAGACCATCGCGATGAGCGGCGTCACGGACTGCTACCAGCCGGTGGAGCGTCGGTTTCGGCTCACGCGGCAATGCCTCGAGGTCTGCGCCGAACTCCGGCACCCCGTCGTCCTCATCACCAAGAACGCGCTGATCACCCGCGACATCGACGTCCTGAGCGAATTGGCGCGTTTCAACTGCGTGTCGGTGAACCTGTCGGTCACCACGCTGGACCCGGAGCTCGGCGGCCTGATGGAGCCGCGGGCGTCGCGGCCGGCCGCCCGCCTCGACGCCATCCGTCAGCTCAGCGCCGCCGGAATCCCAGTGGGCGTGATGACGGCCCCGGTGGTTCCGGGGCTCACCGATCACGAGGTGCCAGGCATCCTGGAGACGGCCGCGGCGGCCGGCGCCCGGCGCGCGGGGTACGTGCTCCTGCGGCTGCCGCACTCGGTGAAGGACGTGTTCACCGCCTGGCTGGCGGAAAAGCTGCCCACGAAACAGGCGCGCGTGCTGGACCGGATGCGGGCGTTTCGCGGCGGACGGCTTTACGACAGCGCCTGGGGCCAGCGCGGGATCGGCCGGGGCGTGTTCGCGGACCAACTGGCCCAGATGTTCGACGTGACCTGCCGCCGGGTGGGGCTCAGCCAGGAGAGCACGCCGCTTTCCACGGAGCATTTCCGCAAACCGGGCGAGCAGCTCAGCCTGTTTTAGGACCGGAGGACGTATCGCCGGTGGGTTGCCCCACGCGCCGACCCTTGCCTCCCCGGCGGCCGGTGCGCAGCTTTGCGCAGTCATGGCAGACGACGCCACCATCGAGCCCGCCGGCACACCGCGCAAACCGAGCTTCCCAATCGGACCGGAGCTGCGCGGCTATCTGCGGCGCTACAAGCGGGAGCGCGACCTGCCGGTCACCTATGAACGCCTCCTGGCGTTCCGCGAGGTGAGCCCGCTGCCGGACGAGAACGGCAAGCCCACGCTCTGGGACACCGTGATCTACGACACGTCGGAAATGCACTCGCTGAACGAGGCGCTGAAGGAGGTTTATGCCTCGCTCAAGGTCGACGGCGACCTGTCCGTGGTGGACCACCTCTACATCGACCGGATCGACTTCTGCACCTTCGGCAACTCGACGCCCTTCCGCATCCGGATCGTCAACGCCTACAACGACAACCAGGACTACTTTTACGTGAAGCGCGCGGACGCCTCGCGCGTGTACGGGCTCGAGCTCGAGCACCTGTTGTCGCCGAACCGCATGCAGTTCCTCACCCACGGCAACACCCTCGTCGAGGAGCACGTGGCGGGCATCCCGGGGGACATCTTCATCAAGGACTGGCTCGGCCGGCCCGACCCGAAGCCCATCCGCGTGGCCAAGGAGCTGGTGAAGTTCAACGAGCGCTGCTTCGTGCGACTCCTGGGCGACATGCGCTCCTACAATTTCGTCTTCGTCGTCACGCCCGATTTCGAGGAGTCGCAGCTGCGCATCCGCGCCATGGATTTCGACCAGCAGAGCTACAACGGGCGGATGAATTTTTACCGGCCGCAGTTCTTCAAGGACAACACCCCCCTGGTGAACTACTGCCTCAAGCACCTGCGCGTGGAGACGGCGCGGCAGTACGCGCGCGAGGAGCAAACGCTCATGCTGCAGCGCGCGCAGCTGGCCTCCGAACGGCTCGGGTTGCTCCTGCACGACATGGCGCGCGATCCGATCGCGCCGCCCGGCAAGATCCACACATTGCGCGAAGGCCTGGCCGAGCACTACAAGCGCCACGACTACCTGCGTTGCGAATCGATGGGCTCGCTGATCCGCGAAAACCTCGAGTCGATCCGCCGGCACATCGGCCGGCCCGTCGTGCCCGAGCTGGTCCCCGAGTAGACGGAGCGATTTCGCGCTTCGGTTCCGCCCGCAATCGCCTAACCTGATGCGGTCCATGCGCCAGCCGCTTCTCTTCGCCGTCCTCTCGCTCCTCATCCTCGCCGGAGCCGGGTGTGCCTCCGCGCCCAAGCTCACGCCGAAAGGCCAGGTGAACGTGCCCGCGACCACCGCCGCGGAAGAGTCGCGCTTCGTCACGGTGCCTTTCCACCAGGAGGTCGTGATTCATCTGCCGGCGCTGACGACGCCCGGGACACAATGGACGCTCGTGATGAACGACACCCGGTTCACGACGCCCTGGCGCGAGTTGACCGCGCAACCCGACGGCACCTTCGTGGCGTCCTTCCTCGCCATTCGCGAAGGTCGCCGGACCATCCGCTTCCTCGCGCTGCCGCCAGACCAGCGCGAAGCCACCGCCACTCAGGCCTACGAAGTCCGCATCGAAATCAAATGAAACGCGCCCTCCTCGCCGTTGGTCTTCTCCTCGCCCTCTTCGCCGGCGCCTACGTCTGGTTCGCGCGGCAGGAGCCCCCCGCGCCGGTGACGACGCCCGCGCCAACGGTGGACGCGAAGGCGGCCGAGCGGGAGGCGCTTTTCGGCGCGGAGGCATTGGCGCCGGAGGTGCAGTGGCGGGAGAGCGGCCTCGGTTACCGCATCGTCGCCGAAGGCACCGGACCGAAGCCCGGGATCGGCAGCCCGGTGCGCCTGCGGTACGTCGGCCGCCTGAAGGACGGCACGATTTTCGACCGCGCCGAGACGCCGAGCGAGTTTCAGATTGGCGCGACGATTCGCGGCCTCTCGAACGGCCTGCAGCTGCTGGCGGCAGGTGGCAAGGCGACCTTCTTCATTCCGCCGTCGCAGGGCTACGGCCACGCGAAGGTGATGGGCATCCCGCCTGACTCCGGGCTGATTTTTGAAGTGGAAGTCGTCGAGGTCGGCGCCCGCTGATCCGGCAAGGTCGAGCGCGTCACGCCCCCGTCCGGCGCGATACGCGCCCATTTTCGGGGTCCGGTGGCGTCCCTCACCGCGCGTCGGCGCTCGAACGGAGACCGGGTCTGCGGAAACACACCCTAACCGCGTCACATCGATACCCTCGGCCGCACCCCAACCAGGGCAAAAGTCTCACCGGGATGACTAGGATTAACCGGTAGTTCGGAGCAACTCATTTTTATCGCCTATTTCGCTGCTAATAATTCTGGGATCAGCCTTCTAACAATTTTCATGATTGACTAGTGACAATAAATTTTACCTCTCTGCATCGCTTCATCACGAACCCCTACTCCCCCATGAAGAATGCAGCTCTCCCGATTCATCCCGCGCGGCCCGGTCGCCGCCGGCTCCGCCGCCAGCAGGCGTTCACCATGTTCGAGGTCCTCCTGGTCGTCATCGCCCTCGGCCTGCTCGCCGCCCTGATCGTGCCGACGATCGAACGCTTCATCGATGCGACCGGCGACACCGCCAAGACCCACAATGCCAAGATTCTGAACCAGTACGTCGAGACGCTGTACAACGCCGGCGCGGAAACGAATTGGGCCGACGGCGCAGCCGCGATCACCGCGCTGACCGCCGGGGTTTCGCTGCCTCCGACTGTGCCCGGCGGGCAGACCCAGATTGTGAAGCTCACCCAGGCCGTGAACGCGGAAGCCTATACTTACACCGCCGGCACCCCGACCTCGCCGCCCAGCTTCTCCCCGCTGCTCGGTCGGCGCAACGTGAGGCCGTAGGCCATGAATACCCGGGGCCCCGGCGCGGCGTTCACGCTCCTCGAGATCCTGATCGTGGTCACCATGCTTGGGCTCCTGGGCACCATGGTGGTGGGCGGTTTTCGCAACGTGGTGCCCGCCGCGCGTGAGACGGCTGCGGTCAACAAGGCCCGCGTCGTCAACGCCGCCCGGATCACCTATGCATTGACCGTCCCCGCCGCGGCGACCGAATGGGACGCCGCGCTGTCCGACGCCCAGCGCTGCACGCTGCTGATCGAAGCCGGCGCACTCACGGGTGCACCGGCGGACTGGCTCGCCGCCACGGGAGGTTACTCGCTGGCGCTCACCGGCGGGCTGCGCGCCCGGACGGTTCTCCGCAACAAGGCCGGCGCCACGCTCGCCTACACCGACTGAGCTCCGTCGGTCGTCCCGCCGACAATCGCTCCCCCCGGCACTCCCCGTGTCCGCCCTGGGCCGCCGCATGCCCAGCCCGCGCCTCCCTACGTTCATAATCTGGATGAAATCGCCGCCGGCATTCCCCTCGCCTGCCCACTCCCGCCACACCCAGCGCGGCTTCGTCCTCAGCGAGCTCGTCATCGTCCTCGTGCTTTCGTCGGTCACGACGGCGGCCCTGCTGGCGGCTCTCCTTGCACTCCTCCACACCATGCAACCCCAGAGCATCCTGATCGGCGGGGAAACCCTGCCGGTTGCGCCCACGTTCGGCGCCTTTCCATCCGCGGTACGCCTGCATCAGGCGTTCACCGACCGCGTTGCTGCTGCCCGCGCCGTCTACGTGCTGGGCGGCCAGCACCTCTCGATTCCCGCCGATGCCGCGCCCACCCGTGTGGCACCGCTGCGCGTCCGCGGCCTGCCGCGCATCGATGATTTCTCGCCCGGCCTGCCTCTGGACGCGTGCCGGTTCCAGGAAACCTATGGCCCGGCGCTCGGCGCCACAGAGGACGCCCCGTCCCGCGAGGACTTCTCCACTGTCGTGGTTGGGTCCCATCAGGGCGTCCTCGCCATCACGTGCTTCGTGCAGGTGCGACGCCGGGAGGAGACCTGGTCCGACGGCAGCGCGACCCGCAGCTTTGTGGTGCGCGAGGTGCAGCTCTGGGACATCGAGCACGGCGCCCAGCACTACGCGTTCGCCGAACGACCGGCGCACTCCCAAGGCGTATTCGTCGGCGCCGTGCACACCTGGCTGCGGTATCAGCTGAACACGGACGGAGAGGAAGGCCCCGCCTGCGTGGCGTTTCCCGATCCTTGGATCTACGGCGGCAACCGGGGGCGACCCGATGATCTGCCGCCCTTCTCCCGCTTCAGCTACCTCCTGGCGGTTTCGCCATGACGCGTGGTGCCTCCAGTCGAGTTCGTCCGCGTCGTGGCCACGGCGGCTATCTGGTCATCCTCGTGCTTGTCATCCTCGCCTTTGTCGGCGTCGCCGCCGCGATGCAGGCGCTGGTGCTGACGAGCGTTGGCACCACGTCGCGCGCATTTGACGGCTACCGGCAGGGCACGGCCGAGCGACTGCGGCTCGAGCGGGCCGTGACCGAAGCCGTGCTCGACGCCGTCACCGGCGATCACGCCCATGCCAGCGTGATCCTCCCCAACGCACTGGAGACCCGCCTCGCCCAACTCGGCGACGCCTCGAGCAAACTGAGCATCACGGAGACGCCTCCCCTTCCGGCGGTGGTCGCATTTCCAACTCCGTTCGCGTCGCCGGACGAGTTGAGTCTGGTGACTGAGGAGCTGCGGCCGTGCCTCACCCCCGAATTGAGCCGCCTCATCGGGCCGCGCGTGGCAGCCTATCCTCCCGCCCGCTTTGTCTTCGTCTCCGAGCGACAGGCGCTGGAGACACGTTGCTCCTACGACATCGCGGTCTTCGCCCGGCTTTTGGCCGCACCACTCACGCGCTTTCCCATCGCGGCCTACGACCTCCCTGACGAGATCGGCGCCACCACCGGAGCCCAGGGCCCGATCTCCACCTCCGCGTTTCCTGCGGGCCTCGTCCCCGGCCGTGATCCGAATTTCGTCTCCGCGCTTCAGGCCCAGCCGGGGCTGCTGCCGTATCACTACCGCCACCGCGCCGCTCTCGCCTCCGCGTATCAACGGCTCTTCTCGGCGCGGTTCCTGGATCGCGCCGCAGAATATGCCGGCATCACTCACTTTCATGACCTCGAAGCCACAGCGGAAACCGCCGAGTTGGCAGGATTGAGCAAAACCGGGGCGACCGCGCGCTGGGATCTCGGCGCCGCCGGTCCCGGCACCTACGGGGCGATCACCGCGACGCGCGACGCCGCCGTCCTGTTTTCCCGCACGGGCGCCACGACGCTCGAGTTGTCAGACTCCGGCGCCCAACCCGCCGCGCCGGCGATCCTCGTCGTGCTCGCCGGACCAAAGGAGCCAGCCGCCGCGCCGCTCCAGGTCGCGCTGGGTTCGATCACCCGCCCCGTGGTGATCGTCGGCTTTCACGTCCAATTCACCACCGCTGCTGAAACCGTGGTGCAGGGGGCGCTGCTGCTCGATCCAGCCTCCTCCCTGACACTGGGAGGTCGGCTCACGGTCGGGCACCTCTCCTATTGGGCCGGGAGCACCCGCGTCGCGGCGGTCGATATCAACCCCGGCGCCATGCCCGCCGCCGCCGAGCGGATCGCTCCGCGGGCCGTGTACGTCGCCACAAGCTCGGAGCCGTTATGACCACGCGTCACTCCCGCGGCTTCACCATCGCCGAATTCGTCGTCGCCCTCGTCCTCCTCGGCGTCGTGCTCGGGCCGCTGCTGGTCTTCGTCACGCGTATCCAGGATCTCAATCACGCGATCGGGCGGCAGTCCCGGCTCGAGTCCTGGCGATCCTTTCACGACCAGGCTCTCGCGTCCGGTCTCAACCCGAATCTTGCCCCGGCTCTGGCCGCCACGCTGAACCCCGCGGTCCCGGTCGTTCCCCCGCTGCCCATCACCCAGACCAGCGTGGCGCCAGCGCCGGGGTTTCCGCGGCTCGTTCCCATCCACCTCATGCTCGACCCCTCGGTGGCCGAGCCGCGCGTCGCCGGCGCCGGTTTCCAGATCGGCGCCGGCGCGCCCCTCCCGCCGCGCGACGACCCGACCTCCCCGCTCGTTCCCATCGTGATGCCCACGCCCGTGCTCACCCCGGTCGATGGCACCACGGTGGCCGCCACGTCACTCGCCGCTGCAAACGCCGGCGAGCCGCGTGTGCTCCAAGTCACGGCCACCGCCAGCGCTGAGGCCGAAGTTCACCTCGTGCTCAGCCAGCCCGCCACCGCCACCGAAGGTCCCGGCCAGGCCATGCAGTCCGTGACGGCCGTGCACCTGCTGCAACGCGTCCAGGGTCACGCCTGGTCCGAGTATCCCGGACGCGGCGACGCCGGCGACCGCGCGGTCGGCCTGCCCGATGGGCGCACCCGATGGCTCGTGACGACCGCCGCCGGTCGCCTGCAGGTTTATGAACCCAGTCCGCTGGCGCGATTCGCCTATCGCCTCGGGCTGGGCGCACCCGTCCTGAAACATGGAGGCATCGAGGTCGCGCCCGGGACGGCAGTGCCCTTCGACTTCCCGGCCTACACCGCGGTCCAGCAGGGAACGCACGCGGTGACCATCGACTTCCCCGCCGCCACCAAGGCCGCGTTCGGCGACGCCTGGCCAACCGAGGCGATCGGCTTCCAGTCCACCTTCGGCCCCTTCGCCGGGCCGTTCTCCGGCGATCTGCGCTCCTTCTTCCAACCCGAATGGATCACCGCGTGGAGCGACCTCGTGCGCATCGCCGCCGATCCGGTTGTTCCGGAGGGCGCGGTGGCGGACTCCGCAGCGTGGACGTTCCTGCGCACGCGAACCGCGCTCGGCGTTCCGGTGCTCGCGACCGACGCGGACACCACCGGGTTCTTCGCGCCCGGCAGCGTCGAGTTTCAGGCGCCGGTCGTCGCCGATGGCCGGGCGTTCGGCCGACTCTCGTTCGACCACGGCACGATCCTCAGCACCGGCACCACCCTCGCCATGCCGGTCCTGCCCTGACGCCCGTTCACCATGCCCGCCTTTCCCATCCTCGAGCTGCTCGACCAGGTAACCCGCCCCGCGGGCACGACCGACATCACGCTGAAGTCAACCGGTAGCGTGGCTGTCGGTCGCAACGGGGCCTTGTCCGTAACCCACATTCCCGCGCTCGCGGCCACGTGGGCCGAGAGCGTGCGCGCGATTCTGCCCGCCCGGCCGTCCGATGCCCGCCGCGGCTGCACCACCGTCGTCCGCGATCCGAACGGACGCCGGTACCGAATCACGCTTTCGCCCAACCGCGAAGGCGAGGCGCTCTCCATCCGTCCCCTCCCGCGCGCGATTCTCAGCCCGGAGGAACTGCGTTTGCCGGAAGGCCTGAAGGACTACTTCGTGCAACTGCAGGGCGGCATGTTCCTCGTCGGCGGCGTCACCGGCTCGGGCAAGACCTGGACACTCGCGTCGCTGCTCAAGGCCCGGGCCGCCGCGCTCGGTGGGAAGTTCATCACCATCGAGCGGCCCATCGAATTCGAGCATGAGGACACCGCCACGGCCGTGTTCCATCAGCGGGAGGTTGGGACGCATGCCGTCAGCTATGCCGCCGCCCTCGAGGAGGCGCTGCAGGAGAAGCCCAACGTCCTCATGGTGCAGGAAATCCGCCGTCGCGACGAGGCGGAGACCGCGTTGTCCGCCGCTCTCAGCGGTCACGTGGTCGTCACGTCGCTGCACGCTTACACCGCGCCCTCCACGCCACAGCGGTTCCTTGGGCTCATCAATCCGGCGTTCGAAGACAACGGCGCGCGCGACGCCCTTGCCGGATGCCTCGAGGGCGTCGTCCTCCAGCGGCTCATCCCGGGATGCGAGGGGTTGGTTCCGATTTTCGAGGTCATGTATTTTCGCAATCAGCACGGTGAAAGGCTGACGCAGATGGAGCGCCTGGTGCGGCAGGGCAACTGGCTGGGCCTCCGGCAGGAAATGGAAATCTCCCGGCGGCTCGGGATGATGCAGTGGGAAGACAGCCTCGCCGAGCGCCGGCAGCAGCAACTCATCGCCGTCTGAACCTCGCCGTCCTCATGTTCACCGCCGCGAAACTCTGGCCGTCGCTCGCCGCCACCCCCTTGGGGGAGTTGGTGACCGGCACCGCGCATCAGGCTCACCCGACGGATGTGACCGCGCCACTTGGCGTCCGCTTTGCCGGCCAAAACGTGCTCGCCATCCACATCGCGCTCGAGAAGGCCGCCACCGTTCGGGTGGCGTTCGACCGGCAGGGGCAACCGCGCCTCAGCGGCATCCGCAACATCCGCCAGCGGGCGTCCGCCGACTTCGTCGATGTCCTGCGCGCCGAAGCGGCAGCGGCGCACGCGCATTGGGCCGTCGTGGTGCTGGCCGCGGGCTGGCAGGCGGTCCTGGGACAACGCGCGGCGCGCGCCGATGCGACCGAGCCGCGGTCCAGCTTCGCCCGCCATCGCCTGATGATGGAAACACCAGAGGCCGTGATTCCGCGCGCCCAGCCGGACCGCCTCTACACCGCGGTCGACCATCCGGTGCTCGATCGATCCGTCGTCTTCTCGGTCCGGCGCGCCGACGTCGAGGATCTCTCCACGCAGATCCGAAAAGCCGGGCTGGGCGTGGCCGCGATCCGCATCGGTGTCGCCGCCCAACTTGAGGCCTGGCTCGCACGCGAGGCCGACGGGGGCCTGGCCCGGGACCTCGTTCTCACCGACGGCCTCAGCGCGCTCCTGCTCAACACGGAACACGGCGACTTCGTGCCGCCCCGCGGCGCGGTGGAAGCCGACCAGCCACGCCAGGCCGTCCAGCGTCCCGGAGCCGTCGACGAGGACATCGCCCGCTTCATCAATGCCAACGGCGGTCGCTCGCTGACCTTCATCGGTCCGGAGGAGCTTTGCGCCGCGGTGAAGAAACACGCCCCCGCCGCGGAGCTGGTGCGCCCGCCCGACCATCCCGCCCACGACACCCAGAACGTCACGCTGGCGGCTGCGGTGCAGCACGATCTCAACCCCGAGGCGAGGGAAGTCCGCCCCGCCCTGCCCCGCTCATGGCGCCGGCTGATCCTGGGCTCCGCCGGGCTCGCCGCGGTGCTCGCCGTCGTCGCCATCGTCAACACCGCCTACGCCGTTCGCATCACATACGACTGCTACCGGCTGGAACGCGCCGCCGCCGGCTGGAACGCCGACACCGATGGCGACCGCGCCCTCCTCGCACGCGCGGCCGCGGATCTCGCCGACGCGACCGCGCTGCGGACCTGGGTGGCGTCCAGTTTTCACGCCCAGCGATTTGCGTATCGGCTGCTGCGTGACATCCCCGGGAGCGCCGCCCTGGACAAACTCCAGCTCGAGCTGCGCGACGGCCAACTGGCCCTCACCTTTGTCGTCCTCGGCGACCAGGACGCGCAGCTCGCGGCGCACCGCGCCGTGGAACAGGCGATCAAGGAACTGCGGTTCAAGATCGGCAGCGAAGAGTTGCCCGTCGGCATGGCCGGCTCGGCGCGTGCCATCCAGTACCGGCTCCACCTCATCGTGCCGGATGCCGCGGAGGTGGCCGCGTCATGACCCGCTACTACCGCCGCACGTTCGCCGGGATCGGGCTCGTGTTTGCCGCGCTCGCCGGCGCCGCCTTTCTGACGAACGCGATGGCGGCCGACGTCCGCGCCCGCCACCTCCGCCTGCGCGCCCAGCACGAGGCGGGTGCGGTCACCCGCGCCACCCAGCGCAGCCAGGTTGAACGCGTCGAAGCCTCCATTAGTCCGCTGCGGGCATTTGCGACTCGCTGGCACGACTCCGCGCGGCTGCCGGAAAAGGAGGCCGCGGAAAAGGTCCGCTCCGAGATCGAAATGATCGCGCAGCGGCAGCTCGGCCTGGTGACCGACAACGCGATCACCCCGCAGCCGGAGCGCTACCTCTTCCAGGGCCAGCCGTGGCGCGTGCAACGCGTGACCCTTCGCGCCAGCGGCAAGGACCTCGCGGCGCTCCTCACCTGGCTCGGAAAAGTCGAAGAGCGGTATCCCGCCGCGCTCGTCGAGCTGTGCGAGTTTTCCTCCAACATCGGGGGCAACACCGGTTTGACCCTCCGGCTCATCCAGCCCGTCGCCAGCCACGAGAGCCGCCGCACGCCCCCCGCCCCGGCATGGGCCGACGTCGGCGGGATGTCCGAGCTCATGCAGTCGGTGCCGTGGACTGACTTTTTCCCGGAGCGGCTGAAGCACGCCCGCCCCATCGGGTTCACGCGCAACCCCCTTCAGCCCGCGATCGCCTCCGACCAACGCCCGCTTCCGCTGGGGGGAGCAACCCCCGACGAGATCACTCCGCGGCTGGAGGTCGCGCTCGAGGGGCGCGTCCGCAGCGTGATCCGCGGCGCGTCTCCCCTGGTGGTCATCGATGGCCGCATCTTCCGGATCGGCGACGAGGTCATGGCCGGCTCACCGCGCGAGCGACTCCTGCCCGAGGCCAAGACCAGGCTGAAACACATCGGCGAGGACCAACTCACGTTCCAGGTCTCCGGCGGCACCTACGAGAACCCGATCCAGTGCGACGTGCGGTACGCCCTGCCCGCCTTCCTCCACAGCCGATGAACGCGCCCTCCACTGTTGTCACGATCACGCCGTGCCCGGCGGCGGAGACCACCCGGCCGCTCGAGGCCGCGGAGGGGTACGCTCTCGGGCCGGAGGAACTGCGCAACGCGTTCGCGGCGCGTCGGCTCTACCCCGCCGCGCTGGCGTCTGCCTCAATCTACGGCGCCGCACTGGAGCTGTATGTCGCCTGGCTTGATCTGGTCCATGCGGCCTTCCGTCCGGGCGACACCCCTTGGCTGCCGGTCGGCACCGCCGGCCCTTTGCTCATCCTCGGTCATCACCACCCCACCACGCCGGGGCCGCTGCCGAGCGGTTGGTTCCAGCCCGTGCTGCTGCGCCGCGGCGACTACGAACGCCACCTGCGCCTCTGCACCCCCTTCGTCCAGAACGCGCCCGCCCCGGATTGGGATGCCGGTACTCTGGTCGCACCGCGCCGGCTGTTCCCCGTGCCCGACGTCCGCCTGGTCCGCCCGACCACGCTGCGCGCGGCGTTGCGCTTCCTGCTCGAGTATTTCCCGCATCGCCCCGCCGACCTGCAGCGTCTCCAGGAGCTGCTCGTCGACTCCGACGAGGTCCCGCTCGACGCGCTGCCGCCCGGTTACCACGGCGCGTGCTGGTTCCTGCTGGAGCATGGCGCCGTCGCCGATCCGACCGTGATCGCCCCGCCGGAGTCCGTGCTGCGTCAGCTCAGCCCCGCGCTCTCCGCGCACACCCGCCCGCTCGCCGCCCATGGTCGTGAACTCTGGGTCGGCGCGGAGCGGCTGCCGCAACCCGCGGCCGAAGACCTGCTCCTCAACGAACTCGGCGACGGCTGGCACGTGCACTTCGTCCTGCTCGACGGCCCACGCGCCATCGAGCGTGCCCCGGGAACGACGCCCTATGCGGCGCCCGGACCGCAACCGGCCGCGGAGCCGCGCGGCGCGGGGCGCGTCCGGGTCAAGATCGAGGATGGGCGGGCCCGGATTCGGTCGGGCGACGCCGCCCGGGAGCCCGGCACGATCCGGCTCAGCCAAAAGGATATTCGCGAGCTTGAGACCTATAACGCCCGCCGACCGGATCGCGATCCGCTCAAGGTGTTTCTCAAGGAGCTGTCCGCCGGGATCCGCCACGGCGCGACCGATCTGCACATCGAACTCGGCCTGGACTCGTACCGGATTCGCGCGCGCATCGATGGTTACCTCGAGGAGTGGCTCGAGATGCCCGCGGATTTCGGCCGCATGGTGATCGGCGCAGCCAAAGAGCAGTTTGGGATGCCGCCCGAGCGCTGGCTGCCGCAGGACGGCGCGTGCACCGTCCACCACGGGGCCGAGATCGTGAACCTGCGCGTGGCCGCCTATCCCATTCGCGGCACCGGCCAGAAACTCGCAATCCGGTTCCTCCCGCGCCGCGGCCAGGTGCCCCCGCTCGACCAGTTGATGCCCGCCCGCGAGGCCGCGCTCCTGCGACGCGCCATCTCCCGGCCGTACGGGTTGATCCTGCTGTGCGGGCCGACCGGCTCCGGCAAGACCACCACCACGTTCTCGGCCCTGGCGGAGATCAACCAGCCCGACGTGAACATCACCACCATGGAGGACCCGGTGGAGTACGAGATGGATGGCGTGAACCAGGCCGAGCTGGACCGGCGCCGGCTGGTGGATTGGGACGCGCTCCTCGCCGGCTTTCTACGCCAGGATCCGGACGTGGGCATGGTGGGCGAGATTCGCGACCGCGACACGGCCGATACCGCGATCCGGCTGACGCTCACCGGCCACATCGTCTTTGCGACGCTGCACACGATGTCCTGCGCGCACACGGTGGAGCGGCTGGTCGACACCGGCGTGAATGCCCAGATGTTCGCCAACGCCGCCACGCTCATCGTCAGCCAGCGGCTGGTGCGCCGCCTGTGCCGGCGCTGCCGGGACGCAGGTCGTCGCGCGCCAACGCCGGCGGAAACCAGCCTCTTTCAACGCCACGGCGTCGAGGCTCCGTCCGCGGTATTCGATCCCGTGCGGGGCGACTGCGAGGAGTGCCGCGGCACCGGCTACCGCGGACAAATCGGGGCCTTTGAAATGCTGCCCGTCACGTCCGAAGTGGCGCTCCTCATCGCGGAGAAGCGCCCGATTCGCGAGATCGAGGCATGGATGCAGCAGCACGGATTCACCCGCGTCTACCAGGCGGCACTGACGCTCGCGGCCCGCGGCGAAACCAGCCTCGCCGAGGCCGGCCAGTGGCAGGCGGTGTGGGAAGAACTGCCGGACAGGCCCGATGCAGCCCGGAGGAATGAACCATGAACCCCACCGTCACTCCCCCCACGTCGCGCCCGCCCCTGAACCTCCGGTCCTCAGCGGCATCGGCTCGCTGGCAACTCCACGCCTTTGAGGTGGCCCGCCGTGCGGGCAAGGTGAGCGTCGGCGCGCCCGTGCGACCGCGGCGCGTCTGCGTGTACGCGTCGTCGATCGAGGCCGCGGAAGCGGGCGCCGGCGCGAGCAAGGACGAGACCTGCCGCCGCGTGCCGCTTCGGCCGACCGAAACCCTGTGGCCTCACCACTGGCCCCGGCGGGACGAGATTGCCGATTTCTACGAGACCGTCGGCAGCGCCCTGCGCACGGGAAGCGGCATGGGCCTGGCGTTGAACCTCGCCGCGCGGGTGGCGCGCACGCCTGCCATGCGAGGCATCGTGGGCAGCCTCCAGCACCGCGTCACCCACGGCGAGGAACTGCACACCGCCATGCGCGCCTTTCCCCAGACCTTCGCGCCGATGCAGCTTGCCATGGTCGAAGCGGCGGCCGCGGCGGGGCTGGACAAAGCCGGCGGTCTCCTGGTGACGATCGCAGAACGACTGCAGAAGGACGGCAAAGTCTGGCGCCGCTTCGTGGGCGCCCTCACGTACCCGCTCAGTCTCATCGCGCTGACGCTCGTCGGCGCCATCGTCCTGGAGATCTGGGCCCTGCCGCCCATGGTCGAATTATTCCGCACGCTGGGCGGGCATCTGCCGCCCATCACCCGGGCGTTCTATGCGGTTGCCCAATTCCTGCGGGAACACGCGCTCATCGTGTTTCCGCTTCTCGGTGCAGTCGTCGTCGCCGGGATCGTGACCGGCCCGGCGCTGCTTCGCACTCCCTGGGCCCAGCGGCTGAGCATCCGACTGTGGGTGGTCGGCCCGATCATCCAGTGGATCGCCCTGGTTCGTGCGCTCGGAACCTTCGTCCTCCTGAAACAATCCGGCGCCCGGGTCCGCGATCAGTTCGCGATGGCCGCCGCGGCCGCCGGCAATTGCGTGGTCGGCGCCTTCTTCGAGGCATGCTACGCGCGCATCGCGCTCGGCGAGACCGTGGAGGAGGCGTTCACCGCCGAACGCCACCGCCTCGGCGACGATGGGCTGCGGCTTGCCGGCAAGATGGAGGTCGGCATGGCGGGCGCGGACCTGGGCACGCTCCTGCAGCGCACCATCGCCGAGATCGATGATCGCGCCGAGGCGCGCCTGAACCTCCTCCCCAATCTCCTGCGCTGGCCCCTCCTGATCGTGTGCTGCGCGATCATCGGAGCCGTCGCCCTCGCGATCGTGCTGCCCTATCCCAACCTCATCGCCGACGTCGCCCAGCAGCAGGCGAACGGGGGCCGGTGAACCCCTTGCCCATGAACTCGAGCCCGCGTGCCCTCCTCTTCCTGCTCCTGACCCTCGCGTCCGTCCTGGCCGCCGGTGAACCCGCCACCCTCCTTGGCCGCAAGATCGCCGCCATGGCAGAGGAACCGGTCGTGCTCGCCGCCGCTGACCCGGGCGCCGCGGATGTCATCACCGAAGCCGCCGAGGTGGCGCGCCTCGAACGTCTTCCCCCCCTCGCCATCCCGGTGCAGGACGATACGCTCGGCGGCGCGATCACGACCATCGCGACGGCCTGCGGGATGAACTTCATCGCGCCCGCCGCCGAGGACTTCCCCGAACGCGTGACTCTCACCACGAAGGTAAGCCCCTGGCGCCTGCTGAACCGGCTCAGCGACCGCTACCGGTTCACGTTGGCCTATCGGGACGGCATCTGGGAATTCAACCGCGAGGCCACCGGCGCTCTCATCGCCCGCGTGTACGCGCTCAAGCACACCAATCTCGATGTGTACAAGGCCGCGCAGAACGCGTTCGCCACCGTGGGCGCCACGACCAGCGCCGCCCCGGCGGCCGGCGACGAGTCGGCCGGCGGCCGCGTCTTCTCCCCCCAAACCCGCAAGATCATCGACGATATCCGCGATCTCATCGGCCTGCCGGGCGAACGCATCCAGACCGACGCCGGCGCCGCCCAGGACGCCGTCAAGTCCTCGCCTCCCGCCAAGCCGGTTGGGGACGCCCCTTCCCGCGCCAAGGTGATCTACATCCCGGATGTGAACGCGCTCTACGTCGCGTGCAGCCGGGCCCAGCACGAACTCGTCACCGGCTACATCAAACTCATCGACCAGCCACCCCGGCAGGTGCGGATCGAGGCGCGCTTCTTTGAAACCAGTTGGGACCCCAAGACGATCCTCGGCGTCAACCACGAGAACTTCCAGCCGCGGGTCTCGCTGCGGGAGATCGAGGGCAAGGTGAACCTCTCCCGCTTCATCAACGAGGGCGAACAAGCGCTGCTCACCATCGACGACCTCTCGCTCCAGCTGAACGCCCTGCAGACCGACAAGCGCAGCCGGCTCGTGCAGAACCCCACCGTCGTCACCGCGAACAATCAGGAAGTATACTTCTCGGTCGGCGACGAGGAGCCCTTCGTTTCCTCCAACAACATCTATTCCGGCGTGCCGAACGGAGGCTTCGGCGCCACCACCGCCAACGTCTCCATCCGCCGCATCGGCACGTCCGTGAACATCGTGCCCACCATCTTCCCGGGCGAGCAGGGCGGGCGCCGCCGCATCCGCCTCGTCGTGCGCATCGAGGTCGGCGTGCTGAAGGGATTCCGGCAGGTGAACACGATCGAGATCCCGGTCGTCTCGTCACAGAAGTACGAGTACACGACCTACGTGGAGGACAACCAGGCGCTGGCGTTCGGCGGGCTCGCCGGCATCGGCGAGGTCGACGGCGTCACCAAGGTGCCCATCGCCGGCGACGTCCCCCTCATCGGCTACCTGTTCAAGTCGAAGTCACGCGAGGTGCACCAGCGCAACCTCGTGGCGTACATCATCGCCCGCATCGTCGACCAGGCAGAGCCCACCCCGCTTCCCGCCGTCTCGCTGCGAGAGCCGGCTCCCAGCGACAAAACCAAGGGGAACTTTCCACCATGAACGTTCCCGCCTCCGATCCCCAGCACGTCCCGGCGGCCGCGATCCGACAGCGCCGGTCCGCCGTTGCGGCCGAATGACCTTCCGGCTCCACGACTTCGCGATCGATCTCACCGCTCGCGCCCGCGCCGGCCTGCTCGATCCCGTGCTCGGCCGCGATCGCGAGATCGAGCGGCTCCTGCGCATCCTCGCCCGCAAGACCAAGAACAACCCGGTCCTGCTCGGTGAACCGGGCGTCGGCAAGACCGCGATCGTCGAGGGCCTCGCCCAGCGCATCGTCAGCGTCGCGCCCCCGTCCCACCTCGCCGAGGTGACGGTGTACGCCCTGAATCTCGGCAGCGTGCTCGCCGGCACGAGCTACCGCGGCGACTTCGAACAGCGGCTGCAGCAGCTCATCGCCGAGTTGCGTCGCCCCGGCTCCCGCCGGCTGCTGTTTGTCGACGAGCTCCACCTGCTCGGCCGCGCCGGCCGCAGCGAGGGCGGACTCGACGCCGGCAACCTCCTGAAGCCCCTTCTCGCCCGCGGCGAGTTGCCCTGCATCGGCGCCTCCACGCCCGACGAGTGGCAGCAGCTCGTCGCCCTCGATCCCGCCCTGGAACGGCGTTTCCAACCCGTCACCGTCGCCGAAGCCAGCCCCGCTCAGACCTTGCAGATCCTCCGCGGGCTCCGCGCGCGCTACGAGGGACATCACGGCGTCGAGATCACCGAGGATGCCCTCCACGCCGCCATCGATCATGCCGTTGCCCGCGATCGCACGCGCCGGCTGCCCGACAAGGCCATCGACCTCCTGGATGAGGCTTGCGCCATGGTGCGGCTCGCCCGCGGTCTCGACGCCACGCCGGAGTGGACGCTGGCGGAGCGGGCACTCTCTGCGGCCGCCGAGGCTTTCGACCTCAGCGCGTACGCGCACCTGCGCAGCCGGGTGATCCCGGCACTGCGCCCCACCAGCCGGCCGCAGGTGGACGCGGCCGCGATTGCCCGGCTCGCCCGGAACGACGAATAGCGCCACGGCGAGGCACCTGCCGCCATACCGACAGCTTAGCGCGCCGGAGCTCCCACGCCCCCGGCCTTCGTCGTCTCCACCAACACCGGAAAGTGATCCGAGGGCATGCGGGCCACCGCCCGTTCGAGATTCAGTTCGTCCGGCTGGTCCTTGCCACCAGCGTTCGACTCTGCCGGGAGCCGCGCGCGATAGCTGTCGGTCAGAACACCGTAACGCTTCACCGCAAAGGCGCGGCTCAGGAAGATGTGGTCGATCCGCGCCGGCGTCCACGCGTCCGGCAGGAAGTTGTTGAACGTGCCGTTGGGCTCATAGCGGACCGGCGAGAGTTCGCGCGCGTCCTTCACCCAACCCGCCCCCGCCAGTGTCTGGTAGTACTCGGTCTTCTGATCCGAGTTGAAGTCGCCCATCAGCACGACCGGGGCGTCCCCCGCGATCGCCTTCGCCTCCTCGAGCAGCATGCGTGCACTGTTCCGCCGTGCTTCATGGCCCTTGTGATCGAAATGGACGTTGAAGACGAAGAACACGAACCCGGTCGCCCGTTGCTCGAGCTTCGCCCAGGTGCAGATCCGACGGTAGTTCGAGTCCCAGCCTTTCGACGGCACCGTCTTCGTCGGCGAGAACCAGAACGTACCCGAGGCCCGCACCGCCACCGCCTCAGTCCGATAGAAGATCGCGGCGAACTCGCCTGCGCGCGCCCCGTCATCCCGGCCCACGCCCACCCATGCGTACCCCTCGACCAGCCGCGCCACGTCCTCGAGCTGGTGATAGAGCGCTTCCTGGGTCCCGAGCACATCGAAGCCGTGAAAGCGGATCAGTCCGGCCACGAACGGTACGCGCTCTTTCCAACCGTTGCCGCGCTGGACATCACCCGCGTTGTCGTTGCGCAGGTTGTACGTGCCGAGCACGAGGTCCTGCGCCGACACACTGACGGCGGTCACGGCGAGCAGAATCAGAATGAACCAGGAGCGGGGGGTGGAGGCGGGCATGAAAATCAGCAAGAGGCGGTAAAACATAGAAGCAAGGGGCACAGCGGCGGAAAGCCGTGTTTCTTGCGCGAGCAAAGTCCGGGCGAGGTCGGAGGGCAAGCCACCTAACATTCTTATGCTGAATAGATAACCAGCCCGCCGCCTGGCGGCCGTCTTGGCGGGGTCGGCGCCGACCGGCCCCGGTGGGGCGCGAAAAATGGGGCCGCCTGGCGACTTCGTACCTTCCGACGGCCGGGCTCAAGCCTCGTTTTTCATTGCCGCGCACGAACTTCGGCCGTTCCGTTCGCCCGCTTCAAACGTCTTAGTACCCGATGGATACCTGCCTTCAGACCCTCCGCACCGAACTCAGGGCGTGCCAGCAACGGCTCGGCACCGCCGCGGAGCGGACGACCGATTTCGAGCAGGTTCTCAGCCTCGCCCACCAGATCAACAACCGGGTGGCCGGCGAATACCTGCGTGCCGCGATCGCGCACGAGAACAGTCCGCCGTCCTTCACCAGTTTCTATCGCGGGTATTTCCAGTCCTAACCGCGGACGCCGTCAGCCGACTCACAGGTCCAGCCAGACCGTCATTCCCCGTCAGCCCTTCACCAGCGTGAGCACGCACTCAAGGTGGCGGGTCTGCGGAAAGAGATCGAAGGGCTGCGCCGCCGTCAGCCGGTAGCCGGCCGCCAGGAAGTGCCGCAGGTCACGCATCTGCGTCGCGGGGTCGCAGGAAACGTAGACCACCGCGCGGGGACCGAACGCGAACAGCTGCTTGAGAAACGCCTCGTCGGAGCCTTTCCGCGGGGGATCGATGATCACCGCCGTATCCGCCGCCGGAAACTCGAGCCCGGCAAAGATGCCGGCCGCGTCGGCCGCGAGGAAGCTGGCGTTGGTGATTCCGTTCGCCGCCGCGTTCTCCTTGGCAAAGCGCACGCTGCTTTCGCTGATCTCCACGCCGGCCACGCGCTCGAACGCCGAAGCTGCCGTCAGCGCGAACAGGCCGCTGCCGCAATACGCGTCCACCAGGAAGCGCGCCCCGCTCTGCGCCGCCTGCGTACGCACGTACCCCGTGAACGCCGGCAGGATGAACGGGTTGTTTTGGAAGAAGTCGCGCGCCAGGAAGTGCAGCCGGATCGGGGCCTCCGACCCGCCGCGGTCAATGGTCTCGGTGATCACCGCATCGTAATCCGTCGTCACCTCGCCGCTCGCCTCGCGCAGCAACAGCGTCGCCCCGCGCGTGTAACTCGCCGCCTTGCCGTGCACCGCCGCCCGCACCGCCCCCAGCCGGGCATTGATCGCGTCCGTCGCGATCGGGCAATGCGGCACGTCCACGATGTCAAACCGGGTGCCCTGTCGCAGGAAGCCGATCGGAAAGGGCTTCACGCCCTCCGCCGATCCGGTCGCCGCCGCCCCCTGCGGCGCCGCCACCAGAGGCTCGCTGCCCGCATCGTCGTCCGCCGCCGTCACGCCAAAATCCTCGCGATGCGCCGCCGGCGCGGGCCGCCGCGGCGCCGCAAAATGCGGCGTGATCTTCGAACGGTAGCCGTACTCGCGCGGCGAGGAAACCACCGGCGACACCGGGAAGCTCGTGTCCGCCATGTGCAACAGCAGCTCCGCCACCTGACGCTGCTTCCACTGCAACTGCGCGACGTAGCTCAGGTGCTGGTACTGGCAACCCCCGCACCGGCCAAATAGCGGACACCGGGGCTGCACGCGCTCCGGCGACGGCACCAGCACGTTCACCAAATCGGCTTCCGAGTAATTCTTGTGGTTCCGGAATACCCGCGCGCGCACGCGTTCGCCCGGCAAGGTGAACGGCACCATCACGACCCAGCCGGAGGGGCCCTTCGCCTCCGCCGCAACGTCCGTCGTCGTCGCCGCCATCGCCCCGACCGCGGGAGCCCGCGGCGCGATCTCCACGCGACCCAGCCCCAGCCCGAGGTTGGTCAACGTCGTGATCTCCAGTTCGATCTCCTGGTGATACGCAAACGGATGGTCGTTGAACGGCTTCTTTCTTCCCACGGCGCCACGGAACATGAACCTCCCCGGAAAGTGAAGGGCCGTTTTCGTCCGTTCGAGAGACACCCCTCCCTCCCGCCTCGCCATCCTCCCCCCTTTCCCTTTTCACTTCCGATCCCGCCGTCTCCGTCCCCACCCTCACTCTCACTTTCACCCTCACTCACCCTTTCTTCCCGCCTTGCCTCCCGAACGCATCACCAGTCTCCAGAACCCGCGCGTGAAGCAGCTCGTCAAGCTGCGCGACCGCCGGCCGCGCGATGAGGCCGGCGTGTTCCTCGTCGAGGGCTACCGGGAGGTGCGCCGCGCCTTGGAGAAGAAGGTCGCCCTGCAGGAGCTCTACTTCGCGCCCGACTGGTTCCTCGGCGAAAACGAGCCCGCACTGATCGCCGAGGCCGAAGCCGCCGGCGCCCGGTTGTTCGAACTTTCCAAGGACGCCTTCGCCAAGGTCGCCTACCGCGAGCGCCCCGACGGCCTCCTCGCCGTCGCCCCCCAGTGGCGCCGCGCGCTCTCCGACCTGGTCCTGCCACCCGAGCCCTTCCTCCTCGTCGTCGAAGCGATCGAGAAGCCTGGCAACCTCGGTACCATCCTGCGTAGCGCGGACGCCGCCGGCTGCCACGCGGTGATCGTCTGCGATCCGGTCACCGACATCTTCAATCCGAACGTCGTCCGCGCCTCCACCGGCGTCCTGTTTTCCGTCCCACTCGTCGTGGAGGAGAGCGCCAACGTCCTCCAGTGGCTCCGCGAGAAGGGCGTGAAGACCGTCGCGACAACGCCTTCGGCCACCGCTCCCTACTCCGATACCGACCTGCGCGGCCCGATGGCCGTCATCATGGGGAGCGAGCAGTACGGGCTCAGCGAGTTCTGGCTGAAGAACTCCGATTTCCCCGTGCGCATCCCCATGGCCGGCCAGGCCGACTCGCTGAACGTCGCCATGGCGACGATCATCACGCTCTTCGAAGCCGTCCGCCAGCGGGCCGCCCGGTAGTCCGGTCTCGGCCCCGTCACTGCGCTTCAGGCCGACGGGGCCGCGTGGCGCAATGCCGCCACGAGTTCGGCCGTGCCCTCGGCCATGCTGATGCGCGGCACATACCCCAGATCCCGCCGCGCCGCCGAAATGTCGAACCAGTGATCCTTGGCCAGTTCCGCCGCGACGAAGCGCGTCATCGGCGGCTCGCCTCGCAGGCGGAGCGTCCGCCACACGAGTTCGCACGCCGCGCCCACCGCTTGCGCCGCGGGCAACGGAATCCGCCGCGTCACCGGTCGCTCGCCCAGTGCCTGCAGTATATCGTTGATCCACGCCCACAGCGCCACCGGCTCGCCATTGGTGATGAAAAACGCGCGCCCGCCTGCGGCCCCACCGCCCGGCGACGCCGCGAGCGTCCGCTCGGCGCAAAGCTGCGCGTCCACCGCGTTCTCCACGTGCACCATGTCCACCTGGTTGTCCCCCCGGCCCACAATGCGCAGGCGGCCCGCCCGCGCCCGCGCCAGGACGCGCGGCACGAGATGCGGATCGCCGACGCCCCAGATCAGGTGCGGCCGCAGCGCCACCGTGCGCAACCGTTCGCCATGCGCCTCCCGCACCTCACGCTCCGCCAGCGCCTTCGTCAGCGGGTACGCACTCGGACACTCCGTCGTCAGCGGCAGCGACTCGTCCGCGCCCGCCAGATCGCGGCCGTTGTACACGACACTCGGCGTGCTCGTGTAAACGAACCGCTTCACGCCGTGCTGGTGACATGCCGCCAGCAGCGCCCGCGTCCCCAGCACGTTCGTACGGTAAAACTCCTCGTACCGCCCCCACACCCCGACCTTCGCGGCGACATGAAACACGGTCTCCACCCCGGCGCAGGCCGCGGCCACCGTCGCCGCGTCGTCCAGCGAGGCGCGGGCAAACGCCACGCCGCGCGCGAGCAGCTCCGGCGAGGGCGTGCGCGCCAGCACCGTCACTTGCCGGCCGTCCGCCAGCAGCCGATCGACCAGCCGGCGACCGAGAAAGCCCGTGCCGCCCGTGACCAGCACAGGGCCGCGCGGACCGGCGGAAGCCAGACTGGAAGGTTCAGACCCCAAGGCCGCGCAGCCTGCCCGCCGCCGCCCAAAAAGGAAAAGTCAAAGTTACGCGCAGTCGGCGTGCTCAAGAAATCGCAGCATGCCCATCGATGCACTGAAGAAGCACGTTCCTGCCTTTTCCCCAAAATGGCGCAGCCATTTTGCTTAGCCGGCTGCCGGCCTTCGCCCGGCAGCCGGCTACCGCTTCGGCTCGATATCGAAGCCCTTCGCCGTCGCCGCCCAGCGCGCCAGCGTGAGGCGGTGGATCTTCGCGTTGTGCCGCACGTCGACCGGAAACTTCGGATGGAAATAAAACACGCGGATCGGCTCGGTGTGCGCGTGCGCCAGGCCCAGCGTCTTCAACTCGCGCGCGAAGTGCCGCGCCTCGGCTGAATCGCGGACCGTCGCCTCGACCACGATCGCCGGCTGCCGCACGCCGCCGGCCTCGATCCCGATCAACGCGCAGCGCCGCACGCGCGGATGCGCCCGGAATACCTGCTCGCAGGGCTCGGTGAAGAACGTCCCCCGCGGCGTCTCCACGCGCTCGACCTTGCGCCCGCTGAACCAGAGTCGGCCTTCCCCATCCAGATAGCCGCAGTCGCCCATCCGGTGCCATCGCGCGGCCCCCGTGCCCGGAGCCGGCGCAATCTTCGCCGCCGCGGTCGCATCCGGACGCTCGTCATAGCTCTGCGTCACGACCGGCCCGCGCACGATGATCTCGCCGATCTCGCCCGCCGGCAGCTCCCGCGCGTCCGCCAGCTGCGCGATCGGGCCGTCGGTGGTCGCAATGATCTTCACGTCGATCTCCCGCACCGGGCGGCCGACACACGCCCCGCACACCGACGCCGGATCAATCTCCTCCGCCGCCACGGTCGCCACCGGCAGCGCCTCGGTCGCGCCATACGGGCTGTGCAACTGGCCGCGCGGGAGGAACGCCGCCGCGTTCCGCCACAGCGCCGCCGGCACCGGCGCGCCGGCGCACAACACGCGGCGCAACGAGGGCAGCGTGATCCGGTGCGCGACGCAGTGTTCGCTGATCTTCCGCCAGAGCGTCGGCGAACCGAAGGAATTGGTCACCTGCTCCTGCTGGATCGCCTGTACGATCTTCGCCGGATCCACCTGCGCCGGGTGCCGCGGATCGATCTCGGGCACCACCGTCGTCATGCCCAGCGCCGGATTGAACAACGCGAAAACCGGCAGCAGCGGCAGATCCGTCTCCCCCGGCTGAATACCATACGTCTCCCGGATCAGCCGCACCTGCGCCTCGAACATCCCGTGCTGGTAGCACACGCCCTTCGGCGCCCCCGTCGACCCCGAGGTGAACAGGACCGCCGCCAGGTCGTCGGGCGCGGTCGCCACGCAACGTGCCACGTCCGCGCGCGCCCCGGCGGGCCCCGCTGCGGGACGGGTCAGCCGCGCCGTCAGTGCCCCGCTCGCCGTCACGCGCACCCCCACCGAGGCGAACGAGGGCCGGAACACGCGGCTGATTAGCTGCGCCAGCGGGATGCCGAGCAGCACGCGGGGCCGCGAATGCCGCACGCAGGCCAGGAAGCTCTTCATTCCCATGCCGGGATCGATGATCACCGGCACGGCGCCGAGCTGAAACACCGCGAACACCGAAGCGATCAGCGGCAGTCCCTGCCGCACCATCACGAGCGTGCGATCACCGCGACGCACGCCAGCCACCGTCAGCCGGTGCGACCAGGCCGCGACCTCCGCCTCGAGTTCGGCGAAGGTCAGGCTCAGGTAGTCGATCTCGCCCCCGCGGCGCCCGCGGGGAATCTTCAGCGCCACGCGGTCCGGCTGGGCCGCCGCCATGCGCGTCAGGTAACGCGCAATGTTGGCGTTGGCCGAAGCGTTGGCGGGCGCACCCGGCATACCGCGCCAAACTCAGGCCTTCGCGGAGGCGAAGGCCTTGGTGAGCGCCGGCTCGTGCACGAGCAGTTCCGCCTGCCAGGGCAGGAGCAGCTGGTTGATCTGCCGCGGAGCGCGCGCGATCTGCGCGAGCTGGGAGCGGTTGGCGATCAACGTCGGCTCGATCGAGAGCTTCTTGGCCACCCGGTCCCGGTCCGTCCGCACGCGTTCCTGCAGTTCGATTTCCGCCTGCGTGAGAGCCACGTGGTGCGGGTCCCGACCCGGCCGACGCGGGAGCGTCTTCGGGTCGCGTGCCAGGCCGGTGCGCACCGCCTGCGCCAGCGAGGGAAAGATGCGGTCGTGGCGCTTGCCGAGGTGCACCGAGTTCAGGATCGTCTCGGCGCCGTCGCCGGACTCCGCCGCCTCGGCGATCTTCAGCAGCATCGCGTTGCCGCAAACCTTGAAGGGCGGCGTGTCGAGCCGCTGCGCCTGCGCCTCGCGCCAGTGCCACACCGCGTGCAGCACGCTGAGGCCCGGGCCGCGCAGCCGCTCGCTGCGGCCGATCCGCCAGTCATTGTCGGTGGGCGGGGCAAAACCCTCGGCGCCCGCCGCAATCTGGGCGCGGCACTGTTGCTCGAGCCACGACAAGCGGCCAAGGCGCTTGAGATCGCGCGTCAGGATGTCGCGCAGCGCCGGCAGGTGCCAGACGTCGAGGGAGGCGTAATTGAGCAGCTTCGGCGTGATGGGCCGCTTCGACCAGTTCGCCTTCTGGCCTTCCTTGTCGAGCGCGACGCCAAAGTGCTGGTCCAGCAGCGACGCCAACCCGATCCGCTGCAGGCCGAGCAGTTGCGCGGCCAGCATCGTGTCGAACAGGCTGTGCGGCTGGAATCCACAGAGATCATACAGCAGCCGCAGGTCGAAATCGCTGCCGTGCATGACCAGGTGCTTCGGCGCCAGCGCCTTCCACAGGGGGTCGAGCACCAGGCCGGGGGCGAGGACGTCCACGAGGAACACTTCGCCATCGATCAAAAACTGCAGCAGGCAAACCCGCGTGCGGTAGTGATACATGTTGTCCGCCTCGGTATCGAGGGCCACCTCGTCGACTCGTTCCAGCGCGCGCAGGATCGGGGTCAGCGATCCAGGCTGGTCGAGGAGCAGGTATGGCGGCGGACGCGTGGTCACTTTCACACCCAGCAAACGCCGGAGTTGCGTCGGAAGAAAGCGCGAAATCATGCAGAACGGGCCGCGTTCTGCCACGCGGAGAGGAAGGCATCAACCAACAAAGGTAACTGCTCGCTGTAGCCACCCTCCAGAATGGCCGCCGTCGGATGCCGCACCGCGGCGACCCACCGTCCGAGTTCCGCAAAGTCCTCCACCTCGAGCGAAAGCTCCGCCACCGGATCGCCCTTGAAGGCGTCGAAGCCGGCGGAAATCACGATCAGGTCCGGCGCAAAGCTGAGCACGGCGTCGAGCGAGGCGCGCAGCATCTGCATGTGATTGGCCCGCGGCGAACGCGGCGCCACCGGCCAGTTGCGAATGCTTGGCCCGTGGTCCTGCGTGCCCGTGCCCGGGTATCCGGGGTATTGATGCACCGACGCGAAGAAGAAGGTGTCGTGCGCGGCCTGCGCATGGAGGATGAACTCGGTGCCGTTGCCGTGATGTGCGTCGAAGTCCCACACGGCCACGCGCTTGAGTCCGCCCACGCGCACGGCGTGCAGCGCCGCGATCGCCGCGGTGTTGAGATAGCAGTACCCCATCGCCTCCATCGCCGTCGCATGGTGCCCCGGGGGGCGCATCAGCGAGAACACCGGCGTCCCGTGCTCCAGCGCGTGCGCCGTCGCCTCGAGCGCGCCACTGACCGAGCGGCGCGCGTGTTCGCCAATGCCCGGCAGGTAGGGCGTCTCGTGGTCAAAATCCTCCGGGTGATCGAGGCGCCGCAGGTGCGAGGCCGTGTGCGCCAGCAGCAGCGTGCTGTCGGGCACTTCGAGCGCCGGCGCCCGCCACGTCCAGTCCGGGTGACGCTCGTGCAGCAGCGCGGCCGTCCGGGTCGCGCGCGCCGGCCGCTCGTCCTGCAGGTCAGGACCGTACTCGGCGCAGCGCGGATCGTGGAGAATGAGCATGATGCGGGAACAAACAAACGCACCTGCGGAGAAAAACCAAGCCGCCACACGCCGTCCGGCGCGCTTCGCCGGCGGCGCCGTTGTTGCCACTTGTTACCAGGACGTCGGCCCGTACGCTGCACCGCGTGAAAGTCATCGTCCTTTGCTCCGGCGGAATGGATTCCGTCACCGCGCTCCATGCCGCCCATGCGGCGCACGAGGTCGTCGCCGCGTTGAGCTTCGACTATGGCTCGAAGCACAACCACCGCGAGATCCCGTTCGCCGCCGAGCACGCGGCCCACCTCGGCGTGCGTCACGAGGTGATCCGCCTCGATTTCGTCGACCGCCTCTTCGCCTCCGACCTGCTGCGCAGCGGGGGCGACGTGCCGGAGGGCCACTATGCCGCGGCGAACATGAAGCGCACCGTCGTGCCGTTTCGAAACGCGATCATGCTCTCCATCGCCTGCGGGTTCGCCGAGAGCGTCGGCGCCGAGGGCCTCGTCATCGCCGCGCACACCGGCGACCACACGATCTATCCTGATTGCCGCGAGGACTTCATGCGCGCCATGGGCGACGCCATGCGGCTCGGCACCTACGCGGGCATCCAGTTGCTGCGCCCGTTCATCGCGCTCGACAAGGGCGGGATCGCGCGGGAGGGCGCGCGGCTCGGCGTCGATTTCGCGCGCACCTGGTCCTGCTACAAGGGCGGCGAGCTCCATTGCGGCGTCTGCGGGACCTGCGTGGAGCGCCGCGAGGCGTTCGCCGTCGCGGGCCTGCCTGATCCGACGACTTACGCCGCCGCGCCCGCCCGCTGACCGGCGCGACGCCGCGGCCTCGCCGGGCCACGCCACCTTGCCCCGGGCGGCTTGTGTTTCGACGGAAATCGCATGATTAGCGGTCCCTCCCAAATGCTGATCGCGGAGATATTCCATTCCCTCCAGGGCGAGGGCGAGCTGACCGGCGTGCCGTCGGTTTTCGTCCGCACCAGCGGCTGCAACCTGCGCTGTGCCTGGTGCGACACGCCGTACGCCTCCTGGAACCCGGAAGGAAAGAACCTCGGCGTCCCGCAGATCATCGCGGCGGTGGAACAGTATCGCACGGCCCACCATGTCGTGCTCACGGGCGGAGAGCCGATGATCGCCAAGGATATCCGTGAGCTCGCCACCGCCCTGAAGGCGCTCGGCCGGCATATTACCATCGAGACCGCCGCCACCGTCGCCCCCACGGGCATCGCCTGCGACCTCGCCTCGCTTTCGCCCAAGCTGCTGAACTCCGCCCCCGACGCCCTCGAACACACAACCTGGCGCCGCCGCCATGAGGCCACCCGCTGGCAACCGGACGTCGTCCGCGCCTGGATCGACGCCTACCCGTACCAGTTCAAGTTCGTCGTCGCCCGCCCCGAGGACGTCGAGGAGCTGGAGCACATGCTCGCCGCCCTGCAGCGCGAGATTCCGCCGCACAAGGTCCTGCTGATGCCCGAGGGCACGACACTCGAGCGGATCCGCACCCGCGCGCCCTGGCTCGCCCAGCTGTGCAAGGAGCGCGGATACCGCTATGCCCACCGGCTTCATCTGGAGCTCTACGGCAACAAGCGCGGCACGTGAACCTCGCGCTCCCGTCTCCCCGCCCGCGACCGCTCTCCGAACAGCTCGAGGAGCTGCGCGTCTCGTTTGCCGATCGCCACGCCACGCTCCGCGAGGTCATCGAACGCCTGGAGGGCCGCGCCTACACGCTCCTGCTCATCGTCTTCGCCCTGCCGTTCATCGCGCCGGTGTCGATTCCCGGCTCGTCCACCCCGCTCGGGCTCATCATTGCCATCCTCGCCGCGCAGATGGCGTTCGGGAAACTCCCGTGGTTGCCACGCCGCGTCCTCGACTGGCAACTACCCGCCGGTTTCTTCACGAAGCTCATCCCCGTCACCGCCCGAATCGTACGTCGTCTGGAACGCCTGCTCCACCCGCGCTGGCCGGCGTGGACCTCCTCCGCGTCCCTCCGCGCCATGCACTTCGGCGCAATCACGATCACGAGCCTGCTGCTGTCCGTGCCGATCTTCGTCCCGCTTACCAACATGATCCCCGGCTGGACGATTCTGCTGCTCGCCGCGGGCTGGCTCGAGCGCGACGGCATTGTCCTCCTGGTTGGCCACGTCGCCTTCCTGGTCACGCTGGCGTTCTTCGCCCTGCTCGGGACCACGTTCACCGAGGCCATCCTGCACGGCTGGCACTGGTTTACGCGGTAGCGCGCTCACGCTCGCGCTCGCGACACGGGATGCCGCGCTCGACCGAACATTGCGGCCGCGGCGCTCAGACCGGCGCCCAGGCGCCGACTCCAACCACTTCCTCGGCCTCGACTTCCTCGTCCGGCAGCTCGTTCAACGGCGCAAAACGCTCCGACGAAAAGCCCAGCTCCTGCTCGCCCTGGTGGAACGGATCCGGGGGGTTCTTCAGCTCCTCCAGGAGCAAACCCACGGTCGCCGAATCCCCGCCTTTCACGATCTTCTCCCGGCCCAGGAAGACCTCGCGCACCGTGTAGATGTTGTCCTTCACCGGCAGCTGCTTGTAGAGCGCGCGAATTGCCGGTGTGAAGGTGTCATTGATGCAGACGACTTTCTGGCCTTTCACCATGGGGAGGCGGAAAATAGACATCCGTCCGGTATCTGCAAAGACAGAAACCGGAATTCATGCCCGTCCCGTGCAATGTCGTGCCAACTCCACGGGATTCCGCGGGATCTGACACGCTGCGCGCGACGCGAGCCGGGCTCCGGTTCGCTACTCGATCCGGCCTTCGTCGAAATCGATCAGGTCGGGCACGCTCTTGATGTCGTCGACGCGGTCCGCGCAGCCCATCGCCGTCAACGCATCGCGCAGGAACTCGCGCCCCGCCGGCGTCATGCCCTTCTGCACCAACTCGCGATTCCAGTGCGCCGCCCTCACGTCCGCTGGAAAGATCTGCGCCAGCCGCCGGTCCCGCTCGGCGTCATCGAGCCCCGCGTCGATGCACTCATGCACGATCCTCTCCACCGCGTTCGGATCGATCCCGAGATGCAGGCATAGAAAGCGGTCGATCCCCCGCTTGTAGTTCTTCGCATAACTCGGCGGCAATTTGCCGTGCTCCTTCACGTACCGGCACTTCGCGAGAAATCGCGGCAGGTACAGCAGTCCCGTCGGCGCGTGCGGCAAATAAGGCGAGGGCAGGCAGGTCAGGACATCACCCGTCGAGCCGGGAATGGGTTTGGAAGGCATCGGAGAAGCGCGAGTACAAGCAGCCGCCCACCCTCACGCAACCCGCCACCTCTTGTTCTCGCCCACGGCGAAAACAAAAGCTCCGGACCCGCCCGCGGCAGTATCTGGACATTATCCTCAAGTATCTGGACATTATCCCGCAAGTCCCTCGTTTACGGACACTAATAATTGCAGCCCTCGTCCCCTCTGCATCGCGTTCTTCGCCCGCCCAAACAAATACCAGCGGCCGCGACGCGCCGGCCGCCGGCTCCAGCATCCGTTTTCGCGCCAGCGAAAACGGCCCACTCTCACCTTCACTTTCGCTCTCACTCGGCCCTTTTCCTCCCTTGCTCCTCCACGCGTTGCGTTCTTCTTGTCGCCACCATGAGCAACTGGCGCGTGATCGGTTTCGATGCGGACGACACCTTGTGGCACAACGAGGTGATCTTCGAGCGGGTCCACGCCCGCTACCGCGAACTCCTCGCCCGCTACCACGACGCCGCCACGGTTGACCGCACGCTCTTCGCCACCGAGATGCGCAACCTCGAGCTCTACGGCTACGGCGTGAAGGGGTTCACGCTCTCCGCGATCGAGACCGCCATCGAACTCACCGGCGGCCAGATCAGCGCCGAGGAGATTCGCACGCTCATCGGACTCGGTCACGAGATGCTCCGCCACCCGGTCGAACTCCTCGATGGTGCCCGCGAGGTGCTGCACGAACTCGCCCCCAATCACGCCCTGATCCTGATCACGAAGGGCGATCTGCGTGACCAGGAGCGCAAACTCGCCAAGTCCGGCCTCGCCCCGCTTTTTGCGGGCGTGGAGATCGTGTCCGAGAAGGACGAGGCCAGCTACGCCCGCGTCCTGCAGCGTCACAACATCCGCCCTGCGGAATTTCTGATGGTGGGCAACTCGCTGAAGTCCGACATCCTCCCCGTGCTCGCCCTCGGCGGCAGCGGCGCCCACGTGCCCTACCCGCTCCTGTGGCAGCACGAGCGCACCGTTGCGTTGCCCCAGGCGCCCGGCCGGTTCTTCGAGCTCTCCCGCCTCCGCGATCTCCTGCCGATCCTCCAGGCTCCGACCGCGGCCGCACCGGCCGCCCCCAGCAACGGCGGCGTGCCAGGCACGTTCTCCCCGTCCCGCTCCTGAACGTCCGCGCCCGCCGAATTTCCCCATGTGCGGCCGCTACGTTCTCAAGCGCGAAGACCTCGAGGCGCTGGTGAAGCAGTTCGGACTGCGGAGCCTCGAGGAGTTCCATAGCCGCTACAACATCGCGCCGACCTCCCTCGTGCCGCTGATCCGGAAGCGCGAGCCCGGCCGCGCCGAACTCGCCGGCGTCCGCTGGGGCCTGATCCCCGCCTGGACCAAGCCCGACGCCCCCGCCAAACCGCTCGTCAACGTGCGCGCCGAGACGCTCCTCACCCGTTTCCGCGGCGCCCTGCGCTCCCGTCGGTGCATCCTGCCGGCGAGTGGCTTCTACGAGTGGCAGGACCTCGGCAGCCACAAGCAGCCGTGGTACTTCGCCCCTGCCGACGGCCAGCCGTTCGGGCTGGCGGGCGTCTGGGACACCTGGCACGGGCCCGCCGGCACCGAGCTCGAGACCTGCGCCGTCCTCACCACCACGCCCAACCAGGTGCTCGCGCGCGTTCACGACCGCATGCCGGTGATGCTCACCCCTGACCAGTGCTCCCGCTGGCTCGAAGACGAACTCGATCCCGCTGCCGCCCAGGAACTGCTCGCCCCCACCGCCGACGCCTGGCTCACCGCGACTCCCGTCGGTCCCGCCGTCAGCAGCGTCCGCAACGATGGCCCGGAGTGCCTCACCCCCGCGCCTCCCCCCGACCAACTCTCCCTCGGCCTCTAGGTTTCTTTCTCTTACTCGTCCTCTTTCTCTTTCTCCCCGTCCACCACCTCAGTCACTTCTTGATCCGTCCGCCCTCCGTCTCCGTCTCACCCCTCCTCCGTTCCACGACGACCCGCCGAAATCGCCCTCGCTTCCCCCTTCCGCCGCGACCCGCTTCCGCGCTTGTGCCGTCCCGAGGCGTCTGCGATGAACTCGCGCCTCGTCTCCCTTGAACCTGCTCGATCGCCACATCTTCAAAAGCGTTCTGTTCACGTGCATCGGAGCGGTGGGGTTGTTCGCTTTCGTCGTCGCGCTGGCCAACTTCGTGCGCGACCTCCTCGGACCGCTGTTGGCCGGCCAGATCAGCGTCGGGATGATGATCCGGCTCATCCTCCTGCTCTTCCCGTTCGCCGTCTCCTACGCCCTGCCGATGGGCATCCTCACCGGCGTGCTCCTCACCCTCGGCCGCCTCTCCGCCGACACCGAGGTCACCGCCATGCGCGCCGCCGGCATCAGCATCGTGCGGATCGCACGACCGGTCTTCATCCTCGCCGCGCTCGGCGGCGTCGCCGCCCTGCACGTCAACTTCGAGTCCATGCCGTGGGCGCGCGTGCAGTATCACCAGGAGTTTGCTGAAGCGCTGCGGAAGAACCCCCGCAATTTCATCGTTCCCAAGACCTTCATTCGCGACTTCAAGGGCGTCGTCGTCTATGTCGGCGACCGGCCCAACAATGGCGACCTGCTGCGCGACATCTGGATCTGGGAACTCGATGCCCAGGGCCGCGCCTTCCGCATCGTTCGGGCGGAATCCGGCCGGCTCGATTACGATGCCGCCACCAACAGCATCATCCCGACGCTGTATCGCGCCAAGGTCGAGGAGCGGGACGAAAAGAACCCCGAGGACTTCAGCAAGTCACCCAAGGCGCCCTCGATCGAGAAGGCCGAGGAAATCCGGCTCTCACTCGGCGGGTACATCGGTGACGGCGTTTTCCATGTGAAACCCGAGTGGCTGCGCTACCAAGCACTGCAGGAGAAGCGGGCCGCGGTGGACGCCACCAAGCCGGAGCCGGGACACGAGAAGGAGCACGCCCGCCTGAGCATGGAGCTGGCCATGATCGTCAGCGAAAAGGCCAACCTCTCGCTTGCCGTGTTCGCTTTCGCCTTCGTGGCAGTCCCGCTCGGGATCAAAGTCTCCCGCCGCGAGACCTCCGCCAATCTCGGCGTCGCCGTCCTCCTCGTCCTTGGCTTCTACATCCTGATCACGATGGTGAAGTGGCTCGACCGGCACCCCGAATACCGGCCCGACCTCCTGATGTGGGTGCCGAACCTGATCTTCCTCGGCTTCGGCTTCTGGCTCCTGCGCCGGGTCGAGCGCTGACGGTTCAGTTGACCTGCACCGCCACCGTCCCGGAGCGCCCGTCGATCTCCGCCATGCGCTGGTCGCACACCGGGATCGCCGCGCGGTGCTCCAGCAACTCCCGCGCAAAGGCATCGAGCCGGACAAACTGCACCTTCCGTTCGCGGCACGCACTCAGCAGCTGCTGGAAAAGCGCGCGGTGTCCCATGCCTTCGATCTCCGCGTGCACCGTGATCACGTTCAGAGTGTCCTCCCGCAGCCGCGAGAGGTAGTGCGGCACGATCCGCTCCACCGGGTACTCCGGCCGGCCGAGCAGCTCATCAAACGTCGGCAGCGTGCTCGGAATCTCCAGGGTCTTGAACACGCGCCCTTCCACGCGCGGGAAAAAGGGAAACGCCCCGCGCGTGTCGCTCGCGTAGAGCAGCCCCGCGTCGTCGTACACCTGACGGCTGCGCGCGTTGCTCTGCCAGCCGGGCGCACCCGCCGTCTGCGCCTGCGTCCCAAACACGCGGAAGAACTCCGTCCGCGCCGCCAGGAACTCCTCGTGAATCTCCGGTAGCGGCATCTTCTGCACGTAGTCCTGCCAGCGGTAGTGATTGTGACAGTGGATCCCCACCTCGAAGCCGGCATCGCGCACGCGGCGCATCACGTCGGTGTTGCGGCGGCCGATGTGCGGCGCCGGCAGGAGCGTGCCATTCAGGAGCGTGCGCACGCCGTACAGCTTCACCACCGAGGTGCGGCTCACCTTCTGGAAGAATCCGGGGCGGAACACCCGCGTGATCGCCCGGCCGGTCTGGTCCGGCCCCAGCGAGAACAGAAAACACGCCGGCACCTCAAACCGCTGGCAGTCCACCAGCATGTTCGGCACGCCGATACGCGTGCCGCGGTCCGTGTCCACATCGACTTTGAGCGCGAGCTTCAAGGGACCCGGACACTAACAACAACCAGCCCACCTCTGGAAAGCCGATATCGGAAGCCAGAAGCCAGAGGCCAGAAGCCGGCACAGGCCACCGGTCAAAACAGGAGCTCGGGCTTAACTCCGACATCTGATATGCGGCGCTTCCGGCTTCCGGCTTCCGGCTTCCGGCTTCCGGCTTCCGGCTTCCGGCTTCCGGCTTCCGGCTTCCGGCTTCCGGCTTCCGGCTTCCGGCTTCCGGCTTCCTCACTCCAGGCGGTAATCCTTGTGCGCGAGGTGGAAGTCCAGCGTGCGCTTGATGGCCGTCTTCAGGTCCACCTTCGGCGACCAGCCGAGCTGCCGCTTCACCGCGGCAATCGACGGCACGCGCTTCTGGATGTCCTGATAGTACTTTCCAAAGTACTTGCCCGAGGGCACGACCACCGTCTTCGCCGCCGCGGCATGCTCCGCGTATTCGGGATAATCCTTGAAGGCCGCGATGATGTACTTCGCCAGCTGCGCGACGCTCACCTCGTTCTTCGGGTTCCCGAGGTTGAAGATCTGGCGCGACGCGCGGCCGTCCTTGTTCTCGATGATTCGGAGCAGCGCATCCACGCCATCATCGATGAAGGTGAAAGAGCGGGTCTGACGGCCGCCGTCCACCAGCTGCAGCGGTTTCTTGAAGATCACGTTCGAGATGAACTGCGTGAACAGGCGCGAGCTGCCTTCCTTCGGCTCGAGCACGTCGTCGAGCTTCGGCCCGATCCAGTTGAACGGACGGAACAAGGTGTAATCGACGCCGTCGCGCACGCCGTACGCGTAGATCACGCGATCCAGGAGCTGCTTGGAGCAGGCATAGATCCAGCGCTGCCGCTCGATCGGACCATAGACCAACGCGCTCGTCGTCTCGTCGAGCACGCGGTCGGGACACATGCCGTACACTTCGGACGTCGAGGGGAAGATGATCCGCTTCTTGTACTTCACGCACTTGCGGACGACGTCGAGGTTCGCCTCGAAATCGAGTTCGAAGACCCGCAGCGGGTCCTTCACGTACTGGATCGGATTCGCGATCGCGACCAGCGGCAGCACCGCGTCGCACTTCTTCACGTGGTACTCGATCCACTCCCGGTTGATCGTCACATCGCCCTCGACGAACTTGAAGCGCGGGTTGCCCAAGCTGTCCTCCAGCTTGTGGCTGCCGATATCCATGCCATAGACCTCCCAATCCTTCTGCTTGAGGATGGCATGCGTGAGCGAGCTGCCGATGAACCCGTTCGCGCCGAGAATGAGAACTTTGAGAGCCATGGCTGAAACAAGACCGAAAGGCCCCCCGGCTGAAAGGCTGAAATCGGCGGCGCCCCGCGCCCGGTTTGTTGCCATTTGGCGTTAGCCGCAACGTCCGCCGCGCGGCCTGCACGCCGATCGGCCGCTCAGCTCGCGCCGCAGATCTCGCCCACGCGCAACTGCCGCGGCGCGCCGCGCCACTCCGTCCGCGTCAGCTCGATCGCGCCGTCACCCGTCGCCACGATCACCGGCGAAACCGACAGCACCTCGCCCGGCACGCCCCGCATCCCGGCCGCGGCCGCCGACTCCGGCTCCGCCCACCACACCATGAGCCGCGTGCCATTCACATCGGTGAACGCCCCGGGATACGGGTCCGTCACGGCGCGGATCAGGTTGAAGATCTGCCGCGTGCTCTGGTGCCAGTCGATGCGGCCGTCCTCCGGCTTGCGGCCGCCAAAGTACGTCGCCTGCGTGTCGTCCTGCGGCGTCTCCTTCGCTGTTCCTGCCAGCAACGCATCGATCTGCCGCGCCAGGACGCGTCGCGCGCAGGGCATCACCTTGCGAAACGCCTGCTCCGCCGTGTCGAGCGGCCCGATGTCCACGCCCTCCTGGTCCACGATCGCGCCGGCGTCGGCCGACTTCACCATGCGATGCAGGGTCATCCCGATCCGCGGCTCGCCATGGAGCACCGCCCAGTTGATCGGCGCCCGGCCGCGATAGCGCGGCAGGAGCGAGCCGTGCATGTTGAACGCGCCAAGCCGGGGCAGCGCCAGGATCTTCGAACTGATCATGTTCCGGTAGTACACCGAGAGAATCAGATCGGGCTGCAGCTCTCGGATCCGCTCGATCCACTCGGGCGTGTTCACCTTCTCCGGCGTGTACACCGCGATGCCCTTCTCCCGCGCCGCGAGCGCCGGTGTCTTGAACCAGATCTTCTCGTTCGGGTTATCCTCGTGCGTGATCAGCGCGACGACGTTGTCCCCGCGCTCGAGCAGGAGCGACAGGCACTCGTAGCCGACTTCACTGTAGCCGAAGAAAAGGATGCGCGGAGCCATGGGGTGCGCACATTGGCGCGATTCCGATCGCGCCGGAAGCCAGGAAACAAGTCCGTCGGCAGGTTGCGGAAATTTCCCAGTCCGACTTCATACCGGCCATGCGCCGCCACGTTGCCATCCTGGTGTTTCCCGAGGTCGAGGTCCTGGACTTCGCCGGTCCGTTCGAGGTGTTCGGCGTCGCCGACGAGCTCAGCGGCCACACGCTCTTCCACCCGTTCACGATCGCCGAGTCCCCGTCGTCCGTCCGCGCCCGCAACGGGCTGCAGATCGTCCCCACCCACACGCTCGAGTCCGCCCCGCGTCCGCACGTGCTGATCATCCCCGGCGGCGCCGGCACTCGTCCGCTGCTGAAGAAGCCCGCCCTGCTGGAGTGGATCCGCCACCGCGCCGAAACCGCCGAGATCGTCGCCTCGGTCTGCACCGGTTCCCTTGTCCTCGCCCAGGCCGGTCTCCTGAAGGGCCTGCGCGCGACCACCCACCACGAGAACCTCGACGAACTCGCCCAGCTCGCGCCGGACACCACGGTGGTGCGCGACCAGCGCTTCGTGGACAACGGCCGTATCCTTACCTCAGCCGGCATCTCCGCGGGCATCGAACAATCCCTCCACCTCGTCTCCCGCCTGCACAGCCCCGCCCTCGCCGAACAAACGGCCAGGTACATGGAGTACTCGCCGGCGCCGCTGACGCCGGCGAAGTGAGGAGTGAATGTGAGAGTGAAGGTGTGCGCGCGGAATCGGGCGTGAGGAGCTAAGCGGACGGGTGTATTGGACCGCACCCTCGTTCTCGTTCTCGTTCTCGTTCTCGTTCTCGTTCTCGTTCTCGTCCTCGGGCTCGGGCTCGTCACAGAGCGCCCGGAGGCCGGAGGAGGTCACGGAGGAAAGCCGGCCCACCCGGATCTTCGCTCGGTGCCCCTCCTCCGATCTCGGTGGCCTCCGTGTCCTGCCTGGGTGGATTGAGCGCCCCCCCACTCTCACTTTCACTCCCGAAGGGCGTTCTCGCTCTCCGCGCCGCGCTGACGGCGCGCCGCGAAGGTGCAGACACGTCAGGACGTCCCGTGCAGGAGCCCAGGGCCGGAGGCTGCAATTATAATCTGCTTACCACGGGCAACTTGGAATAATGTCCAGATACTCGGCAGAATAATGTCCGGATACTCCGCCCCCCGTCAGAAGGCCGCTGGCCTCGTCATAAGGACAATCCCCCCGGGGCCGCCCGTCCTCAGGCGTTCACCGCCGTGAACGCCTTCGGGATGGCCGCCGTCAGCACCTCGGGCGCGCCGTCGGTCACGAGCACGTCGTCCTCGATGCGTACGCCGCCAATGTGCAGGTTGGCGTCCACGAGCGCCCAGTTGATGCAGTCGCGATAACGCTCGCGCCGCGCCGGATCGTTCAGCAGCGGCGGCACAAAATAGAGTCCCGGCTCCGCGGTCACGACGTACCCCGGGGCCAGCGGCAGATCCATGCGCAGCGACTTGAGCGAGGGACGCGGGTCCTTCGTCCGCCCCGGCGCCAGCCCGCTGCCGTCGCGCACCCCCAGCCCGACCATGTGGCCCACGCCATGTGGGAAGAACAGGAAGTGCGCCTCGCGCTCGATCAGCGTCGCCGGATCGCCGCGCATCACGCCGATCTCCACGAGCCCCATGACCATGTCACGCGCCGCCGCAAAATGGATGTCCTTCCACTCCGCCCCCGGTCGACAGCGTGCGATCGTGTTCTCCTCCGCCTGCAGCACGAGGCGGTACAGGTCGCGCTGCAGTCCGGTCGGCGTGCCGACAAAAAAAGTGCGCGTCACGTCCGCCGTGTAGCGGTCGACTTCGGCGCCGGCGTCGATCAGGACGAATTCGCCGGCACGCACCGCACGGTCGGATGGCTCAAAGTGCAACACCGCCGAGTTCGGCCCCGAGCCCACGATCGTGCCGAAGCCTGTGCGCGTGCCGCCGCCCCGGAAGAATCCCGCCTCGAGCTCAATCTGCAATTGCCGCTCGGTCACGCCCGCCCGCAGGAGGCCGGGCATGGCGTTGAACCCGTTCGCCGTGGCGGCCGCCGCGCGCCGCAACCGCGCGATCTCCCCGGCGTCCTTCGGTCGCCGCGCATGCGTGAACGCGCGTCGCACGTTCTCCGCCAGCGCCGGGTTGGCGACCACGCCCGCCACGGGTGCCCCGAGCGCGACCACCGGCCGGCCCGCCCGTTGCTGGAGCCACGCCGCGAACTCACCACGCAGCCGACCGGGCATCTGCGTGCGGCCTTCCCACACGCGCTCGCCCTCGGTCACCTCCGGCACGAACAGCTCCCAGCCGGCATCCGTGCGACCGCCCTTCGCCGCGTCGCGCGGATCAAACGCCACCACCGCGTCCACCGGCTCGTTCGCCGCCAGGTAGTAATACTCGGAATGCGCGCGAAAGGGATACGTCTGGTCGCTGCCCTCGGGCAGCGGCACCGGCACGCCCGACCCCACCACCAGGAGCGCATCGCCCAGCGGCAATGCCGCCCCCACCCGCGCCCGTCGCTCAGCCAGGAAAGTATTCATCCCGCCAATCGATAGGAGCGAACGCCGCCGAGGCAACCCACCGCTCGACGCCCGCGTGGCGGGCTCAGTTGGGGTCGGCCGTGACAAACTGCGGGTCGATCGCCGCCCGCACGCGCGCCGCAAACCGCGGCAACGGCGCGTCAAAATGCTCCCCGGCCCCGCTCGCCGCCGGCACGTAGATCCGCGCGATCGCCGGCGGCTGCGCCAGCGTCAGTGGCGTGAGTTCCCGCATCTGGTCCAGCGTTTGGCTCACGTACGACACCCGCACCACCGGCTGGCGATCGGCGCGGCGTTCGCGCAGCTCAAAGACCAGCGCGCCGCCCGGCAGGAGCGGGTTGCGCTGCGTGCCGGGCAGCCACCAGTTGAGCCCCAGCAGGCCGCCGAGGTTCGCGATGTTCGTGTCGTGGCCCACCACGATCACAACCTTGTGCCCGGGTCCGCCGAACGCCCGCGCGTCCGCCCGGCCCGACGCCGCCTGCTCGAGGCTCGCCAAGATGTGGCTCGCCAGATTCGAGCTCTGCACCTGCGCGGGATACGACGACGCTTGCGACAGCTCGAAATACAGCGAGTGCAGCGTCATCAGCTGCGTGATTCGCTCGGGCGTCGCGCGCCCCCAGCCCACCCGCTCCAGCGGGTTGCCGTTGCCGTACTCGAGCATCAGCACGTCCGTCATCGCCGAGCCGACGTACAAGGGTCCGCCCACCGAGAGGAGCCGGTCGGCGTTGCCGGGCGTCACGGTCGTGGTCGCAGGCAGCACCGGCTGCCTGCCCGCCGGCACCTCGCCCGACTCACCCACGAGGATCCGCTGCAGCGTCGCGAACGCCGCCTGGTTCGCCTGCACCGCGCGGTTGAGATCGCCTCCCACGCGACCCAGCACCGACGCCACCGCCTGCTGGCGATCGGGCTTCCCGAGCGGCACGCGCACTGGCAGGAACAGCGGGTCCAGCCCGTCATTCGGACGCGCTTGCACCGCGATCTCCACGCCCGGCAACAGCGCCGCGCCCAGCCCCCGGGCCGTCGCCAGCGTGCGTTCATCACTGTCCGATCGGAAATACACGCGGTCCGTGTCCCGCGCCACGTCGCCGGACAGCAACCCTTCCGCGACGAAACGCGCGCGGTAATACTCGCCCATGAGGGTCATCTGCCGCTTCCCGTGCGGCGTGAGATGACCCGGCGGCACCTCCCATTCCGGCAGCGGCTGCGCCGCATAGCGCGCCAGCGTCGTCCGTTGCGCCGGCAACGGCGACCTCACGCCATGCCGCGTCACGACGAGCACGAACTTCAGTTCGGTGTCGTCCGCCGGCTCGGCCGCGCGCACCGGCCGCAGGGTGCCGACGAGGATCACCAGGAACGCCACCACGAGCCCGCCGAGGGGAAACCGACGCATCATAGTGGCGCGGAGCGTACGGGTCGCGGTCGGCCCGGCCACCGCAAAAGCGGCCGCCCCCCGCCAGAATCCAGTTGTTCGCCCGACACTCCCGCCTACCGTGCGCGCCATGCGCATGCTCCGCTCCCTGCTCGCGGCCGGCGGTCTCCTCGCCGGCTCCGCGCTCCTCGCCGCCGAATCCTACCAGGAACGCGCCGATCGCTTCCTGAGCCTCGTCAACGCCTCCTACCAGGCGCTCACCACCGTCGACGGCGAAGCCCAGTGGGCTGCCGTCACCGACGTCTCACCCGCCCACGACGCCGGCTACGAGGCCGCCCACAAGGCGTACGCCGCCTTCAACGGCAACCCCGCCCTCATCAAGGAGGCGCGCGAACTCCTCACCCATCGCGCCGAGCTCAGGGAGATCACCTGGCGCCAGCTCGACCGCGTGCTGCTCAACGCCGCCGAGGGCCCGATGACCAACCCTCCCCTCGTCGCCGCCCGCATCGCCGCCGAGACCGCCCAGGCCTCCGTGCTCAACAGTTTCGAGTTCAAGCTCAAAGGCCGGAAGGTCACGGCCAACGACATCGACAACCTCCTCCAGTCCTCCACTGATCTCGCCGAGCGGCGCGCGGTCTGGGAGGCTTCCAAGGAGTCTGGCCGCGCCCTTAAGCCCGGCCTCATCAAGCTCCGCGACCTGCGCAACGGCGTCGCCCAGGAGATGGGTTTCAACGACTACTTCGCCCTTCAGGTCGCCGGCTACCAGATGAGCACCGACGAGATGCTGAAGCTGAATGAGGAGTTCATGCGGGTCCTGCGCCCGCTCTACCTCCAACTCCACACCTGGGTGAAGTACAAGCTCGCCGCCAAGTACGGCCAGCCCGTGCCGAAACGCATCCCGGCCCACTGGATCAACAACCGCTGGTCGCAGGAGTGGGACGGCCTGGTCGAGGCCGCCGACCTCACTCCGTTCTTCAAGGACCGCACCCCCGAGTTCATCATCAAGTCCGCCGAGCAGTTCTACACCGGCATCGGCTTCAAGCCGCTCCCGGCCTCGTTCTGGACCAAGTCCGACCTCTACCCCGTCCCCGCCGGCGATCCGCGCAAGAAGAACACTCATGCCTCGTGCTGGCACGTGAACCTCGATGACGACGTGCGCTCGCTCATGAGCATCGAGGCCAACCCGTGGTGGTTCTCCACCGCCCACCACGAGCTCGGCCACGGGTTCTACTTCCTCAGCTACTCCCGCCCCGAGGTCCCGCCGCTGCTCCGCACTGGCGCCAACCCGGCCTTCCACGAGGGTATGGGCGAGCTCATCGCCCTCGCCTCGTCCCAGGCGCCTTACCTGAAGTCCGTCGGTGTCCTGCCCGCCGACTTCAAGGCCGACGACAACGCGTTCCTCCTGTCCGCCGCCCTCGCCCCCGGCGTGCCGTTCATCTACTGGTCGTCCGGCGTCATGACGCACTGGGAGGCCGACATCTACGCGCACAAGCTCCCGCCCTCCGAATGGAACGCCCGCTGGTGGCAGTACGTTCGCGACTTCCAGGGCATCGAGCCTCCCGCCGACCGCGGCGAGGAGTTCTGCGATCCCGCCACCAAGACACACATCAACGACACGCCCTGCTACTACTACTCCTACGCGATCGCGCAGGTCATCAAGTACCAGCTCAACGACTACATCGCCAAAAACTTCCTCCACCAGCCGCCGCAGTCCTGCAACTACGCCCACAACCGCCAGGCCGGCGAATTTCTCCAGCGCATCATGGCCAAGGGCGCGACCGAGGACTGGCGCAAGGTCCTCAAGGACGCCACCGGCGAGGAGCTCTCCACCCGCGCCATGGTCGAGTACTACGCCCCGCTTATGCAGTGGCTGGAGAAGGAAAACGCCGGCCGCCCCATCGGCTGGGAGTAAAGTTCAATTATCGAGGGCCAGCGGTACCTCCATCCAAAGTGTCACGTATTACGTGACACTTTTTTTGCGCCCGTCCGGGGGAGGCAGTGTCACGGATTACGTGACCGTGGCCGACATCCCCAGAGGGGATCCGGCGCGGAACGGTCACGTATTGCGTGCCACCGGCGCCAGCTCCCTCCGCCCGAAAGTGTCACGTAATACGTGACACTTCCGGCATCGCTCTTCTGGTCAACTTTCATTGTTTTGTACAATTGCTTGCCACTTTTTTACCGGAGCGGAAGATGGCGCGGCCCCAACGGCATCAACATGCAATCTCCATCCCCCAACCGCTCCGGGACGGCGGTGCGCGATTCGCGCGACCGACGTCCTGTTTCCTCCCCCACCACTCCCGCTTCGACCGCGTCGGCCGCGGAGCCCGACCGACCGGCGCCCGCCGGCGACGCGCGCGCCCGGCCGGCCGGGCGCGTGCCGCTGCCGGTCTGGCGGCTGCAGCGCTGCGTGGACAAGGCTCACCTCGTCCAGGACACGATCGCCGACTTCTGCGCGCGCTTTGTCGACCCCCGGTCAGCGGGTTACGACGACCTGATCCAGGCCGGGCGGCGCACCGTCCAGCACCTGCTCGAGGCGGGCCGGTGCAGTGCCGCGCAGTGCGCCGAGGAACTCGCGGCCACGAAAGCCGCGCGCGCTGCGTTCCACGAGGTGCGGCTCGGACTCGAGGAGTTTCTCCGCGAACGCACGCTGCCGTACTGGCCGAAGGAGTCGCCGGAGGCCCAGACGGTCATCGCCGTGGGCCGGGCGCGACGCCCGGAAGAATCGGGTGCGGAGGCCGCGCCGCCGCCCCCGCAGACGCCCGCGGAGATGGCCGTGGCATATTCGATCTGGTTCGAGCATCGGGAGCCCGCCGTCGTCGCGAACGCCCTGATCTGCGTCATCTGCCAGACCTTGTATCTGGTGAATCAGCACATCCGCGGCCTCGAGCAGGTCTACGTGGCCGGCGGCGGCAGCCCGTCCGGCACGGCCACCCCGCCACCACGCCCCACCCCCGGCGCCGGCGCGGAATCCCCGACCGGCGACTCGCCCAACGCCCCGCTTCCCACCGGACCGGCCTGTCCACGCTGCGGCAGACCCATGGCGCTGCGTACCGTGCGCAACGGCCCACGCACCGGCGCGCAATTCTGGGGCTGTCGCGGGTATCCGGAATGCCTCGGCACCCGACAACTGCGGGCCCCGTCCGCCGAGTCCGCCGCCTGAGCGTCGCGCGACCGGCCCGGAAAGCCATCGCCGGGCCGGCGCCTCTCCGCCGGTTCCGCCTTTTCATGCCGGGCACGACGGCAATACTCCGCGGCACCCCATGAAACTCGCCGCCCTGCTCGCCTGCCTGCTCACCCTCACGCTCGCCGCCCGCGCGGCCGTCCAATCCGACATCGAATACGGCACGGCCGCGGGCGAAAGCTTGCGGCTCGACGCCTGCGTTCCCGCCGGTGACGGCCCGTTCCCGGCGGTGATCCTCGTGCACGGCGGCGCCTGGAGCGCGGGCGACAAGTCGGGCGGGCCGTCCAAGGGCTACATGGCCCCGCTGCATGACCCGCTCACCGCAAACGGCATCGCCTGGTTCTCGATCAACTATCGCCTTGCGCCAAAGCACCCGTACCCGGCGTGCATCGAGGACGTCGAGACCGCCATCCGCTGGGTGAAAGCCCACGCCGCCGAGTTCCACGTGGACCCGAAACGCATCGCGATCGCGGGCGAGTCGGCTGGCGCCCACCTTGTTGCGCTCGCCGCCACGCGGGCGGATGACCGCACGCGCGTGGCGGCCGTCGTCGCGTTCTACGGGCCATTCGATCTCGTGGGCCGATACCCGCACGGCGCCGCGCTCGGCCGGACCATGGCCGAGCTGATAGGCCGCGACAGTTTCGACGAGAAGTCCGCCGAGATCCTCCGCTCCGCGTCCCCGATCCACGGCATCAAGCCCGGCCTGCCCCCGTTTCTGCTGCTCCACGGCACCTCGGACAGCCGCGTGTCGCTCGACCAGTCGCTTCAGTTCCAGCAACGCCTCCAGCAGGCACAGGTGCCGGTCGAGCTCATCAAGATCAAGGGCGGCAACCACGGCATGCGGAGCTGGGACAACCTCGCCCCGCAGTACAAGCAGCAGGTGGTCGACTGGCTGAAGCGCACGCTGGTGCGCTAGGCTCGCCCGTCGCTCCGCTCCCCGGCCCTGCCACCCATGAAACGCGACCCGTCGGCAATCACACGCGTCCACCCATACGCCTGGCTCTGGGAGCCGCTCGAAGACGAGCCGACGTTTGTGCTCCGCGCGATGTTCGGGGCCAAGGCCGCCTACGTCGGCGGCAAGCTCATGCTTTGCTTCATCGCTCGCGCCGAGCCGTGGCGCGGGCTGCTCGTCTGCACCGAACGCGAGCACCACGAGGCGCTGCGCCAGGAGTTTCCGGCACTCACTCCCCACGCCATCCTGCCGAAGTGGCTCTACCTCGCCGACGACTCCGACGGCTTCGAGTCCACCGCCGCGCGGCTCGTGCAACTCGTCCGCCGCCGGGACCCTCGCATTGGCGTCGAGCCCGGCACCCGCCAGCGCGCGAAGGCGAAGCGCTCTGCCAAGACGAGACGTCAGAGGTCAGACGGCAGACGCCGGAAGCCGGAGGCCTGAAGCCGGAAGCCCGAAGCCGGAAGCCCGAAGCCGGAAGCCTGAAGCCGGAAGCCTGAAGCCAGAACAGATATCCGGATCTGACGCTTCTTTCCGACGTCTGACCTCTGACATCTGACATCCGGCCTCCGGCTTCAGGCCTCTGGCGTCCGGCTTCTGGCCTCTGGCTGCTACTCGCGGCGCAGCACGCCGGTGCGGTGCAGGTCCTCGAGGCCCTTCCTGAACGCGGTTGCTCCGCCCATTGCCGGATGCCGCACGGGCGGTAGCGCCTCCACGCCGAGACTCGCCAGCGTGCGGCCGGCGATCTGGCCAACCGGCACGACCGCCGCGCCCGCAAAGTGCTTCAACACCGCCCGCAGAACCTCGAGCCCGGACTCGACCTCGGTTCGCGTGGGCGTCCGGTTGGAGAGCCGGTCGCCCGGCTTGTGCGGGTGCCACGCGAACGTGTTCCAGAGGACAGTGCGCTCCGCCAGCCCGAGCTCGCGCAACGTGCGCCACACGATCGTTGCCGACGGCTCGCACCAGGGCCGCTCCCGCGTGGTGAGCCGAAACACCGACGTCACGCGCGGAATGGCCCCCTCAAGGATCAGCTTCTCGTTGGTGAACGGGATCCCGGAAAAGTGGCACCCCTGATACCCAGGCGCCTCGCCGAGCAGGACGACCGCCGGCTTGCAGTCGAAATGCGCGCGCAACCGCTCCACCCGCCCCGCCGACGCCCCGCCCAGCGCATCGAGCGGATCCTCATCCGTCCACGGATTGAAAACCTGAGGTGCTTTGAACTGCTGGAGGAGCCGGACGATGCGATCCATGAGGCGAAGGCCACGAGTGAGAGCGACGCCCCGAGGTTTGTCACAGGTTTTCATCCACCGCAGGACGCTGCCCCCGTCCTCGCGGCGCCTCACCAGGCGCTACCATGCCTGAGCTCGTGTCTCGGCCTCTGGCCTCTGGCTTCCGGCCTCCGGGTTCTGGTTTCCGGCTTCTGGCCTCCGCCCCTCCGGCTTCTGGCTTCCGCTTCCGGCACGGCGTGCTATCGATCTATCACATGCTTCCAGCGCAGCGAGTTCGGTCCGGCTTCGTCGGCGGTCTCTCGCGAATGCGACGGCTTCCCGGCATTCTCGCCCTCGGGGCCGCTGCCATCCTCGCCGGCTGCGCCCAGGCGCCGCTCAACGCCCCGCTTGACCCAGCCGCGCTCGCCGCCAACTCCCCGCTCGGTCCCGGCGCCTCCGCCGCGTCCGGCTACAACGTCCGCGTGCAACTCGCGTCGACCTCGCCCGATCGCGTGGCGGTCGTGCTCTTCTTCTCCGGCGGCGGCATCCGCGCGTCCGCCCTCTCCTACGGCGTCATGCAGGAGCTCGCGCTCACGCCGATGCCCGGCGGCGGCAACCTCCTCGATCGCGTGCAGGCCATCAGCGCCGTGTCGGGCGGCTGCTTCCCCGCCGCGTACTACTGCCTCTACGGCGACCGGCTCTTCCGCGACTTCGAGAAGACGTTCCTCAAGCAGGACGTGCAAGGTGAGCTCGTGCACCGCTTCCTCTCGCTGCGCCACCGCTGGCGCCTGATGTCCGACCGCTACGCGCGTAGCGATCTCGCCGCCGAGTACTACGACGAACTCCTTTTCCACGGCGCCACCTACGGCGACCTCCTGCGCGGCCCGGCCACGCGTCCCTGGCTCGTGATCAACGCGACCGACATGGACACGTTCAGCACATTCTCCTTCACGCAGCAGAGCTTCGACGAGATCGGATCCGACCTTGCCCGCTACCCCCTCTCGCGCGCGGTCGCCGCCTCCTCGGCCGTGCCGGGTATCCTGACTCCGATTACACTCAAGACGTACGCCGACCGCGTGCCGCCGCCGCCGCCGGTCGCGCTGCTGCCGTCCGCGCCCACGGTCGCCGCGCAGGCTGACGCCGAGCCTTTCGTGCGCCTGACCCAGACCCCGATCGACCCACGCCGGCGCGCGTACGTGCACCTCGTCGACGGTGGGCTGGCCGATAACCTCGGCGTCTCCAATCTCGTCGACGCCCTCGCCGCCACCCGCGGCTGGAGCGGCCTCATGCGGCCGGAGGCCAACAGCCTGCGCCACATCGTGTTCATCGTGGTCAACGCCGCGATCGAACCGAAGGCCGAGTGGAGCGACCATCCCGAGACGCCGGGGCTGCGCGCCGTCGCCTCCGCCCTCAGCAAGAGCGCGATCCGCCGCACCAACGGCGTGCTGCTCGAACTCGTCCGCCGCAGCGTCGACGACTGGAACCGCGACATCGCCACCGGAGACTGGCGACCGCGGCTGCACCTGATCGCCGTCGACTTCGCGCAACTCAAGGATCCCGCCGAGCGGGCGATCTTCGCGCAGGTGCCGACCACCTTCACGCTGCCGCCCGAGACCATCGACCGGCTCGTGACGGTCGGCGGCCGCATTCTCCGCGACGCGCCGGAATTTCGGAACCTGATGGAGGAGATTCTTCGCCCGCCGCCCGCGGCGACCGTGCCGCCCGTCCCGATCGCGCCGGCCAACACGGCCCGTCAGCGGCGACTCCGTTGACCGCTGGAGCCGCAGCGCGCGAAGGCACAGGCCATCGGGGCGGAACAGGCCGAGTGGACCGCCAAAAAGTAAGGAGCGCAGGCGCACCCCGCCTGCGCTCCAGCTAACCAACCAAGGGCACAACGCCCGCGCTTACGCGTCCGCCAGCACGTCCAGCGGCAGCACCACGCGGGAAGGGATCGCGCGACCGTTCAGGTAGCTCGGCGTGAAACGCCACTGCGACACCGCGGTCACGACGCGCTCTTCGACCTTCTCGTCCACCAACCCGATCGCGCGCACATCGTGCGGCACGCCGTTTTCGTCGACCGTGAGGACGACCTCGAGAGAGGCCTTCTTGAAGGTGGGAGGGAGATCGCTCGGGTTCACGATCTTGACGGGCACCGGCTTGCTGCCGACTTCCTGGCCGCAGGCGGCACAAGACTCCTTGGCGGAGACCGTGGCGGTAAACGCGGCGATCGTGGTGAGGGTGAGGAGGAGGGAGGATTTGAGGTTCATGTGGGAATGGGTCGGCCGGTTCCCGCTCGCTCGCACCGTGCGGCGCGGGCGGACTCCGGCAGGACATGCGCCCCATTTGCAGCGCGCGTGCCAATCGGCGCGCATGTTGTTTTCTCATTAATCGACAGGAGTTTACGTATCGCGTATGCAATTTTCTATGACACGTTCTGTCCGCCCGCGGAACCCACGCATCTCGAAGTTGGGACGAATCCGGCAGGGCCGGGAAAGGCGGCACTGACCGGGAGACATTTCGCGGCGGCGGAGTCGCGGCCGACGGCGCGGCGGCGCAGAAAACCGCTTGAAACCTGCCGGGTTGGCACATGCCTTGAGGCACCATGCTCCTGCGGCGAATCTCTATCGGGCTGGGTGGTCTTTTCCTGGTGCTCGCCGTCGTGTTCTTCGCCGGACCACGACCGGACACGCGCTTTCATCCGCGCCCCCTGGCCCTCGAGGCTGACCTCGACCTGACCGTGGCGAAGGAGGAGGCGCGCTTCACCGACATCGTACCCGGCGCGGAGAAGAAGATCATCTGGGCCAACGCCGCGCACACCCGCACCCCGGTCGCGCTCGTGTACCTGCATGGCTTCACGGCGACGCGGCAGGAAACCGCCCCACTCTCCGACCGCGTGGCGGCGCGCCTGGGCGCCAACCTGTTCTACACGCGCTTCACCGGCCATGGCCGACCCGGCGAGGCGCTCGGTGACGCGACGGTCAACGACTGGCTCAACGACGGCATCGAAGCCCTGGAGATCGGCCGCCGGCTCGGCGAGCGCGTGGTCGTGATCGGCACCTCGACCGGCGGCACGGTCGCGACCTGGCTCGCGCTCGAGCGGCCCGATGCGATCAGCGCCTGCGTGCTGGTCTCGCCGAACTTCGGCCCAAGCGATGGCCGCGCAAACCTCCTGACGCTCCCGTGGGCGAGCGAGTTTGCGCCCCCGATCTTCGGCGCCACGCGGCATCGATTACCCAAGACCGCCGAGGAGTCGAAGTACTGGACAACCACCTATCCCACGCGCGCGCTCATCCCGATGATGGCGCTCGTTACAATGGTGAAACGCGCGCCGCTCGAGGAGCTGCGCGTGCCCATGCTGGTGGTCTATTCGCCCGAAGACCGGGTCGTGGACCCGAAGGAGACGGAGCGCGTGCTCACCCGGATCGGTCGCGCGCCGGTGAAAACCGTCCTGTTCGCGGGACGGCCGGGATCGAACCATCACGTGCTCGCGGGCGACATCGCCGCGCCCGAGAACACCGCGGAGCTCGAACAGCTCGTGTTCGAATACCTCTCGCGACTGTCGCTCACGCCGGCGACGCCGGGCGCCAAGCCCTGACGCCGCGCGCCGCGCCGCCATGATCCCGGCGCGGAGTCCGGGCGCGCGGAGAATCCCCGGGGCGCGGGCCGGAAAATCAGGGCAAAAAAACCTCCGCCGGGTTGCTTCGGCGGAGGCGGGGAAGCGTTATCTAGTGCAGGAAGATGTTCGTGGCGGGGGCATCCTTCGTGTCCACCTTGTAGCCACTCTGGCTGAGCATCTTGGCCCGGCCCTCAAGGACCTTCACCTGGGCGTCGGTGAGCTTGGCGCCATTTTGCAGCGCATTGAGGAACGCGGTGGCGTCCTTGAAACGCGCATACGCCTCGGGCGTCAGCTCGAGCGCGACGTTGAGCGTCTGCCCGTTGAAGACGTTGATCGTGCGCTCCCAGGGCTTGAAGCCCTCGCGGGTGATGCGGAGCTTGCTGAAGCCCGGCTTCACCGAGAGCGTGCCGGGGGCCGACCCGACGGCGACGCCGTCGATCTCGACGACCGCGTTGAGGGCACCGACCTTGAAGTGCCCGGCGCCGATGGTGACCGTGTTGTTCACGATGCGGACGTCCGGGATGACGATGTCGGCCACCTCGGTGTTGATGGTGAGCGTCGCGGCGGCTGCGGCGGGAGCGCTGGGGGCGGCGATGCGGTCCTGGGCGATCTTGCGGCCGAGGCTCTGGGCGACCTTGGTGGCGGCCTCGTCAAGGAGCTCGTTGGTGACGTCGCTGCTCTTCTCGGCGGAGTTTTCGGTCTGCTTGGCCGAGTAGGTGACCTTGTCGGCGTCGGAGGTGAGGGTCGCACCGGTCTGGCCGTCGATCACCTTGTACGAGAACCGGAGGGTCGTGTCGGAGTACACGGCGTTGAGCCCATAGGCGTTCGTCGCGCGCTCCTTCGTGCCGACGCTGACGATCGAGGCGACGAGGAGGTAGTCGGCGCCGAGGCCCTGGGCGAGACGCAGCGCGCTGCTGCGCTCGGAGAGCTGGGTGTCGAGGCTGTCCGCCGGGCGTGCGCGGGAGGCGAGCGCGGGGTCGAACTTGCGCATCGAGTCGGCGATGACGCCCTTGCTGAGGACCTGGAAGCCGAGGTCGGTGACACGGGCGGTGACGAGGTCCTCGAAGGCCTCCATCTGGGGGTCAAACTGGGAGCCGGCGCGGTTCGCGATGAAGATCGCCGCGCGGAACTGCTGCGGGATCGGCGTGGAGACCTTGGTCTCCTTCACCTGCGAGGTGGTGATGCGCTCGGTGACGGTCTTGCCGTCCACCTGGTAGGTGCGCTCCTGGACTTGCGTCGGCAGAGCGGTGACGGACTCCTGGACGGCGGTCTTGCCGGCCGCGAAGGCGGTGGCGGCGAGGGCGACCGTGGCGAGAAGCGAGAAGAGTTTCTTCATGGAAAAAAGGGGGCGCGGGCGGCGGCGGGGTGGGCCGCGCGCCCGCGGACAGGGGGGATGCTGGGCGGCGGTTTACCAACCCACGGCGGACCGGGTGCCGGTCTTCTGGATCTTCTTCTCATCCTCCCAGACGGCGGTGCCGGTGCGGCTGTCGGTCAGGGAGAGCTGGAAGACATAGGTGACCTGGCGCGTGCTACCGTCGCGCGCGACGTCCTCGATGATCTTGCCCGTGAGGGTGTAGTCGGGCGAGCGGTCGACCGGGCCGGCGCCGGAGAGGAAGGCGGCGCGATCCTGGGTGTCCTTGGCGATCTGCGACTCGGCCTTGACGCCGTAGGTCGTGGTCGTCTGGCACTTGCCGGACTTGTTGAGCGCGATGCGGATCTTCTTCTCGAGCATGTCGGTGTCGAGATTGGCGTCGCTCGTCTTGTTGACGATGCGGTCCATGGCGAGGATCGCGGGCTGCTTCGGCGCGCGGTCTAGGGTCTGGGAGCCGAGGAGGCTCTGGATCATCTCGTTGGCGGCGCTATCCCAGTCCTGCACGTTGATCTTGTTGAGGCTCACGACGGCAGTCTTGGAGCTCGACGGATCGGTGTAGGTGGCGGGCGTGCCGCAACCGGAGATGAGGGCGATGACGCCGCAGGCGCCAAGGGCGAGGATGGATTTCTTCATGAGTGGAAGGGAAAAGAGGTTGGCGGGCGGGGATCAGAAGATCGTGTTGGAGCCCTTGCCTTCCTGGAACTTGATCCGGAAGTCGACGGCGGCGGGCGAGAGGGCGATCTCCTTGATGACGGAGGTCTCGTGGGCCTCGAGGTGGAGCGACTTCCAGCCGCCGGTCGGCGAGTCGAGGAGTTCGCCCTGGCGATTGAACCACTCGATCTTGTAAGAGAAGTTCAGCGCGTAGGCGTAGAGGTTGGAGACGTCGACCTGGATGGAGCGGAGGTCCTTGGTACCGGTCGTGTCGATGATGGCACCGACGCCGAGCTTGCCGTCGAGGGTGTTGTCCCAGGTCACGCGGCTGTCGGCGATGACGCGGCGCTGCGCGGCCGGGTTGGCGTTCTGGACGGTGTTCACGCTGTAGCACCCGGCGAGGCCGAGCGCCGTGGCGGCGAGGATGAGGTGAGGAACGAATTTCATGTTCAGAGCAGCTTGAAGGTGTCGACCAGCAGCGGCTGGCCGGGGTGGATCTGCTTCACGTACACGACGGTGACGGTGCCCTCGGGGAGGGTGACGGTCTTGGTCATGGCGTCGGGCGTGGAGACGGTGAGCACGCGGTCGTCGGGCGCGGCGAGGCGCGCGTACGAGAACTGTTTCGGGAGCGAGGACCACGTGCGGGTGTCGGCGCGGGTGGTGGTGGCGTTGATCACGCTGCTGATCAGGCCGAACACCATCCCGGTGGTGCTGCCGTTCTTCTTGGCCTGTTCGTTGATCTCGTAGTTGAGCAGGGCCTTGGTGGAGGCGCAGAGGAAGGCGTCGAGCCACATCGTGCTGAGGTTGTTCTTGTAGTCCCGCGCGATGACCGAGTCCATGTTGCACACTGGCGCGGTGGTCAGCTGGCGGCCGCCGGCGGTGACGGTCGCGGCGGCGTTGAAGGTGTCGTTGAACGCGAGCCGGTAGAGCGGCAGCTGGGTGTAGATGGGCGGCTGGCCGGATTTCTGCAGCAGGAAGATCGGGATGGGGATCAGGAGTTCCTCGCGGTGCGGCGCCTCGCCCGACTCGAAGATCACGTAGGTGGTCTTGGGCATCTGGGTACGACCGGAGGCGAGCTCCTCGGCGAGCGCGGCGTCCTGCTTGAGGTACTCGTTACCGGGCACCATGGAGGCGACGCGCAGGAACTGCTTGGCCCCGCGTTCCTGCTCCTGGCGGTCAGAAGAGCACGCGGTCATGAACAGCGCGTCGGCGAAAACGGTGAACGGGTTCACATAGTCGCCGTAGGCCGCGATGCGGCCGTCGAGGGCACGGGCGATGTCGTCGACGGCGGCCTTGGCCTTCGGGTCCGACTGCGACTTGGCGATGTCGACCTGCTGGGCGCTCGACTTGCCGTCATCGGCCTGGAGCTTGCCCTCCTTGGCCGCGGCGATCTTGGCCTGCTCCTTCTCGATCCGCTTCTGGTTCTCCGCGACGGCGTCGGCCTGGCGGTTGTAGGCCTTGTTGAACGAGGCGCGCGCCTTCTCGGTCTCGCCAAGGGCGAGGTAGTTGAGGGCCGCATACGTGCTGGCCATGACCTTGTCATAGGCCTGGCCGCGGTACGGCGTCATTTGCGGGTTCGTGACGACCATGACGGCGCCCGTGCTGAGGCTGTGCTTCGCCTTCTCCTCGTACTCGTCGATCTTGTCGTCGGCGATGGCGAGGAACTCGAGGGACTTGCGGTAGGGCGCGAGCTTCCAGGAGTCGTCGGGCGCCGGCACGGCTGCGGGCGCGGCACTCGGCACGCCGACCGCGGTGGCGGCGACGGGGGCCGGGGCGGGCGGCGGCAACTGGCCGAGCGCGAGGGCGCGGTACGCCGCGGCGGCCTCGAGGTGGTACACCACGGTGTCTTGGTCCTGGCGGTGCTTCTGCGCGAGCTTTTCGGCCTCGAGGGCCGCCGCCTGGAAGTTGCCGGCGCGCCGGGCATCGGTCGCGTCGCGCGTGGTTTCGGTGTAGGTGGAACAGCCCGACAGCGCGAGGAGCGCGGCGCCGAGCGCGAGACAGGTAACGCGGAGGTTCATGCTGGAATGACCGGGGCGGTTACTTGGCGGCGACCGGCTGTACGATGGCGCCGTCGGTGACCCCGTTGTCCTCGATCACCTCGGCGAGGCTGGTCTTGGGGTTGACGCGGGTGATGCGGATCTTGCCAACGTTGAGCCGCTCGCGCTCGAGCACCTCCCCCGTATCCGGATCGCGGAGCTCCTTGCCCAGGGCGAATACCTCCCAGACCTGACCGACCGCGATCGCGGTGCCGTCGCCGCGGTTGATCGTCACCTGCTTGTCGGTGCGGGTGATGATCTTGGCGGGGAAGATCACGTCGGTGACGCGGTTGGCGGTGGCGTCGGCAATCGCGGTCACAACTTTCTGCAGCAGGGCGTCGGAGAGGTCGCCATTGCGCTGGGAGTTGAACTGCGCGCCGGCGTCGGGAATCGCCAGGGTGACGTTCGCGGTCTCGAGCAGCGTGCCCTTGGCGGCGTCATAGATCTTCGCCACGGCGGTCACCCGGATGATCCGCTTGGTGAGTTTCTCGCCGGTCGACGGGAGCGTCATGCTCTCCTGGTAATCCTGGAAGTCGTCGAGCGTGGTCACGAGGACGTAGTCGGCGGACGGCACCTTGAAGCCCTGCTGGCCGGCCGCGTCATCCTTATCGAGCTGCTTGAGATCGGAGCGGGCGATGATCTGGAATTTCCGCGTGTTGTGCATCCGGTCGATCAGCTGGGAATCGAAGCCCTGGACGATGCGCTCGAGGCCGAGGCCGGTGTTGTTCCGGGCGGCCGCCTGGACGAGACCGGAGCCGGCTTTGACGTCGCTGATTGCGAGTTTCTTAAGCTGGGCGGACACGGTGGCGGTGACCACGAGGGCGAGCAGGGAGGCGGTGAGAATACGCAGTTTCATGGATGGATTCGCTGATGAGAAGGGGAGGCGGCGCCGCGTTTGACGGGCGCACACCAGCCGGAGTTACCGGAAAGCCTGGGCTACGGCAGGACGGGAACGGGCCGCGGCGCCTGGGGCGCGACGGCGTTTGACGCATCCGCGAGTACGCGGAGCGCCGCGCGATGGTCGTTGTAAGCCGACCCGAGACTGTTCGCAGGAAGGAGAGTCACAGGTTCCCGCATATCGACCCGAGAGCCGGCTCCGCGCAAATCGAATGTGGCGCATGACCCCAATTGGGGCGTCCGGCCGGCCGGCTGCTGCAGGCAACTGGCGATGCCGCCCGCCGAAGGGGCAAGGAAGCGTAAGGGAGAAGGCATGAGCGCAACGTTCTGGGAGGGTGGGTAGCAGCGGCGATCGCCAAAATCCGGGCAATCTCACGTGCCTATCGTCAATTCGTCCGGCCAGTTGAGCGCCTTGCGGCCAGCCTCCGGAGCCGGTTGTACCCGAATCAGGGTAAGCCGGGCAGCGGGGCGTTCGTATCCGACGCGGCTGGACACTGGGGCGCGGGCGTCGCGTTCGCCCCCGCGTACGGGTGGAACACCGATTTACGGCGCCGATGTAATTGCATGTGCGGATTCGCGCGTCGCGTCGCCAAGCAGCCCGGTCCGCGTGCCAAAACCGGCCTAAACCCGCGCGCTTTGCAGCCGCCTTGCAGAGCACCTCTCCCCGTCACGACCACCGTTCCGTAGGCAGGCACGGGATACGCCACGGCCCCAAAAAAATAACCGAATCGCGTCCAGCAGCCCGCCGCGAATTGCGTCGATGACCCCTAATCCCGGGCTCGCGTGTGGTACGCCCCCGGAACTCTCGCTTGATGCGTCTCAAAACCCTCCCTGTCGCCTTGCTCTTCCTGGTGTGCGCCGCCCCGGCCGCGACGCTCTCCCCTGACCCCGCGGCCCCTGCCGCCCGGTTGCCGGAGGACAAATCCAGCCTGCAGGACTGGGCGCGCCGCCACCGCCTCGCCGCCGCCCCGCTGCGCGAGGGTGTCGAAATCGCGCACGCCCGCCTCGCCTCTCTGCGCACAGTGCTGGCTTCGGATCCGCAGGCAGTCCCCGCGCAGGCGCTCAGCCTGGAGGAGTACGCCGCGCTGCCGGCGGAGATCCGCGACGCCTCCGAGCGGCCGGTGTCCGCCGTCGGCGATTATCTGGTGCTCTGCGCCACGCCGCCCGCCGGCTCCAGTGAGCCGCCGCGGCTCCAGCGGTTCGTGCGCCTTGAGGGCCAGGTTTATCCTGCAATCGTCTATGGGCGGCGACTTGAGCAGCAAAGCAAGACGGCCATTCCCCTGCAGGGCGTGCTCGTCGACGGCACTTTTGTGATGGATGAGAACGCCATCCAGGTGGTAGACGCAGCCACGCTGCCCCCCGCGATGTTGCCGCCGGGCGGCACGCCGGCAGGCACCGTACTCGGTCGCGCGGGCGGCCGCATCTTCCGTTTTGCGGATCGCACTCAACTCGCCCGGACCGAAGCGGCCATCCGGCAGTCCGAACTGGCTCCCGGGCCCGCGGCCGCGCACGACTTTGAAGCGGTCATCGCCAACCCGGCGGTCGCCGCCGTCACGCTGACGAACACCTGGGCCAACGGTCCCAAGACCCTCCTCGTGATCCGCGTGGATTTCTCGGACCTCCCGGGCGTTCCCTACACCGACGAGTACTGCCGCCAGTTGATGGACGAGCAGATCGCGCCGTTCTACGCCTCCGCGTCCTACGGCAAGACCTCCCTCGTCACCACCGTCGCCGCCAAGACGTACCGACTGTCTCGCACCGCTGAATACTATGCGACCAACGACCGTTCGTGGGACATCGAGACCGAGGCCAAGGCTCTCGCCGCGGTCGACTACCCGGGTGCCTACGATCGGTATCTGTTCGTGTTCGCGAGCTTCAGCCGCATTGCGGGTTCGAAGTTCAATTGGGCGGGGCTCGGTCAAGTCAGCGGTCGCTCAACGTGGTACAACGGCGACTTTACGCTCCGGGTGGCGAGCCACGAACTCGGGCATAATTGTGGCGTGGTCCACGCGAATCTTTGGAAGGTCTCCGACGGCGACCCCATCAGCGACGGCGGCGTCCATCAGGAATATAACGACCCGTACGATACCCAGGGCGGGAGCGGGGCCGGCGGCATGACCGTCGACTTCAATCCTTCATTCAAGCGCCTCTACGGCTGGCTCGACAGCGCCCAAATCGCTCCGCTGACGCGCAGTGGGGTATATCACCTTCGCGCCTTCGATCATAACGCCCCGCGCGCCGGCGACATCGTCGCGCTCACGTACAAGAAGAACGACGCGCGCACCTACTACATCAGCTATCGCGGCGGCTGGAAGAGCACCTACAACACCACCCCCGCCGCCAACATTCAGGAGGGCGCCTACGTGTTTTGGACCCAGGACGCGAGTGGCAGCGACACGGAGATGCTGGATATGACGCCGCGAACCACCTCCGCCCTCGACGGCGCACTCACGCCGGGAACGCGTTTCACCGACATGCAAGCGGGCCTCGCCGTGAGCACGCTCGGCGTCAGCGGAACCGGCCCCGACCGCACCCTCGACGTCGAGGTGACGTTCTTCGACCCCAAGCGCATGCCCATCATCACCGTCAGCGACGCGGTGTACGGCGGCAGCACCACGATCGCCACGCGGACTGTCACCCCGCCCCTGCGCACCCAGTTGTACATCGATGGCGCGCTCTGGGCCGAGAGCACCGTCCCCAACGCCACGTTCACCTGGGAACCCGAGGCGATCGGCGCCCACACGATCCTCGTGAAAGCGTCGTATGCCGACGGCGTGGACCTCACCAACTTGGTCTCGGTGAACACACCGGCCCCAAGCAACTGGGCCTGGATCATACCCAAGCCGCAGGGCAACGCGATCAGTGCGATGGTCCATGCCAATGATCAGTGGTGGGCTGTCGCGGGATATGGCGGGCTCCAGACTTCGGCGGACGGCCGCACATGGTCGGCGCAGCCGCTGACCACCAGCGCGCCCCTGCAGGGCATTGCGACTGACGGCACGCAGATCATCATCGGCACGGGCGGATACGATGCCGTGGCCAGTACCTCGATCCCGAGCCTGTGGCGCTCCACTGACGGCAAGACCTGGAGCGAAATCAAGGGTGTCACCAATGCCATCCAGTCGGTGTACTACCTGAATCGCACCTGGGTGGCAGCCAGCGGGGGTCAGATCACGACCTCCACCGACGGCGTGACGTGGACGAGCTTCAGGCAGCTTCTCAGCCAGAATTGGTACAACTTCGATCTCGCCTACGACAATGGCCTCTGGGTCGCCGCTTTCAGCAACGGTACCGTCTGCACCTCGCCCGACCTCGTTACCTGGACGCAGGCGCCCGCGATTCCGGAGCTAATGGCATCCGAGTGCGGCGGTGTAAGCTCCCTCAATGGGCAATGGATGGTCGCGTTCTACGGGTCCGTGAACGGCACGTACGGAGCCGTCGCTTGCCTGACAAAGGACTTCACCACGTGGACGCGAGTCCCACTCACAGGCGCGGGTTGGGTCTCATTTGCGGGGGTGATCGACGACCAGTTTGCCGTCGCTTCGTACGGCTGCCTGCTGCTGTCGAAGGATGGAATGACGTGGACGCGCCTTCTCTATCCGTCCCTTTCGATCAACGCCCTCGGCAAGGCCAATGGGCTCTACGTCGCGACGGGCGACCGGGGCCTGACCTGGCTCGGGGCGACGCTCGATCGCCTGCAGGTCGCGGATGCGCAACCGCGACTAACACTCAACGGTTGCCTGGAGCTGCCAGATGGCTCGGTGGTGTTCAGCACGAACGGCTACTCCAGCACGGACTCGCGCAGCTATGCCTCGGCGCTGCTCGTCGCCAACGGCACCACGCAGCCGGCGAATGCGCCCACCGGCCGCTCCTGCTACGGCCCGGTCTATCGTGACGGCACGTACGTGATGGTGTCCTCGGGCGCGGCCCTGACCTCCAGCGATGGCCGGACCTGGGTGGAGCAATCGCTGTCGCCTGGAATCTCGCTTTACGGAGTGGCCACAACCGACACTGGCTTCGTTGCGGTGGGAAGCGCCGGCACTATCCTGATCTCGCGCGACGGCAAGCTGTGGTCGAGTCGACCGAGTGGCGTCGAAAAGACGTTTTACGGCGTGGGCACTGATCCAAGCGGAAAGATGGTCGTCGCTGTCGGCGATGCCGGGCTCACGGTGGTCTCACGCGATTCGGGCCTGACATGGACCGCCGCCAACCAGGGGCACTCTGCCTACCAAAGGCAGGTCGTGTGGCAGGACGGGCTCGGCTTCTGCACCCTCGGCAACGGCGACCTTTACACGTCACCGGACGGCATGACCTGGAGCAAACGCGGGCTGGGCTACTGGTCCTATCATACGGCGTCGCCGCATGGCCTGATCCTTACGACTTCCGGTTGTCTCGGCATCACGACGGACGGCGTGAGCGTAAGTCGGAGCTATTTGCCAGACTCCGGTGGTCGTCCCCTGTACGCCGGCAACACCGTCTTTGTCGCGTCGAACGGAGGACTGCTCGCGTTGTCCCTCAAGGGCCCAAATCCGCGACCCCTTGCCATCACCACTCAGCCCCAATCGCAAGACGTGCGGGTGGGTCAACCGGCGGTTCTCCGAGTCGAGGCGACCGGTACCGGTCCGTTCAGCTACCAATGGCGCCGCGATGGCACGCCCCTCATGGGCGCGACGAGCGCGACCCTGCAAATCCAGGCCGTGGGCAAGTTGGATGCCGGAGACTACTGCGTCACCATTCGCAATCCGGCCGGATCCACCACGTCGGCGGTCGCGAAGTTGACGGTACGCGAAGGGCCGATCCGGATCATCTCCGGCCCGGCGTCGCAAACAGGAGCGCCGGGGGCCGGGGCCAGCTTCAGCGTGAACGCCACGAGCGACAATGGCGTGCCACTGACGTACCAGTGGTACCTGAACGATGTCGCGATTGTCGGCGCCACGGACGCGACCTACCTGGCCTCCGTCTCCGCCCGGGCCTACGGCCGCTACACGGTCAAAATCTCCGCCGGCAGCGATTGGGTGACCCAGACCACGACGCTGGCCCCATTGGTCGCACTGCAGAAGGTTGCGCCGGCCGTGACGCTGATCCCGAACGCGACCTTCGCCGCCACGGTCCGGGACGTCATCGAGGGCGTGACGTATCAGTGGTACCGTGACGGCGCGCCGATCGTGGGCGCGGTCGGCCCGACGTACCTCGGGCACGCCGGCGCCTCCGGCAGCGCGACCTACGCAGTGCGCGGGAGCATCAATGGCGTCTGGACCGACTCGGAGAGCCTCACAGTCACCGCGACCCAACCGGTCAATGCCGGCCACCTCGCCAACCTCTCCGCCTTGAGCCGCACCGCCGCGGGTGCCGAGGCCCTGACAATTGGGTTTGTGACCAACGGGGCCACGAACCTCCTCGTGCGCGGCATCGGCCCGACCCTCGACGTGTTCCCCGTGCCGGGCTTCGTGCCCGACCCACAACTCGAGTTGTACGGCGCCTCGGGCCTGCTCGCGCAGAACGACAACTGGGGCGGTACGCCCGCCCTGCGCGATGCGATCTCCGCGTGCGGGGCGTTCGGTTTGCAGCCCACGAGCAAGGACGCCGCGCTCCTCGCGCAGGCCTCGGGGCTCTACTCTGCCCGCGTGACCGCCACCGACGGCGGCGCCGGCATCGCGCTCGTCGAGGTGTACGACACCACGCGGGGCGCGTTCACCGAGCAAACCCCGCGCCTCGTGAACCTCTCCTGCCGCACCAACCTCGGTACCGATACCGGGATGGTGACCGTTGGTTTTGTTGTAGGCGGCGATACCGCGCGCACCGTGCTGATCCGGGCCGTCGGCCCGGGCCTTGGGCTGCTCGGCGTGACCAACTACCTCGCTGATCCGAAACTGACGCTCTTCACCAACCAGACCGAACTCGCAGCCAACGACAACTGGGGCGGCACCGTCCCGAGCGCCGTCTTCACCGCCACCAGCGCCTTCGGCCTGCCTGACAACTCCTCCAAGGACGCCGCCCTGGTGATCACCCTCCCGCCCGGCTCCTACACCGCCCAGGTCGTCCCAGCTTCCGCCTCTTCCGGCCTCGTCCTCGTCGAGGTATACGAAGTGCGTTAGCGGCGGGGTGCATCCCGCGCGGCGCATCCCGCTGGCGCCGTAATTCGAGATAGCTAGCCAGAATTGGCTGGTTGTCGCGTCCGCCGGACTTCCACGCGGTGGACGCTGCGATCAGGCAAAGTGCGCAGAGACCGGTTGGTCGGCGGAGCGGTGGTGTTCGTGGCGGAAACGATGATCCCGGAGGCGTTCGCGGAGACGCGGGACTTCTCGGGGATCGTGGTGGTTGCCGGCTTCCTGGTCGCCTTCGCCCTGAGCCACGCGAGCGACTGACGCGCAACCCGCCGCCCGCCGTTAGTCGCTCGCCATCAATGGCTCACAAGCCATTCGCCGCGAACATGCCCGCTCCGCAAGCGGATCGCCGTTGGCCGCCGTCGCTCACCCGGCGTCTTGGCACTTGGGCCGGGCCACGCTCCTGGAGACGCCGGAAGAGGCAGGTGCCAAGACATAGGGATCAACCGCGTTGACGCCCGCCGCCCATTTTTGCCCTTGCGCGGTCGATGCTGCGCCGTAGCGTGCCCGGCTCCGCGGTTAGTCCCCATCGTCTAGCCCGGTTAGGACACCACCCTTTCACGGTGAGAACCGGGGTTCGAATCCCCGTGGGGACGCCACGAATTCGCAAGCGCCTTCATAGTAAGGCGCTTGTGCCGTTTTTGGCGGCACTCTACACAAGAGCGACGATCATGCAGATCGTTCCCCGCTCGAAGTACGGGATAGCGTGGAGCACCCGATTTCAGGGCTGACACTCGCGGCGTGACCTGACGACCTGGCGGGCATGGCTGCAGGTGACGACTGGTCGGTGGCAGAGGTGAGGCGCACGGTCGCCGACTATATGGACATGCTTCAGTTCGAGCTGACGCGGCAGGACTATAACAAGTCCGCCCACCGTCGGACGCTACTGAGTCAGCTCGCGGGCCGGACCGATGGGGCCGTCGAGCTGAAGCACCAGAACATCAGCGCGGTGCTGCAGGGCTTGGAGTGTTTCTGGATTCCGGGCTACAAGCCGCGCGGCAACTACCAGCAACTGCTCGAGGACGAGGTGGTGGCGTGGCTCGCCGCGCATCCTGAATTCGACCTGCAGGCACGAGCCGCCGCCGAGGCGCCAGCAGTCGTGCCGGAGGACACCGACTTCAGCCGTTTCGAAGAAGCGAAGCCTGAGCTGGAAGTTGCCGAGGTGGTGGAGGAGCCGACCGCACCGTACGACTCGCAGCGGATCGTGGCTGGCCGGCGCGATTACGTGGGACGCGAAGCCCGAAACGCGTCTCTCGGGGCGGCGGGCGAAAAGCTCGCGTTGCGTTACGAGCAAGAGCGGCTTTCGCGGCTCGGGCACGACCAGCTCGCTGGCCGCGTCACCCATGTCGCCGCGAAGGACGATGGCGCGGGCTTCGATATTCTTTCGTACGAGCCAACCGGTCAGGAGCGGTTCATCGAGGTGAAGACCACCGCGTTCGCCAAAGAAACGCCTTTCTTCGCGTCAGCGAAGGAAGTCCGCTTCGCCCAGCAATTCGCGCCACAGTACCACTTGTACCGGCTCTTTCGGTTCAAGACCTCCCCGCGCTGCTTTATCCTTTCGGGACGATTCCAACAGAACTGCCGGCTGGATCCTGAAAGTTACCGCTGCACATTTCGGTAAGCCCGCCAGCAGAAACCAGCGTCGATTGCGGCTCCGGAGGCAGAGTCCTCTACGGCAGCAAACGGCTCGCCCGCTGACGTCCCCGGCAGGGTCCCCGAAGCGCGCCGAATCCTACTCACCTCTCCGCAGCACGACGTGCAGGGCGCTCGGAGTCGTGACGTGCTCAACGCAGTGGTAGCCGAGTTGCACGGGGTCGAGGCCGGCGAAGAGGCGCTCGCCGGAGCCGAGCAGGGTTGGAGCGATGGCAAGGTGCAGTTCGTCGATCAGGCGTTCCCGCAGGTATTGCTGCACGGTCGCGACACCACCGCCGATCCGCACGTCCTTGCCCGCGGCGGCCTCCCGCGCCTGCCGCAACGCCGAATGAATCCCGTCCGTGACGAAATGGAAGGTCGTGCCGCCCTCCATCACGAGCGGCGCGCGAGCGTGATGCGTCAGCACAAAGACCGGGCAATGGTACGGCGGGGTGTCGCCCCACCACCCTTTCCACGCGCCATCGGGCCAATCGCCCCGGATCGGCCCGAACATGTTGCGGCCAAGAATCCACGCGCCCACGCCCTCGAAGCCGCGCACGGCAAACGCGTCATCCACGCCGGTCGAGCCCCCGTCCTCGCCCGTCATCTGCCGAAACGTCCGCGTCGGAAAAAACCACTCGTGCAACGTCCCGCCTCCGACCCCCAGCGGTTGCTCAAGGGTCTGATCTGGGCCCGCGCCAAAGCCGTCGATCGAAAGACTGAAGCAATGCACGCGAACGCGGCCGGAAGAGGTGTCGGTAGGCATATCAAACGTCAGGGAATGTGGGTGTGGGTGGAAAATCAAATTGCCGGAACGAAAGAAGGCCAGGCGCACATCCGAGCGGTGCGGCGCCGCCTCACCCGGCGTCTTCGCGTTCGCCTCACTTCAACGAACAAAGAAACGCGCTGCGGACATGCCGGCCGGAAAACTCCGGAATTCTATTCACCACGCGCCGGGGTATGTCACCGCGCTGAATTTCATGCGGTCGCCGGCGCAAGCGCCTCACGATCCTGCCTCCAATGCTGATCCTCCGTCCCACCAAGATGCTCGGCGCCCGGCTGACATTGGACGCGCCTTCGGCCCTCGGAACCCAACTCGGTCCATCCGCTTTGCGACTGGTGCGCCCACACGTTCATCGCCGGGCGCTTCCGTTATATCCTGCTCGCCAACACCGCCACCCTCCTGCCGGTCGTTTTCTCCGCCTGCGGCCAACCGACTAAACATCGCCCGCCAAGTGCCGGCTTTCCGGCGCGCCCCAAATCTGGGATAATCGCGGAGCATTTCCCGCCCCCATCCGCGCACGAAAGTCGCAGTGTAGAAGGTGAACACGCCGCCCCGATCGATCCGTCCCCGGGCGCCGCACCGCATCGCCCCCTCCCCCCGCATGAAAGCCACACCCCCCCGCCTCCGCGCCATGATCGGCCTGCTCGCGTTGGCCTCCGCCGGCCTCGCTTCCGCCCAACCCAAGCCCCTCACTCCCGACCTCACGGCCGCGCCTTCCGAACACGGCTGGAAACTGATCAACCGCTCCGCGCGGCTCATCGAGCGCAACGGCGCCCCCGCCATCCACCTCGAAGGCGAGACCGGCGCCGGGTTTCTGCGCCTCGAGAATGTCGTCTTTGCCGACGGTACCATCGAGTTCGACGCCCGCGGCCGGAACGTTGTCCAGGGAAGCTTTCTCGGCCTCGCCTTCCACGGCGGCGCCGACGTGAAAACCTACGACGCGGTCTATTTTCGGCCCTTCAACTTCAAGGCCAGCGACCCGGCCCGCCGTGCCCGCGCCGTGCAATACATCTCTCTCCCCGCCCACCCGTGGCAGAAACTGCGCGCCGAGCATCCGGGCCAGTACGAGAAAGCAGTCGTACCCGTCCCCGATCCCGACGCCTGGTTCCACGTCCGTCTCGTCGTCGCGTGGCCCCAGGTCAGCGTGTTCGTCGACGGCGGCGTCGAGCCCTGCCTCGTCGTCACCCAGCTCAGCGAGCGCAAGCGTGGTTGGCTCGCGCTCTGGACCGACGTGAGCGGCGGCGACTTTGCGAACCTCAAGATCCTGCCCGCAAGTCCGACGCCGCCTTGAAGCCAAATCAGCGAGGTTGACGCACGAAGGGTCAACGTCCCGAGCTGATTTCCCGCGGCGCAGGAGGGAACGCGCGCCGGGCTTCACGTTCGAAAAAGGCGGTCTTCGCGGCGTGCGGGGTCTTGCGTGGCGCCGCGTCGCCGCCCCTATTGGCGCGTGCGTCGCGCGCCCGCCTGGCCGGCCCGATGTTCCCCATGTCGCCCCCCCCTCCTCCTTCGCCTGCCACCGCCCCGTTCCACGTCATGACGAAGCCCATCGGCGCGTTGTGCAACCTGGCCTGCCGGTACTGCTTCTACCTCGAGAAGGCGCAGCTGTATCCGGGCAGCGGGGACTTTCGGATGAAGCCCGAGCTGCTCGAGGCCTACGTGCGCAACCACCTTGCCGCGCAACCGGGCGGCGAGGTCCACTTTACCTGGCAGGGAGGCGAGCCAACGCTGCTGGGCGTCCCGTTCTTCCGTCAAGTCGTCGCCCTGCAGCGGAAATACGCCGAGGGTCGGGTCGTCCACAACGCGCTGCAGACCAATGCGGTGCTGCTCGACGAGGAATGGGCGGCCTTCCTGGCCCAGGAGAAGTTCCTCGTGGGCGTGAGCATCGACGGCCCGCGGGAGCTACATGACGCCTTTCGCGTGGATCGCGGCGAAAATCCGACGTTCGACCGCGTGATCGCCGGCATCGAGCTCCTGCAGCGGCACGGGGTGGAGTTCAACACGCTCACCGCCGTGCATCGCCGCAATGCCAAGCACCCGCTGCGCGTGTACCGCTTCCTCCGCGAGATCGGCTCCGGGTACATCCAGTTCATCCCCATCGTGGAACGCAGCGCGCCCCAGAACGCCGCCGGCTTGTGGCTCGCCGCGCCGCCGCAGCCGGTGACCGGCGCCGAACTCGACACCCAGGTGACCGAATGGACCGTACGGCCGGCGGATTTCGGCGAGTTCCTGTGCACGATCTTCGACGCCTGGGTGCAGCGCGACGTCGGCCGGGTCTTCGTGCAGCACTTCGATGCCGCGCTGGCGAACTGGGTGGGCGTGCCGCCCGGCGTGTGCGTGTTCGCGCCGAAATGCGGTCGGGCACTCGCGGTGGAGCACAACGGCGACGTGTACAGCTGCGACCACTACGTCTACCCAGAGTACAAGCTGGGCAACGTGGCGCAGGATCCGCTCGCAACGCTGGTGGATTCACCCGCGCAAGTCGCCTTCGGCGACGCCAAGTCCGCCACCCTGCCCCGCTACTGCCGCGAGTGTCCCGTCCGGTTCGCCTGCCATGGCGAGTGTCCCAAACACCGGTTTCTGCGCACCCCCGAGGGTGAACCGGGCCTGAATTACCTCTGCCACGCGTACCGGCGCTTCTTCACGCACATCGACTCGCCGATGCGCACCATGGCGAGGCTCCTGCAAACCCGCCACGCCCCGGCCGCCATCATGGCGCTGCCGCGGGCGCAGTGGCTGCCGGGCCGCTGGAGCTCGCGCTAGGCGCCGCGGTGCCACCGCTCCCGGCTGCCACCGTCGCGCCCGACGGCGGCGAGTCCCGCGGCCGATCCGCCGGGGCCGCCCAGACCCGCGCCGGTCAGAACTCGAAGCGATTCGTGACGATCCACTCCAGCGGTCGGTTGAACCGGTAGGACAGCAGCTGGCCGCTCTCGTTTTCCTTCAGGCGCACAAAGGCGTCATTGTTCAGGACGTTGTTCACGTTCAGTTGCAGCGACCAGCGGATCGACCGGTGGAGCGCGGTGAACTTGCGCCCGTAGCCCACATTGGCGTCCAGGTACACCTGCGGGCTGCCGTACTTCGAGACTCGCGCGACGTTCCCGTCGGCATCCGGCACGGCCGTGAAGGCGATCAGGTTCGCACTGTTGTAACGGACCGCGCCACCGAGGGTGATCCCCTTCAGGGGCCCTTGGGTAAAATCATAGCCGGTGCGCAGGTTGAACTTGTGCCGCATCTGGCCGAGCGGTTCGCGCCCATCCTGCACCACAAACTGGTTGAACATCGCGCGGTCGATCACCGCCAGCTGCGAGCCCACCGTGCGCGCCGTCGTGGTCGTGTCCGAGATCGCCACGTTCGCGTTCTTCTCCCACAGGGCGCGGTTGCTCGCGATGTAGTCCTGCATTTCGCGGCCGATATTCCGCACCGTCGTGCGGCTGTTCGTGTAGTTGGCGTAGATCCGCCAGTTCGGCGTCGGGTTCGCCGTCAGCTCCACCTCGTAGCCTTCGGAATCCGTGTCGCGCGTCGAGCCGTTCGTCCGGTCCAGCACCTGGTCAAGCGCCAGGCCGTTCGCGGCGAGGACGCCGGCCGCATCGAGGCCGTTCCAGATCGGGTTGATCGTCGCCGCGAGGACGCCGGTGAAATCAAAATCGTTCTTGTCGCCGGACTCGAAGCGCGTGGCGGTGACGAACAGGCGGTGGTCAAACAGGTCGAGCTTCACGCCGTAGTCGCGGCTCTCGCCTTTCGGTGCCGGCGGATGCCCGGTCGCGGTGCGCAACGTGCCGGTGGGGTTCGGCAGGCCCGCGTTCCGCGCCTGGCTGTAGGTCAGGCTGACCGCATCGATGACCCGCACGACCCCGCTGAAGGAGAAGCTGTTCGCCGTGTTCTTGAACGGGACCGTGCCCGGCTCGGCCGTGATCACGCCGTTCGTGAACGGCGCCAGCGGCGTGCGCGTCTGGGTGCTGTAGTAGTCCGTGCGCTCATCGCGGCTGGCACCCAGCACCGTGTGCAAGCGGTCCCGCCACCAGGAGCTCTGCAGGGCGGCAATGTAGGAGGTCTGCCGGTTGCTGTTGAGCTGCGTGCCGGTGTTGAAGGGCACCCACGCGGTTTGGACGGTCTTGCCGCCGATGGATTCGGTGAGCCCGCTCACCGAGGGCATGAGCAGCGGGTTGGCCATGACGATCTGGTCCGAGGGAGCGTTGAGATCGACGTAGGTGCGCCGGAACACGCGGTTCCCATTATTCTCGGGATTCGAGGTATTGAAGGGATTCACCACGACCTGCTCACGCGTGACGGTCTGACGGTAGTTCTGGTGGTTGTACTGGAACACGCCGGCGAGGCTGTGGCGGCCGAGCTTCGGCCCGAAATCGTGCTGGTACGCGAGGATGCTGCGCACGGAGTCGTCGCGGGTGTCGCTGACGCCGAGTTGCGGCAGGCCTTCGAGGTAGGCGCGCCCGGCGTTCGGGTTGACCGCGCCATTCGGCAGCTTGGGGTTGGTGTCGACCTGCAACGCCAGGCCGGCCGCGAGTTGCGGGTCAAAGTCGGTCGCGAGGTTGTCGTGGCGAAAGGCCGACACCTCCAGGTTCAGGTCCGGCGTGAACTGATGCGTGAGGAACGCCGTCATCCGGGTATACTTTTTCAACTGGTTGAACCCCGGGCCCACGATCGAGGTCTCGCGCGGCAGCACGGAGAAATCCGCCAGCACGAGCGCGGTGCCGTCGGCGGTCACCGCCTTCTGCGAGGTCGTCATGTTGCGCCAGTTCATCAGCCCGCCGGTCTGCGTGTCGTACACGATGTACGGGCTGGTCGACAGGACCTGCACGCCGGCCGTGGCCTTGGTCGCGAGGGGCATGCCGGCGTCGCGCCAGGGCGTGTAGGCGTCGTACGCCGTCCAGACCCGGCGGGTCGCCTTGTCGACGTTGCCGTGCTCGACTTCGAAATCGACCTCGGTCTTCGCAGCCACCTTGAGCTTCATCGTGCCGAAGTACCGTTCGCTGTTGTTGTACTCAAAGTTGCGCCAACTGTCCTGGTCGTCGCGCACCGCGGCCACGCGGAGGGCGAGCCGCTTCGGAATGATGATCTGATTGTAGTCCGCCTCGGTGCGGAGGCCGCCCCAGCGCTTGCCCGCGATCGCGACTTCGCCGCTGTTCCGGTCGAACCGCGCCCGTTTCGTCGTGGCGTTCACCGTCCCCGCCGCGGTGCCGAGGCCGAAGAGAATGGCGTTGGGCCCACGGGCCTGGTCCAGGCGCTCCAGGCTGAAGGTATCGAGCCGGCCATCGATCTTGAAGAAGTTGACCGAAGGCGAGGCCGTGCCGTTCGTGAGGACGATGCCGCGCATGCGGATCGGCCGTGCGTCGCCCTTGATGCTGTTCATGTTCGCCGCCGAGTCCTCCGAGAGGTCGTACTCGGTGCTGAGCATGAAACCGGCGAGGTCGGAGGTGTCGGTGATCGCGGCATCGCGCAGGAACTGCTGGGTGAAGGCGCTGATCGGCGCGGCGATGTCACGCAGGTCGGTCCGCAGGCGGGTACCGGCGAGGCTGTTCTGCGCCTGATAGCCGCGGTCGTCCTGGCCGGTCACCGTGAACGGCGTGAGCTGGACGATCTCTTCGGGCGCGTCCTTGGCGGCCGGGACCTGCGCGTGCAGCGAAATCAGGGGCAGCGCGACGGCGGCGGCCGCCGCGGCCTGGCGCCACGCAGCGGCCATCCAGGTGGGAACAGACGACCGCGGAGTCAGAATTGGAGTCATGGGGAAGTTCGGTTGGGGGCTTGGCGCCACGGGCGAAGGCCGGCGGGCCGGGAGGGGCAGGGGCCGGCAAAGCAACCATGCCGGGCGCGCCAACGGCATGTTTCGCCCGGCGGTATTGGCAACGATGACACAGGGCAAACCGTTGCCCAGCGCGCGCCGCTCACCGCGGCGGAGCACTCGCTCCCGCCACCCAGCGGCTCTCCACGATCACGCCTTGCGCATGCACGGGGATGCCGAACTCGTTGCGGCGAATCTGCGACACCACCAGATCGACGGCCCCGGCGCCGACCCGGGCATGATCCTGGTCCATGCCCGCGATGTCCCGGAGCCCCTTGTGCCAGTCGAGCACGGCCACGGCGATATCTTCGGGGACGCGCAAGCCGGCGTCGCTGGTGAGCCGGACGACGTCGATGTTCCCGACCACCAGCAACGCGTCGGGCCGGTGGCGCCGCAGCCACTCGCGCAGGGCCGCCGTCGCGCCGGTTTGGTGGAAGAGAATCGGGATGGTGCCCTGCTTGTTTTCGCCGGCGACCGCCGAGAGATACCCCCCCGAGAATCGGAAATCGACGATCTCCTCGTGCTCGCGGGTCGTCACGAATCCCACCCGCCTGTAGCCGAGCGCCCGGAGCTGGCGGTGCGCCGTCGCCGCGGAGGCAAACTGATCGTTCGTGCTGAAATGCAGGTCCGGATCCACGAAGCGGCAGCCGATCGTCGCCACCGCGAACGACGCCGGGTTGAGCGGCAACTCCAGCAGGCGCGCATTCGGCTCGTCGGCGGTGCACAGCACGCCGTGAATCCCGCGCGCGAGCAGCATCGAGGCCAGCCGCGTGCGGCTCATCCCCGGGGTCCGGCAATAAATGCGGTCGATCTTGAACCCGAGCTGCTCGGCCCGCGCCACCGCGCCCTCGTAGAACAAACGCTGCACGTGGATGTCGCGCCACGCATCCGGACTCGCGGCGCGGTCGAGCCACGCGAAGGTCGCCGCATAGGGGGCCGTCCGGGCCTGCCGCACATGCGACATCAGGACGTGCACGTAGGGATTCGGCCGATACCCGAGGCGCGTGGCGATCTCGTGGATCCGCTGCCGCGTCGCGGTCGAGATCTTCGGATGGTTGCGCAACGCGCGGGACACGGTGCTGACGGAAACCCCGGCCGCCCGCGCCACCGCCTCAAGGTTCGGGACCAGCAGACCGGTCGCGTAGTTGGGTTTCGCTTTCATGGGGCCACCGGCACATGGGCCCAGATTCGCCTCAAGGCAACGGTTTGCTCGCGGGGCCGCTTTTCTCTCAGGCTGGATTCACCACACTCGCGCCGATGCCCACCCCGCGTCCGAACATCCTTTTCGCGATCACCGACGACTGGTCGTTCGGCCACGCTGGCGCCTACGGCTGCCCGTGGGTCGACACCCCGGCGTTCGACCGCGTCGCGCGGGAGGGCCTGCTCTTTTCCCAGGCCTACACGGTGAACGCGAAATGCGCCCCGTCGCGGGCGACGCTGCTGACCGGACTGCATAGCTGGCAGCTCAAGGAAGCCGGCAATCACGCCGGGTTTTTCCCCCCGGAGTTCAAGGTGTACCCCGAGGTCCTGGAGGAGAGCGGCTACTTCACCGGCAGCACCAACAAGGGCTGGGCGCCGGGCGTGGCGCTCCAGGCGGATGGGAGCCCGCGCCGGCTCGTGGGCCGCGCCTTCGACGCCCGCACCTGCGAACCGCCCTCGCCCCGGATGAATCGCTGCGACTACGCGGCCAATTTTGAGGATTTCCTGGCGGCGGCGCCGGCGGGCCGGCCCTGGTGCTTCTGGTACGGTTCCTCCGACCCCCACCGCGCGTACGAACCCGGCTCCGGCGCCCGGCGCGGCGGCCGCCGCCCGGAGGAAATTGAGCGGGTGCCGGCGTATTGGCCGGACAACGACACGGTGCGCCACGACCTGCTCGACTACGGCTTTGCCGTGGAGCACTTCGACCGGCACCTCGGACGGATGCTGGCGGCGCTGGATCGCACCGGCGCGGCGGACAACACGATCGTCGTCGTGACCTCGGACCACGCGATGCCCTTTCCGCGGGCCAAGGGTCAGCCCTACCCCTTCAGCACCCACGTGCCGCTGGCGATCCGCTGGCCCGCGGGGATCGCCGGCGCCGGACGCATCGTATCCGACTTTGTGAGCCACGTGGATATCGCGCCCACCCTGCTGCAGGCCGCGGGGCTCGAGGCCTCCGCCGTCGGCATGGCGCCGCCCGCGGGGCGCAGCCTCGGGGAACTCCTGGCCGGGCACGCTCCGGCGGTGCCGCGCGACGCGGTGTACATCGGGCAGGAGCGGCACGATATCGGCCGGCCGGGCGACGTCGGCTATCCAGTCCGGGGCATCATCGAGCGGGACTGGGTTTACCTGCGCAACTTCGAGCCCGACCGGTGGCCGGCGTGCAACCCGGAGACCGGGTACCTGAACTGCGATGGGTCGCCGACCAAGACCCACATCCTGCAGCACCGGCTGGACCCGGCGGGCCGCCGGCACTGGGAGCTGTGCTTCGGCAAACGCCCGGCGGAGGAACTGTACGATCTGCGCCGCGACCCGGATTGCCTCGAGAATCTCGCGCCGGATGCGGCACATGCCGCCATCCGCGATCGGCTGCGCGACCGCCTGTTCGCAACCTTGCGCGAGACCGCGGACCCGCGGGTGAACGGGCGCGGCGCGGTGTTCGACGCCTACCTCGTGGCGCGCCCGGAGATGCGCGGCTTCTACGAGAAGTGGCAGCGCGGCGAGGCGCCGTACTGCGACTGGGTCGAGCCGTCGGACTTCGCGCCCCTCACGTAAGCCCCGTCCAGCGCCGGTAAAACCGCGCGCGGTGCGGTCGCAGGGCAACGGCTTGCACCGGCACCGGCTTTTGTTGCGCCGCGGATTGCGCCTTTGTCCGTGGCGCCCCGGCGCCATCCCCTTCCGCCCCTCATCATGTTCCCCCGCTGCCTGCGTTCCTCCGCCCCTTTGCTGTTCGCCCCGCTCGCGCTCGCGCTGGGCAGCGTGACGCCTCGCGCCTACGCCGCCGGGCCGCAGATCGTGCCCACGTTTCACTGCCTGAGTGTGTACTGGAAACCCGATACACCACCTGCCGACCCGGCCGGCTGCGCGCTCGCGTATCGGATCGCCGGCACGGACACCTGGCACGCCGCGCTGCCCCTCTGGTTCGACGCCACTGATCATCCGGGCGTGCCCGAACACTCCCGCGAATACCGTGGCAGCCTCGTCAACCTGCGGCCGGGTACGAGCTACGAGGTAAGGCTCACGCCGGCCGGCGGCCCGCCGGTCGTGGTGCCGGCGCGCACCTGGGAGGAGCAGTTCAAGGTGAAGGCCCGGCACGTCCTCCCGCCCGGTACGCACGGGGCGCCCCTCGTCATCACCGAGGGCGGTTCGCCCGCCGAAGGCTACGTCCTGTACGAGGCCGCCCCCGGCACCGTGGCGGCATGGGACGTGGCGGACACTGCCGACGCCGCCATCGAGGTCCGCGCATCGCATGTGATCCTCCGCGGCGCGATCATCCGCGGCGCGCGCCGCCACGGCATCGTGCTCGGCGACGTCACCGATGTCGTCATCGAGGCGTGCGACATCTCGGGCTGGGGCACGAACAAGCGCGAGGGCGCGGCCAAGTTTGGCCAGAACTATCACGCCGGGATCTACTCGGAATCACGCCAGCTCGCCCGCGTCGTGGTTCAGCGCTGCCGGATTCATCATCCCCGTTCCGCCGCCAACAGCTGGGGAGCGAAGGGCGAACCGGACACGGTGGAGAACGGCCATCCGCAGGGGCCGCAGGGCATCGTGTTCGGCGAGTCCGCCGGCAATCACGTCCTCCGCTACAACGAGATCTATTCGGACGAGGAGCACGGGTTCAACGATGGCATGGGGGCCTGGGAAAACCGCGGCTTCGCCGGGTTTCCCAACCGCGACTCCGACATCTACGGCAACCGCATCGCGAATGTCTGGGACGACGGCATCGAGGCCGAAGGTGCGGACATGAACGTGCGGATCTGGGGCAACTTCATCGACCAGACCTTCATGGCGTTCGGCCTGGCCAGCACATCGCTCGGCCCGTTGTACGTGTTCCGCAACGTCTCCGGGCTCACCCGGCGCGATCCTCCCGACGCCCGCGACCCACGCGGTCCCTATCCGCACGGCGGCGGCATGTTCAAGCTCGGGGCGCCGGCCCGGTTCGAGCACTTCGTCAACGGCCGCGTGTACCTCTTCCATAACACGATCGGCCAGCCGCTGCATGCAGGGCAGCGCGCCGGGGCCATGCACGGCATCTTCGTCACCGAGTCCAAGCTCCTGCTCCGTCAGGTCGTCGCGCGGAACAACCTCCTCGACGTGCGCCTGCCGAAGAATGACGCGATCAAGGATCCGCCGCACAACCTGACGAACGACTACGACCATGACCTGCTCACCGGCGTGATCGAGGGACGCGCCGGGTATGAGGCGCACGGCATTCTCGCTGCGCCCCGCTACACCGCGGCCACGGTTCTCCCCGCCGGAGCCGCCCCGCTCGCTGCCGGGTCGCCGGGCCAAGGCGCGGCCGAGCCGCTTCCCGGTTTCAACGATGGCTTTACCACGGCCCCCGACGTGGGCGCCGCCCAAACCGGCGCTGCCACGCTGCGCTTCGGCGTCGAAGCCGACTGGAACAGCTGGGTCCAGGCAGCGCGCTGATTTCTCTCTTTCCCCATGCCGACCCCTCCCCGGCTCCTTGCCCATCTGTCCCCGCGCTCCTGCGCCCTCGTCTTCGTCCTTGCCGCGGCCGTGGCGGCACCGGCGGCCGAGCCGGATCCGGTCGCCCTCGCCCGCGAGACCGTGGCCCGCGTGTCACGGCACCAACCGGCGCAGTTTGGGCCGGTCCGCGACGGCGACTATGCTGCCGTTCGCAGCGTGGCGGAGGTCCGGTCTGCGCGGCCGCCGACCGGCCTGGGCTGGAACTACTCCTGGGGGGTCACGCTTTACGGGGTCCTCCGGGCATCCGAGACGCTCGGCGACCCGGCGCTCGGGAAGTGGGTTGCCGCGCATAATCAGGCAGTCGCGCGCTATCTCGCCTGGATCGAGCCCGTGGAGCGGGAGGCCGGGGCCAGTCGCGAGTGGCAGACCTTTATCGAGGCCCGCGACGTTCCGGCCGGCGGCCTCCTGCGCCTCGGCAATCTCGACAACTGCGGGGCAATGGGCGCGCAGATTCTGGAGAACCTCCTCCGCCATCCCCAGGACGTGACGCCGGCCGACCGCCGCCTTGTGGCGCGCATCGCGGAATGGATCGTCCATCGCCAGGAACGCCTGGAGGACGGCACGTTCTGGCGACCGGCCATGACGGACGAAGACAAGCTTTGGCCGCTGGGCACGATCTGGGCGGACGATCTCTATATGTCGTGCCCGTTCCTCGTCCGCTACGCGGCGTTCACGGGCAAGCCGCAGCACCGCACCGACGCCGCGCGGCAGATTCTGAACATGGCGGCACGCCTGCAGGACGCCGACGGCGTGTGGTTCCACGGCTACAGCGTGGTGCGCCGCGAGGCTTCGCCGTTCAAATGGGGACGGGCCAACGGCTGGGCCATGGTCGCAACCGTGGAGACCTTGTCGGCGCTGCCCGAGGATCATCCCGCGCGCGCGGACCTGCTGGCGGTCTTTCGTCGCCACGCCGCGGGCATCGCGCGGCTGCAGGGGGAGAGCGGCTGCTGGCGCCAGATCCTCGATCGGCCCGAGACTTGGGAGGAAACCTCGTGCACGGCGATGTTCGCCTACTGCTTCGCCCGCGGCGCGCACCGCGGGTGGCTGCCCCCGGAGTATCGCCGGGCCGCCGAGCGGGCGTACGCCAGCATCGCGCGCACGAAGGTCACGCCGGCGGGCGCCGTCAACGGCACCGGCGAAGGCACGGGCATCAGCCTCAAGCTCGACTACTACCTCAATCGCCGCCGGCCCGACGACGACCTGCACGGGCGCGGCGCCGTGCTCCTCGCCGGCTGTGAATTGATCCAGCCGAAATAGCCGGCCGCCGATCAACGCTCCGCCCCAGCCCTCACCACTCTTTTCGCGTATGCTCGAGCTTTCCAACGTCCCCCCGCCCTCGGCTCAAGTCGATGTCCCCTTGGGGACGCTCGACGGCGGGATTCTCCAGCTGGAGCACACCCGGGTCCTGGCCCAGGTGCCGCCAACGTTTGCCGTCGAGCCCGACCCGCTCGGGGTCGGCGTCTTCCTTCAGGTCACCTGGCCGGCGCCGCGGGCCACGCTGGAGTGCCCGCTTGGGCAACTCGTCGGCCTGCAGCGCTTCACCAGTGGAGCGCGCAACGCCCCGTTCTGGGTCGCACCCGTCGTCGGCACCGCGACGAGCCAAGTGCAACGGGAGACGCTCTGGGTGCTCGCCCAGGTCGGCCCCCAGCGTTTCGTGCTTGTGGTGCCACTGCTCGGCCCGACGACGCGGTATTCGCTCGCCGGAGACGAAACCGGCCTGCGCCTGGTGGCCGACACCGGCGACGAGGCGGTGCCGGTCGACCACGGCACCGCCGTATTCATTGCCATGGGACGCGACCCGTACGCGCTCACCGCCGCGGCGGCGCGCGCCGTCACCCACCGGCTCGGCGCCGGCCGGCTGCGCCTGGAGAAGCCGCTGCCCGACTTCATCGACGACTTCGGCTGGTGCACCTGGGACGCGTTCTACCAGGACGTCTCCAGTGAAAAGGTGCTTGCCGGGCTCGCCTCCTTTGCGGCCGGCGGCGTGCAACCGCGCTTTCTCCTCCTGGATGATGGCTGGCAGACCGTGGCAAAGCCGCCGGAGGGGGCCGAACGATTGTCGGGGTTCGCCAGCAACGACCGTTTTCCCGAGGGGCTGGCGGCCCTGGTCAACGCGACCAAGACACGCTTCGGCATCAAACGCCTGCTGGTCTGGCACGCGCTGCTGGGATACTGGGGCGGCGTGGCGGACGCCGCGCTGCCGGGTTACGGCACGCGGGATGTGACGCGGTCCTTCCCGGCCGGCGTGCCCCGCACCAAGCACGACTGGGATGTCGCGCCGTGGGGCGCGACCGCCGGCGTGCCGGCGGCCAGCGAGATCGGCCGGTTCTTCGACGACTACCATCGGTCAATCGCCGCGCAGGGCGTCGACGGCGTGAAGGTCGACAACCAGGCGACGCTGGAAGCGGTATCGACCGGCCAGGGCGGACGCGTCGTGCTGGCGCGCGCCTACCGCGAAGGGCTCGAGCGCTCGGTGCACACGCATTTCGACGGGCGGCTCATCAACTGCATGTCGGTGACCTCGGAGGGTGTATACCTGATGCGCCACAGCGTGCTGATGCGGACCTCGGACGATTTCTGGCCGCAGCGGCCGGACGCGCACGGCCACCACCTGTTCACGAACGCCCAGGTGGCGCTCTGGTTCGGGGAGTTCGTCCTGCCCGATTGGGACATGTTTCAGTCCGGGCATCCGGCGGGCGCCTACCACGCCGCGGCCCGCGCCGTCGCCGGCGGTCCCATCTATGTTTCCGACAAGCCCGGAGCGCACGATTTTGAGCTGCTGCGCAAGCTGGTGCTTTCCGATGGGAGTGTGCTCCGCCCCGACTCCATTGCCCGTCCCTCACCCGACTGCCTGTTTGCCGATCCCACGCGCGAGCCCGTCCTGTTGAAGGTCTTCAACACGAACCGGGACTGCGGCGTCGTCGGGGTCTTCAACGCGCAATATCACGCATCGGGAACGCGGCCGCCGATCACCGGAACCGTCGGCATTGCCGACGTGCCCACCCTCGCAGCGGGCCCGTGCGCGGCCTTCGTGCACCGCGCGAACCGCGTCTGCCGGATCGATTCCGCCGACTCGATTCCGGTCGCCCTCGCCGAAGGTGAATGGGAGCTCGTCTCGCTGGCCCCGGTGGAAAACGCCTTCGCCGCCCTCGGCCTCGCCGACAAATTGAACAGCACCGGCGCGATCGTGCGGCGCGAATGGCGCGGCGCCACCGAAGTGCGCGTGCAACTGCGTGAGGGCGGACGCTTCCTGGGCTGGAGCGCGCAGGAACCCGCCGCGGTGTTCTGCGACGGCAGGCCGGTCTCCTGGCAGCACGGAGCCGCGGGCCGGCTGGAGATCGCGCTGCCCTGCGGCGGTCCGCGAACCCTGATCCTGCAGTGGCGATGACGGCGACACCCGCGGCGCCCGCTTCGGGCCGGTGGAAGCGCACGTTGCTGTGCGCCACCGTCATCCTCGCGGGTCTCGGGGTGGGCTTTGTCGCGCGGTGGGCAAACGCCGATCTGTCGCGCGAGCTCACGCCGCCCAGCGGGGCCGCGCTGCCGACCAATGCCTGGGTCGAAGTGCGCCGCGGAGGGGCCGTTGCATTTCCGTCGCGCGACCGGCACGTAATCATCGCCGAGTCGGATTTCGACGCGGAACTCAACGGGGCGAAACGCGCGCTGCGGCGCGGCGACGTCGTGCTCATCACTCCTGGCCAGCGATGGCAGGCACCGGCGCGCGCGGCGTATCTCGACGTGCGGATCCCCTCCAGTCACCCCCCCGGCCGGGCGGCACCGCATCCGATTGCCCCGGTGAAGAACGTACTGCGGTCCACCGCGCCAGACTTCTTCGTCTACGAGGAGCAGCTCCTGCCGGGCGATTCCCGACCCGCCCACACCCATGCCACGCGGCTCGTCGTGGTGATCAATGCCACCGAGCTGCGGGCAACCAGCGGGCAGGTGTATGCCCAGGTTCCCGGCACCGTGAAATTCATCACCGAGCCGGCGATCCACGAGGCGCTCACCAACATCGGGCCGTTGCCACTGCGTAACATCGTAATCGAGTTCCCGCCGGCTACGTCACTTTCTCCCACCACCCCATGATTCGTTGCTTCCCCTCCCTGCCGCGCCGGCGGCATATCCTGCCCGCGCTGGCGCTGCTGTTCGCTTTCACCCTGGCGCGCGCCCTGGCGGCGCCTCCCGGCGCCCGGCCCAACGTCCTCATTGCGATTAGCGACGACCAAAGCTGGCCCCATGCCTCGGCCTACGGCTGCAAACAGGTGCAGACGCCCGCCTTCGATCGCGTCGCATCCCGGGGCACCTTGTTTCGCAACGCGATCTGCCCGTCGCCGGGCTGTTCGCCGTCGCGCGCGGCGCTCCTGACCGGGATGCACCCGTGGATGCTCGAGCAGGCCGGCACCCACGCCAGTTCCTTCCCGCGGAAATTCGAGACCTTTCCCGACACGCTGGCCCAGCACGGCTACTTCGTCGGCATGACGGGCAAGGGCTGGGGCCCCGGGAGCTGGAAGGCCAGCGGGCGGACGCACAACCCGGCGGGACCGGAGTTCCAGCAGCGGAAGGTCGCGCAGCGTCCGTCCGATGCGATCAGCGAAATCGACTATGCCGCCAATTTTGCGGCGTTTCTGTCCGCGCGGCCGAAGGACCAGCCTTTCTGCTTCTGGTACGGTGCGCAGGAGCCGCACCGTAAATACGATCCGGGCTCCGGCGTGCGCGCCGGCAAGAACCTGGCGGAGATTCCGGTGCCGCCCTTTCTCCCCGACACCCCCGCGGTGCGGTCGGACATCGCGGACTACCTCGCCGAGGTCGAGTGGTTCGATGCGCAGCTCGCGAAGATGCTGCGCCTGCTGGAGGAAAGGGGGGAATTGGAGAACACCCTCGTGATCGTGACGTCGGACAACGGCATGCCTTTCCCACGCGCCAAGGCCAACGCCTACGAGTACGGCATTCACGTGCCCCTGGCGATCAGCTGGCCCGCGCGATTCGTGCAAGGCCGGCAGGAGGACGCCGTCATGCCGTTCGTCGACCTGACGGCCACGGTGCTCGACGCCGCGGGCGTCGCCCCGGCCGCCGGCAACACGCCGGTCGGCACGAGCTGGCTGCCGTGGCTGGCGCGCAACGGCCCGGCGCCGCAACGCCATGCGTTCGCCTCGCGCGAACGCCACTCCTCCTCGCGATTCGAGAATCACGGCTACCCCCAACGCGCCGTGCGCACCGAGCACTATCTCTATCTCCGGAACCTCCATCCCGATTGGTGGCCGGCCGGCGATCCGCAGGAGTACAACGACAACGGCGAGCTGGGCAAAATGGGCGGCTCGTATCACGACATCGACCCCGGACCGACGTTGGAGTCGCTGCGGGCCGAGGGCGTCGATGCGACCCTGCAACGCTACCTGCACCTCGCCGTCGACAAACGCCCGCTCGAGGAATTGTACGACATCACCGCCGACCCGGGATGCTTGCACAACCTGGCCGGCGATCCGCAGCACGCCGCCGTATTGGAACAGTTGCGAGCTGAGCTGCTGGCCGAAATGAAGCGCACCGGCGACTCACGCCTCGGCCGCGACCCGGAGGTGTGGGAGACGTACGAACGTTTCGAGGGCAAGAATCGCCGTTTTCCGCCGAGCCCGTAACCGGCCGACGCCATTTCCGAACGCTGCGAGCCCATGGTTTCCATCGATTACGTCGTCATCGGCGCGGCCGTCATGCTGCTGCTGGTTGCAGGCTTCTTTTCGGCCCGGCGGGCAGGCCGCAACTCCTCGGAGTTCATCCTGGGAGGCCGCACCCTGCCGTGGTGGCTCGGCGGCGCGGCCATGGTGGCGGGCGCAACCAGTTGCGACAGTCCCCTCCATCAGAGCGCGAAAATCCGGCGCGAGGGCCTGGGCGGCGCCTGGTTCTACTGGTCGCAGGTGCTCGCGGTCGTTTGGCACTCGCTGGTGTTCTCGCGGCTCTGGCGCCGCACCGGCGTGAACACCGTCGTCGAGTTCTACCACATCCGATATCACGGGCGCGGCGGGCAGCTCGGACGCATTTGGTCGATGGTCTTTGCCACGCTGCTCGGCAGCACCATCAGCCTCGCGCTCGGCCTGCTGGCGATGATCAAGATCTGCCGGGTCCTGCTCGACCTGCAGCAGCCGGTGCCGCTGTTCGGGATGCAGGTTTCGCCCGAGCTGCTGATCGTCACCGGCGCGCTCGCTCTTGCCCTCAGCTACTCTGTGACCTCGGGGCTGCGGGGCGTGGTGGCCGGCGACCTGGTCGAGTTCCTGATCGTGATTCTCTGCTCGTACGTGCTGATGTTTTTCGTGCTGCGCGAGGTCGGCTATGGTTCCGGACTGCGCGAGGCGTTCGCCGCGGAGGGCCGGGCCCGGCTGCTCTCGATCGCGCCGCAGACCGGCATCTCCCTGCTGGTCTTCTTCCTCATCCAGCCGCTCGCCAGCGTGGCGGGCGACAACGGGCTCAACCAGCGCTTCCTCGCCATCAAGGATGAGCGCCAGGCCGTCTTCTCGGGCCTGTGGCGCATGGTCACGCACTACTTTGTGCGCGCCTGGCCCTGGTATGTCTGCGGGCTCGCCTCGCTCGTGCTCCTCGCCGATGTCTCGCTGCCGAGCGAGCTGGCCTACCCGCACCTGATCAAGACCTACATGCCGGCCGGCTGGCGCGGGCTGATGTTCGCCGGCTTCCTGGTCGCGTTCATGAGCTGCGTCGGCAATGCGCTGCACAACGCCGGGGTCGTCTTCGTGAACGATTTCTACCGGCCGTTCGTGGTGAAGGACGCCTCCGAGCGCCATTACGTGTGGGCGATCCGCGCCACCATGCTGGTGACCGCGATCGTCGGCACCTGGATCGCCCTGGCGTCGGACCAGATCCTGCGGCTGCTGCAGATCGCGATCACGATCGTGGGCGCGAGCGGGCTCGTGATGCTCCTCCGCTGGTTCTGGTGGCGCGTGAACGGATGGGCCGATCTGGCGGCTCAGGTCCTCGCGCTCCCGGTCACGTTGCTCTTCACCTCCGGGCCCGGCGGGGTCTGGATCCAGCGCGCGGGCGCGGCGCTCGGCGCGCACACCGCCGACGACACGTACGGGCTCACCTTCATCGCCACGCTGGTGACGACCACCGCGCTCTGGCTCGTCGTCATGGCGCTGACCCGGCCCGAACCGTTCGCCACGCTCGAGGCCTTCTACCGGCGCGTGCGCCCCTACGGCTGGTGGGGGCCGGTCGCCCGTCGCTGCCCCGACGTCACGATCCAGGACCGGTTCGCCCGCGATCTCGTGCGCTACGTCGCCGGCCTGGTGGTCGCGGGGGCGCTGTTGTTCGGCTTCGGCGCGATGCTGCTCGGTTCTCCCTGGCTCGGCACTTCCCTCTGCGCCGGAGCTACGATCCCCGCCCTGTGGCTCATCAAGTCCATCGAACGCGAATACCGCACCCCCACGGTCACGCCGACGCCAACACCGGCCGACTCCACCCCCCTTTCCTGATTCACCATGCGCCTCGCCCACGTTCTTCGTCGCAGCTTCCTCCTGCTGGCCCTCCCGGCGCCGTTTGCGCTCGCCGCCCCCGCCACCGCCCCGGCCGCCATCCCGCCGACCCCGCCGGCCGCAGCCGCCGCGCGCCCGAACATTCTGTTCATCTCGGTGGACGATCTGCGCGACTGGACCGGCTATCTCGGCCACAATCGCCAGGCCAAGACGCCCAACATCGACCGGCTGGCGCGCCAGGGCACGGTCTTCACCCGCGCGTATTGCGCCTCGCCGAGCTGCAACCCGTCGCGCGCCGCGCTGATGTCCGGCCTCCGGCCCAACACGAGCGGGGTGTACGAAAACAACAACGACTGGCGGCGGGTCATCTCGGAGGACAAGATGCTGACAACGACGCTGCGCCGGGCGGGCTATTACGTGTGCGGCGCGGGCAAGATCTATCACGAGTACTACCCGCGCCGGAGTGAGTGGGATGATTACCTCGAGAAGGAAGGCGGCCTGCCCGCGGTGCCGCCCGGCGTGAGCACGGGCATCGGCGGAATCAGGTTCGCCCCGCTGGACTGCCGCGACGACGAGCTGAACGATTACCACATCACGGACTACGGCATCGAGGAGCTGAAGAAGCCCCACGACAAACCCTTCTTCCTGGCGATCGGCCTGCACAAGCCGCACATGCCGTGGAACGTGCCGCGGAAGTATTACGACCTGTTCCCCCTGGATGAGATCGAACTGCCACCGTACCTCGAGTCGGACCTCGACGACATCCCGCCGGCGGGCGTGCGGATGGCGCAGCCCGAGGGCGATCATGCGCGCGTGCAGAAGTCAGGCCGCTGGAAGGAGGCCGTGCGCGGTTACCTGGCCGCAACTGCGTACACCGACATGAACATCGGCCGGCTGCTCGAGGCGCTGGAGAAGTCGCCCTATGCCGCCAACACCATCGTGTGCCTGTGGGGCGACCACGGCTGGCACCTGGGCGAGAAGCACCATTGGCGGAAATTCGCCCTGTGGGAGGAGGCCACGCGCACACCGTTGATCTGGCTCGTGCCGGGCCTGACCAAGCCGGGCAGCGTGTGCGATCGCCCCGTCGACCTGATGTCCCTCTATCCCACCCTCACCGATCTTTGCGGCATTCCCACGCCCGCCCACCTCGAGGGGCGCAGCGTGAAGCCGCTCCTCGCCGATCCGCACGCGGCCTGGGACACCCCCGCCCTCATCACGTACCAGTACAACAACCACGCCGTGCGCAACGACGGCTGGCGCTACATCCGTTACGCCAACGGCGACGAGGAGCTCTACGACGAGCATGCGGACGTGAACGAATGGAAGAACCTCGCAACCGATCCCGCGCAGCGGGCCCGGATGGAGCAGCTCCGGGCCTTCATCCCCACCCGGAATGCGCCGAATATCGGCGGTCCGCCGCAGCAGGGCGCCGAGGATTTCGGCGACCGCAAGCAGCCGAAGGCGCGGCAACAGTAAATCCGGGCGTGCACGGGGCGCCGCCAACGACTGACCGGCGCGGGCGCCCTGCCCCCTCGCAACCCCCTTTGCCCCATGAAGCGAATCTCCCGCATCGCCGGGCTTTGCGCCCTGTTGCTCGCTGCTCCCGTCTTCGCCGCATCGGAACCGCCGCCCTTGAGCCTGGAGTCTCCGGATGGACAGATCGAGGTACAGCTCCACGCCACCGATCGGCTGCGGTACGACGTGATCGTCAACCACGTGCCCGTGCTGCAGCGCGCGACGCTTTCGCTGCAGCTGGAAGGCGTGACGTTCGGCGTGCAGCCGACCGTCGGGGCCGTGGCGCGCCGGAGCTTCGCCGGCACGGTCAACCCGCCGGTCCGGCAGAAGGCCGCCGTGCTGCCGGAGCGTTACAACGAGCTGCGCGTGCCGGTGCACGCCTCCGCGTGCGTCGTGTTCCGCGCCTACAACGAAGGGGTGGCCTACCGCTGGGAAACAACCCTGCCGCAGCGCGAGATCAAGGTCCTCGCCGAGGAGGCGGCGTTCAATTTTGCCGCCGACGCCCCGGTGTACTTTCCCGAAGAGGCGAGCTTCTACTCCCACAACGAGCGGCTGTTCCAACCGCGGGCCATGGCCGACCTCACGCGGCACAACCTGGCGAGCATCCCCGCGGTCGTGGCCGCCCGCGGTGTGAAGATCATGATCACCGACGCCGACGTGGAGGACTACCCCGGGCTGTGGCTGCGGGGCACCGGTCGCGCCGGCCTCGCCGCGACGTTTCCGCCCGTGGCGCTGCAGGAGCGGCTGGAGGGCGATCGCGACCTTCGCGTCACCCAGTCGGCCGACTATATCGCCGTCACCCCTGGCACGCGCACCTATCCGTGGCGCGTGCTCGGGGTGGCCCAGCGCGACGGCGACATGCTGGTGAATCCGCTGGTTTACCTGCTCGCGTCACCGTCGCGCGTGACGGACACCGCGTGGATCAAACCGGGCAAGGTCGCCTGGGACTGGTGGAACGCGAACAACCTGGCGCACGTCGATTTCAAGGCCGGCATCAACACGCGCACCTACAAGGAGTACATTGATTTCGCCGCCGAGAATCACCTCGACTACATCATCCTCGACGAAGGCTGGTACCGGCTGGGCAACGTGCTCGCCGTCGTGCCCGAGATGAACGTCGAGGAACTGGTCGCCTACGGAAAACAGAAAGGCGTCGGGATCATCCTCTGGGTGGTGTGGAAAACACTGGCCGACCAGCTCCAGCCGGCGCTCGACCAGTTCAGCCGGTGGGGCGTGCGCGGGCTGAAGGTGGACTTCATGCAGCGGGACGATCAGGCGCTGATCCGGTTCTACCACGAAGTCTGTCGCGAGGCGGCCCAGCGTCACCTGCTGGTGGATTTCCATGGCGCGGTGCGTCCGGCGTCGATGACCCGCACCTGGCCAAACTTGATCTCCACCGAGGGCGTTCGCGGCCTCGAGTGGTGCAAGTGGAGCAGCTACACCGATCCCGAGCACGATGTGACCCTCCCGTTCACGCGGATGTTTGTCGGTCCGATGGACTACACCCCGGGGGCGATGCGCAACGCCGCGCGCAAGGAGTTCGCGCCGGCCTTTGACCGGCCGATGAGCCAGGGCACGCGGTGCCACCAGCTCGGGCTGTACGTCGTGTTTGAAAGCCCGCTGCAGATGCTCGCCGATTCGCCCACGCAGTACCGTCGCGAGCCGGAAACGATGTCCTTCTTGGGCGCCGTGCCGACCGTGTGGGACGAAACCCGCGTGCTCGATGCGCGCCTGGGCGACTACGTCGTCTTGGCGCGCCGGAGCGGCGACACGTGGTTTGTCGGGGCCATCACCGACTGGAATCGGCGCGAGCTTGAGGTCGACCTCTCCTTCCTGCCCGCCGGACCGTTCGTGCTGACGCAATGGGCCGACGGGGTGAATGCCGACCGCTACGCCGAGGACTTCGTGCGATCGACGCAACGGGTCACGAACCAGACGCGCCTGCGGCTCCAACTGGCGGAAGGCGGCGGCTGGGCCGGGATCATCAAGCCGGAGCAGGCGGTCTCGGCAGGAACGCCGCGGTGAGCCGCGCCGTCTGAATCGCAGGAGAAGGTCGCCTAACCGGTTGTCAGAGACGCGCCCGCCGGGGCCTCAAAGGAGGCATGCAACCTTCTGCAACCGGGTTCCGCCGCTGGGCGCCGTGGATCATGTTCGTTGCCGGCGTGCTCGCCGGAGTCGGCGGGGCGGCGCTGCTGGCCCCCGAGCCGCCCGCGCCGCTGCTGGCGCCTGAGCTCGCCACTGATCCCATCAAACCCGGCCCGCTGGACCGGGCGTTTGCCGTCGAGATCGAGGGACGCGGGCCCGACACCGCGCTCGCCGAACTCTACCGCCAGTTCGAGGAGCGTTGGGAACGGGAGATGGAGGCCGCGGCGCAGACGCTGGCAGGCCGGCTCAACGCCGAGGACCGGGCGCTCCTGGTTCGCTCGCAGCGTTCGTGGCTTGCTTATCGCGACACCCAGAAGGCGCTGCACGAGATGATCTACACACCCGGCGCCCGACGGTCGCTGCCGACCATGTATTACGCGTTTCACGCGCGCCGCGACATGCTGACGGTGCGGGCGCGCGCGCTCGACCTGCGTGATCTGCAGGAAGCGCGGCAAACGCTGATCCTTGAACTAGCCATGCCGTGAACGCGTGCGGTCAGCCGCCGACCGCGATCCGACGCCGCTGACACCGCGGGGCTGGTCGTGAGACGGTCGTTCCCCCGCGCCCGAAAGGACGCCTCAGCGTTGCCTCAGCTCGCGGGCGCGCCCAGCGGCGTCGCGCCCGCCGCCGGCGTCGGCAGGCGAAGTTGATCCAGCGTCGACGCAAACTGCGCGAGGTCGGCCACGTGCAGCGCGCCGATCCGATCGAGCACAGGGCGATACGCCGGCGCCGCCTGGCCGCCCACGATGATCCGCACCTCCGGCGGCAGCAGATCGCGCAGCCGGCTCAGCTCCGGCTCCAGCCGCGGGTCGTCCGCCGGATACACTAGGCTGAGCGCCACGGCACGCGTGCGGTTCTGCCGCGCCGCTCCCGCGATCTCCGGCGCCGGCAGACTGGCACCCAGATACGTCACGTTCCAACCCAGGTTCGCCGCCACGGCCGCAACCAGCAGCGCGCCGAGTTCGTGCAACTGCCCCGCGGGCGTCGCCACCAGAAGCACCGGCTCGCTGCCGCCCGCCGCAAACCCGCGCGCCGCCTGCGCCAGGTACGTGCGCAGCACCGCGCTCGCGAAATGTTCGTGCGCGACCGTGATCCCGCCCGCGCGCCATTCCTCCCCGATCGCCTGCGCCAACGGCGCGACCACCCGCCGCAGCATGCCCTGCGCGCCCAGCGCCGTCTCCGCCCGCGTGAGCCCCTGCTCGAGCGCATGGGCGTCGAGCGCGCGCACCGCCGCCAGGCAGTCCTCGAGCAACTCCGCCGGGGTCGCGCCCGCCGTCGGCACAGCCACCGATCGCGCCGCGCCGCCGCCGCCCGCCAACGCCGCGGTCGCACCTGACGCCGCGGCGACAGAAGCCCCTCCGGCCGCGCCCGCTGCGGTTGCCAGCTCGCGCAGCTTCTCGGTCGGCTGCTTCGCCACAAAACCGATGCTCTGGCCCGCCCGCGTCAGATCGCGCAACAGCACCAGCCGCTCGATCTGTTCATCGCTGTAGAGCCGGCGGTTCGTGGCCGTGCGGCCCGGCTCGACCGCGCCATACCGCTTCTCCCAGATCCGGATCACATGGGCACTCAGGCCCGTGCGGCGAACCACCACTTGGATCGGATGCTGAAACTCGGCGCTCATGTTAGACACCGCTTAGACAGTTCGATCCGATTGGCAACCAGAGTTTTTGGATAAGGGCCTCACATTGGGATTTGTCCACATCTAGATTGCTCTTTAACAACCGGTAAGGGACATAACCGACAAATCTTAGACAATCCCTTGACAGCGCGCCCTATCTTAGACACGGTGTCTACGTTGATAGCAAACAGGTCGGCCCCACGGTCGGCCTCCATCTCCACTAACCTCCATCGTTCCCACCATGAAATCCCTCCTCACCCTTGCCCTTGCTTCCGCCCTCGCGACGTCGGTCATCGCCGGCAGCGCTTCCTACGCCTCGGCCACGTCGGCCAGGGACATCGTCGCCGTCGCCTCCAGCGCCGGCAGCTTCAACACGCTGGTCGCGGCCGTGAAGGCCGCCGGGCTGGTTGAAACCCTCCAGGGCAAGGGCCCGTTCACCGTGTTCGCGCCGACCGACGAAGCCTTCGCGAAGCTGCCGGCAGGCACGGTCGAGTCGCTGCTCAAGCCCGAGAACAAGGATAAGCTCGTCGCGATCCTGACCTATCACGTCATCCCGGGCAAAGTCATGGCCGCCGACGTGAAGACCTCCCGCGCGAAGACGGTCAACGGCCAGGAGCTGGCGCTCACGGTCGGTGCTGACGGCATCCGCGTGAACGACGCCCGCGTGATCGGCACCGACGTCGCCGCGAGCAACGGCGTGATCCACGTGATCGATACCGTCGTACTCCCGCAGTAACCCGCACCCTCCCTGTCTCCCACCTCCACCCCCGGCTCCGCGCGTCGCCCGCGCGGACCGGGGTTTTCCTTTACTATATACAGATTCAAGGCAGGGGTTGGCCACAAAGAGGCACCAAAAGACACGATAAAATACACCCAGGCGTTTTCTACAGGAGGCAGCAGAGATCGCAGAGGTTCGAGCCGGGGTCGGATTGGGCTCCTGATAGAACCCTCTGCGGCCTCTGCGAGCTCCTGTTGATGATTGGAGCATTCGAACCACCAAACTCCAAGGCAGCCTCACAGGAGATAAGGGAGGGAACAGAGGAACGGCTCCTGTATTAACCCTCCGTTGCCTTTATTGCCTCCTGTAAGACGGATGGTGTATCATCTTTGTGCCTCTTCGTGCCTTTTCGTGGCTATACGCATCCTGCCGAATCGGTGATATCTGAGGTTAAAAGCCGATATCTATATATTCACCACAGATGACTCGGATAAAGGCAGGATACGACGGAGTTGTAACAAGGCAGGATTGGCCACGAAGAGGCACGAAAAAGCACCAAAACAAGGCAGGTTTGAACAGGATGACGCGGCGCCAAGGGCGCCGGGTTTGAGGTCATAAAGTTTCAGGTGCTAAGGTTCGGGTTCTCGTGATCGAACCCTCTGCGGCCTCTGCGAGCTCCTATTGATGGCTTGAAGGATCGGGCCACCAAATTCCAAGCAGGTTTTACAGGATATAATGGAGGCAACAGAGGTTCGGCTCCTGTATTATACCTCCCTTGCCTCGGTTACCTCCTGTGAGGACGATTGCGTGTATCATCTTTGTGCCTCTTGGTGCCTTTTTGTGGCCACCACCACTCAGCCATATCCACGAAATCTGAGTAATCTGAGGTTAAATACAGATGATCTATTTACCTCAGATGAATCGGATGAAGGCAGGATAGGACGGAATTCCGCCAAGGCAGGGTTGGCCACTAAGAGGCACGAAGAAGCGCGAAAACAAGGCAGGTTTTACAGGCGGCTCCTGTACTAAACCTCCCTTGCCTCTGTTGCCTCCTGTAAGACGGATTGGGTGTATGATCTTTGCACCGCGTCCCCGTGCCGCCCAGATCAGGCTCCGCCCCGCTGCCTCAGTATCCGAGAAACTCGATGCCGCAGACGCTGCACACCAGCGCGTCGGCCCGGCGCTCGAAGTCGCGGATGCCCGCGCAGCGCCAGCAGAACCGCGGACCCGGTTCGCGCGTGAAGGCCTTCGCCGGGTGAGCACCTTCGTCTGATGCCGGAGGCTCCGCCACGCCGAGCACCACCGTTTGGGCGGCGTCAGGCCTGGGCCCGACACCAGCCGCGGGGTCGTCGTCGGAACCTTCGGCGTCATCGGGTCCGTCGTCCGCCAACACCGTCTTCGGCTCCGGAGGCGGCAGGGATGGCGTCGCCCCGAACGCCGGCACGGGCGGCCGCGCCGGCGCAGGTGTTTCGCGGCGCGCGTTAAACAGCCACCAGCGCGCGTAGTCGTCGGACACGAGCGCGTCCGCGAGCCGCCCCGCCGTGATGACGTCGTCGGGATCGGTCGGCACCGCCAATTGCATGGCCGATACGCCGGCCTCGCGCACGGGCTCAAGCAGGTCGGCGGGCGTGCGCTCGCTTGGCCGGATGAACAGCCGCAGCCGGCGTTCGCGCGCGATGACGAGCACCTCGGGCCGCTGCCCGCGCTCGATCACCGCGCTGGCCGAGTCGATCCGCACCGCCCGCGCCCGGCGCCTGCCGCCATGCGTTCCCCACCCGGGCACCAGGAGTTGCCGCACCTCGTTGAGGATCGCCGCCGCCGAGCGAACCAGGCCCGGCTCGCCGGTGTTGTGACACGCCTGTCCCGAGGCGTGGGCGAAGTGCGGCATGCGGACGAGGCCGCGGTTGCGGGCGACAAGTGGTGCGTGGCACTCCTCACAGACGCAGCCGCATGCGAGGCCGTTGGCGACGTCCTGCACATGGACCATGTCGGTGCCACGCAGGCCGAACACCAGCCCGCCTCGGTGATACACGATCTGGTCGCGGTTGATCATGGATCCGTGCCGCCACGTGCGGCGGCGCCGCCCACCAGAGCGCGCCCCCGCGCGCTTGGCAACCCAGGCAACGCCGATGCTACCCGCGGGGCATGTCGGCGCAGGGTTGTGCCAAGGCATGGTTGGCCACGAAGAGGCACCAAAAGGCACGAGAACAAGACCGCGACCCAGTCAGGGTTGAACAGGAGGGCGCGGCGCCAAGGGCGCCGGGGTTGAGGTTATAAAGTTTCAGGGGCTAAGGTTCTCTGGATCGGATCCTCTGCGGGCTCCTGTTGATGGTTTGGGATCGGGAGCCGCGGATTTCCAAGGCCGTCTCACAGGAGATAAGGGAGGCAACAGAGGAGCTCCTGCATTGTACCTCCCTTGCCTTTGTTACCTCCTGTAAGGCCGATTGGGCGGAGTTCTTCCACGGCAGGTTGGCCACGAAGAGGCACTAAGAGGCACGAGAACAAGGCGGCGTTGAACAGGAGAGCGCGGCGCGGGCGCTGATGCGCCGGGTTTAGGGTGATAGAGTTTAGGGGGTAAAGTTCGCGGGATCGGATTCTCTGCGGGCTCGGCGAGCTCCTGTGAAATGTTTGAGATCGGGAGCCGCGAATTTCCAAGGCAGGTTTCACAGGAGATAAGGGCGGCAACAGAGGAGCGGCTCCTGCATTGTACCTCCCTTGCCTCTGTTGCCTCCTGTAAGATGGATCGGGGGTTTGGTTTTCGTGCATCTTCGTGCCTTATCGTGGCCACCATCAATGCCGGTTCGGATGTGTTCTGAGTGGCTGCAGCGCGGGCTCGCGTTGGGGGCGGAGACTGCTCTCCTCGGCGGTGGCATGAATGAGACGCGCCCAAGCTCCGGTCCCGACGCAGCGGCGGGCCCGCGCGCGGGGGAGCCGGGAGGCCCGGCGCTGCCGGCGGTCCGCATCGATGATCGCATGCGCGCGCTCGCCGAACCGGCGTTCGCACGCAGCGCGGGCGCGCCGCTCATCCCCGGCAACGACGTGCGCCTCCTGCGCGACGCCGGCGAAAACTACCCCGCCTGGCTCGCAGCCATCGCCGGCGCGCGGCACCACATCCATTTCGAGAACTACATCCTGGCCGACGACACCATCGGCAACCGGTTCGCGGACGCGCTGATCGAGCGCGCGCGGGCCGGCGTCAGCGTGCGCGTGATCTACGACTGGCTCGGCGTTTTCCGCAAAGCCTCGCGCGCGTTCTGGGCGCGACTGCGCGCGGGCGGCGTCGAGGTCCGCGGCTACAATCCGCCGCGGCTCGAATCCCCGCTCGGCTGGGTGTCGCGCGATCACCGCAAGCTCCTCGTGGTCGATGGCGAGATCGGCTTCATCTCCGGGCTGTGTGTGGCCGACATGTGGACCGGCAACCCGGCCAGGAACATCGCGCCGTGGCGCGACACCGGCGTCACGATCCGCGGCCCGGCACTCGCCGACATGGAGCGGGCCTTTGCGCGCAACTGGGCAACGCTCGGCGCGCCGTTGCCCGACGGGGTCGTCCCCGCGTCCGATACGCCCGTGCCCGCGGCGGCCGGCAACGTGAGCCTGCGCATCGTGGCGAGCGATCCGACCACCTCGGGCACGTTCCGGCTCGACCAGCTCGTGGTCGCGTTTGCCCGGAAGCGCGTGTGGCTCACCGATGCCTACTACCTTGGCGCGCCGACGTACGTGCAGGCGCTGGTGACCTCCGCGCGCGACGGCGTCGACGTGCGCATGCTGTTCACGCGCGGTTCGGACATCCCGGTGATGAAGATGATGTCGCGCACCGGTTACCGGGCGTTGCTCGAAGCGGGGATCCGGATCTTCGAGTGGAACGGTTCGCTGCTGCACGCGAAGACGGCGGTGATCGACGGCCACTGGTCGCGCGTGGGCTCAACCAACCTCAATTTCGCGAGCTGGATGGGCAACTGTGAGCTCGACGCGGTGATTGAGGACGCGGGATTCGGGCAACAGATGGAGGCGATGTACCTCGACGATCTCAGCCATGCCACGGAGATCGTGCTGGAACAGCGCCGCCGGAAGCTGCGGAAGAGCCAGTCGCCCGCGGCGCTGACCTCCCGCGACCGCAAGGGCAGCGCGACGCGTGCGGCGGCTGGCGCGGTGCGCATCGGCAATGTCCTGGGCGCGGCGTTGACGAACCGGCGCGTGATTGAGCCGATCGAGTGTCGGCTGCTGGCGTGGACGGCGGTGGGGCTGCTCGGGTTTGCGGTCTTGTGCGTGCTGTTCCCGCGGGTCTTCGCGTATCCGACGGCGGCGTTGCTGGTGTGGGTCGCCGGGGCGCTGCTTTATCGGGCGGCAAAATTGGTGCGGCGCCGGCGACCGAAGAACGGAGGTTGAACAAGCCAGGGTTGGCCACGAAGAGGCACGAAGAGGCGCGAAAACAAGGCAGGGCTTGAACAGGCGAAGACAGGTTTCAGGTTGGAAAGTCGCAGGTTGAAAGGTTCTCGATCTGACTCGGATCGGAACCTCTGCGGGCTCGGCGAGCTCCTGTTGAATGTTTGAGGTTTCAAGCCACCAAACTCCAAGGCAGGTTTTACAGGAGGTAACGGAGGGAACAGAGGACCGAGCGCGGGAAGGGCTCGGGTTGTTGCCCGAACCCTCTGTTGCCTCTGTTGCCTCCTGTAAGGCGGATTGGATATTCTGATTTTTGAAACAGGAGAGAGCAGACTGTGTATTTAACCACAAATTGCTCTGATTAAATCCGGATATATGTAACCACGAAGGACACGAATATAGGGAATATAGGAACTGTGTTGGCACGAAAACAAGGCAGTGGAACAGGAGGCAGCAGAGGGCGAAGAGGGGCGGCGCAGATCGCGCCGGGGTTAAGGTTATAAGGTTTCGGGTGCTAAGGTTCTCCGGATCGGATCCTCTACGGGCTCTGCGAGCTCCTGTTAAGTGTTTGAGGTTTCAAGCCACCAAACTCCAAGGCAGGTTTTACAGGAGGTAACGGAGGAAACAGAGGAGCGAGCGGGGGCAGGGCTCGGATTGTTGCCCGAAACCTCTGTTGCCTCTGTTGCCTCCTGTAAGGCGGATTGGATATTCTGATTTTTGAAACAGGAGGGAGCAGACTGTGTATTTAACCACGGATTGCTCTGATTAAATCCGGATATATGTAACCACGAAGGACGCGAATAGAGACGAATATATGGAATATAGGAACTGTGTTGGCACGAAAACAAGGCAGTGGAACAGGAGGCAGCAGAGGGCGCAGAGGGGCGGCGCAGGTCGCGCCGGGGTTAAGGTTCTCCGGATCGAATCCTCTGCGGGCTCGGCGAGCTCCTGTTGAATGTTTGAGATCGGGAGCCTCGGATTTCCAAGGCAGGTCTCACAGGAGGTAACGGAGGGAACAGAGGACCGATCGGGGGCAGGACTCGGGTTGTTGCCCGAACCCTCTGTTGCCTCCTGTAAGGCGGAGCGGGCGTTTGGGTTTTGGGGCCTCGTCCTGGCGATCACGGCTCTGGGTGAGTGGCCTTGATCACGATGGCGGCGGAGCGCAGCGGGGGCGCGGAGGCTTCGAGGAGAATTTCGCCGGGCTCGCCTGTCGTCTGCACCAGGACCTGGGCCAGGCCGTTGAACGTCGTGCGCCGCCACTCCGGGGCCGGGGCCTCCACCCGCAGCACCGCGGGATGAAACTGCGCCAGGCCTTCGCGGTCGCGCCACTCGGCGTAACGCGTCGCGGTGATCCGCAGCACATTGCCCGTCGGCTTCAGGTCGTCGGCCGCCAGCGCCACTTCCGCGCGGGCTGCAGCCGGGTCGACGTCGACCTGCAGCGGCTTGCCGTTCAGGTGCACCGACTGCCGCGTCCCGAGCGCATTCAACAGCAGCGTCAGGTGCTCGCCGGCCGCGAGGACGGGCCGATCGAAGACAAAATCCTGCTCGATCACGCCCTCGCGCACCGCGGGATCCGGCGCCCGCCACGCGCCGAGCGGCACGGCGCGCGTCGGCGCGAAGACGACATCGGGCTCGTGACACGAGGGGTCACCATTGCCGACACCGATGATCCGGCCGGGGCCGCGTACCGCGAAGCGCACCGGCACGGCGGCGGTCGGCACCTCGCGGCCGGCGTGGTCATCGATTCGCACCGTGACGACCGCCACGTCGCGGCCGTCCGCCGCCAGCGTGGTGCGGTCCGGCTGCAAGCGCAGCGCGGCCGGCTCACCGGTCGTGACTCGCGTGGCGACGCGTACCTCACGGCCGTCGCGGTAGCCGCGGGCGACAAGTTCGCCGGGCTGGTAGCTCACGGTCCAGGAGAGATGGCCGTTGGGCTCCATGCGCTGGCGCCCGAGCGAGGCGCCGTTGAGCCAGAGCTCCACCTCTTCGCAGTTGCTGTGCACCGTGACCGTCAGCGGCTGGCCGATGCGATCCGGCCAGTTCCAGTGCGGGAACACGTGCAATACCGGCTCCTGGGTCCACCACGCCTGCAAGTAGAAGAAGCCGTCCTTCGGGAAACCGCACGTGTCCAGAATGCCGAATTGGGAGGCCACGGCAGGCCAGCCGAAGGGCGTCGGTTCGCCGCGGTAGTCGAAACCGGTCCAGAAGAGCACGCCGGCCGCCCAGGGCCGCGCCGCGTAGAACTTCCAGCCGAGCTCCGCGTTGCCGCCGGAGGTGCCGTCGGCCTGCGGCGAAAGGTGCGCGCGGGCGCGGGCGTCGAAATAGATGCCGCGGGTCTGCTGCGTGGTGGTCTCCTCCGTGCCGAGGAGGACCTGCCAGGGATGCGTGGCGTGCTGCCGATCCGGGTCGGCCTGCTTGATGTAGTTGACGCCAACAGCCTGGATCACGCTGGAGATGCCGCCCCAGCCGCCGCTGACGGCGGCGTTGGCGAGCCGCGTGGGATCGAGGCGGTTCACGGTGCGCTGCATCGTGGCCGCGAGCCGCGCGCCGGTGATGTTGCCCTCGATCGCCCACTCTTCGTTGCCGACGGACCACAGGATGATGCTCGGGTGGTTGCGATCGCGGCGGATCATCCGCTCGAGCTGCGTGAGGTGGTATGGGCTCGAGCCCATCAGCCGCGTCTCGTCGATCACGAGCATGCCCTGGCGATCGCACGCCTCGAGCAGCTCGGGCGTCGGCGGGTGGTGGGAGCAGCGATACGCGTTGCTGCCCATCTCCTTCAGCCGGCGGATGCGCCAGGCCTGCAGGGCGTCCGGCAGCGCGACGCCGACACCCGCATGGTCCTGGTGGTTGTTGGTGCCCTTGATCGTCACGCGCTGGCCGTTGAGGAAGAACCCGCGGTCGGGCTCGAAGCGCACGGTCCGGAAGCCGAAGGACGTCTCGTAACGATCGATCTCCCGGCCGTCGCGCCGCAGCACGGTGACGAGGCGGTACAACGTGGGCTGCTCCAGGGACCAGAGCCGAGGCGCGGGCACGCGGAGCTGAGTCGTGTGCATCAAGGCGGGCCCGGGCGACACGGCGGTGGAGGTCGACGTTTCGGCGACGGCGCGCCCTTCCGGATCGAGGACGGTCTGCACCACGTCGACGCGCACCGGCTCGGCGCCGGCGTTGACGAGCTGGGTCTCAACGGTGGCGCGCGCCTCGGCGGCCGTGAGGTCCGTCCGCACCCAGGTGCCGTCGGCCGCGACGTACACCGGCGCGGTCTTCACGAGCCAGACGTGCCGGTAGATGCCGGCGCCCTCGTAGAACCAACCTTCCTCCATGGTGGCATCGACGCGCACGGCGATGACGTTGTCCGCGCCGTAGCGCAGGTAATCGGTGAGGTCGTAGCTCACGCCGAGGTAGCCGCTCGGCTCCTCGCCGACGAAGAAGCCGTTGATGAACACGCGCGCGGCCCGGTAGGCGCCGTCGAGCTGGAGATGGAAGCGCCGGCCGAGTTCGTCGGCGCCGATGCGGAAGGTTTTGCGGTACCAGCCCACGCTGCCCTCGGGGGCCTGGCGGCCGACGCCCTTGAAGCCGTGGCTGGCGGTGCCCCGTGGATCGAAGGGCGCCTCGACGGCAAAGTCGTGCGGCAGGTTGATCCGGCGCCAGGCGCGGTCGTCGAACACGGGGCTGGCCGGGCCGTCGCCGTAGCCGGTCTTGGCGAGGTAGGAGAAGTAGCCGGTCGCGTGGTTGAAGTCGCGCGCGGGATCGGTGGCGTGGCCGAGGGCGAACCGCCAGTCGGCATCGAAGAGGATCCGCTCGCGCGAGGCCGCGGCGAGACGCGGCAGCGCGAGGGCGAACGCGGTGAGGGTCAGCAACAGCCGCAGCCAGGGGAGTGGAGTGCGCATGGGGGTCGGGGGGGGCAGCCGAAAATCTTTCTCTTACTCTTCCTCTTACTCTTTCTCCCCGCCGCGTCCGGGGAAAGGCGGATTTCGGTCGAACCACGGAGCCAGTTTTTGGCCGCAAAGAGGCGCAGAAGGCGCAAAAGAAGGCCGCGGATATTCAAGTCAGGTTGGCCACAAAGAGGCACGAAGAAGCACCAAAACAAGGCAGGTTTCACAGGAGATAAGGGAGGGAACAGAGAGTCGATGGCGGCAGGGCTCCGACTCAAATTGAACCCTCCGTTGCCCCCAGTGAGGCGGATCGGGCCGTTCTTTAGTTTTCGCCGCCGGCGAAAACTAGAGGTTGAGGAAACGGCTCCGCCAGCAGGCGGGGATCACGGGGCAGGCGGTGGTGGGACCGAGGAGTCGTTTGCGGCGGCGGGCGATGGCGCGGTAGGCCCAGTCACGGAGGGGACGCGGCACGAGCCAGAGGGCGGCGCCGAGGACACGGCCGAGCGCGCCGCACGTGCGCAGCGCCGCGACGACTGCGGCGGATTCTTGATGAAAGTCGGGCCGATCCAGTTGCGCCCAATCCGGGACAAACACCACCGTGTCGAACGTCGCGAGCGGGAGACCGTGCTGCCGCAGGAAGCGCTGGGCCGGCTCCGACTGGAGCGCGGCGAACCAGAGCCGTTCGCGACGATCGAGTCGGAGCAGCAGCCGGACGACTCCGTGACACAGTGCGCAATGGCCGTCGTACAGCAGAACAGGGCCGGGCGCGCCGGGTGGTTCAGGCACGTGAGCGGGATCGGCGCGCAGCATTTGTTGGACGCTACACGCGGGCGTTACGCGGCGCTAATGGAGAATGAAGAATGCAGAATTTAGAATGCCGAAGGCGTTACGGGTACTCCGGACGGGGTTCGGCATTCTGCATTCTGAATTCTCAATTCTACATTAGGCCTTTCGCCGGACGCCGCCGCGGCGAGCGTCCGGCGAAAGGCCGCACTGAGGAGCGCGCAGTGGGTGGCGGCGCAACGCGCGGTGGAATTCGACGTGTGCGAGCAGGTGCCGGTCGCACCGTAGTAGAAACAATGCACCACGACGGGACCGGAGGCGGTTGGGGTCGTGACTTCGAAGGACACGACCAACGTCTGCGCCCGGGACCAGACGCCCGCGAGACGACTTCACGTCATCCGCCAGCCGATGTGCGTCATACCTGCCCGCCGGGCACCCGCCGGAGGTGGGTTATCCGTTATTGGTTATTGGTTATTGGTTATCCGTTGTTGGTTATTGGGGATTTCGCTGCCGCGGCGAGATCAGGACATGGCATCCCGCGGCTAGGACCAAGCCGTGGCGTGGCGGCCGACGTCGGCTCGACGGCAGCTCCGGCCCGAGGTACGATCCTCGCGCTTCGCAGCACAAAACCAGCACCCTAAACTCGGCGCCAGGGACGGATGTCGGTGCCCACCGACGGGAGCGTCGGGCGGATGGCCGGCACGAGGCGGCTAGACGCGGCGGACACCGGTGGTGCCGGCGCCCTTGAGCGTGAGCTCGACGGGGGCGTTGGTCTGCCACCAACCGTTGGTAAAATCCGGGACGTCGACCGAGTCGGAGCGGTGGGCGACCGACTGCTCGCTCAGCGGCGCGATCACGCTCCAGAGCGCGGCGTCGTACACGTCCTGGTCGAGCGGCAGCCCGTTGCGCAGGCAGTCGATGAGCCGCCAGTCCATGATGAAGTCCATGCCGCCGTGGCCGCCGACCTGGCGGGCGAGTTCGCCGATGTGGCGGACGATCTCGGGGGTGAACTCGGCCTCGAGCTGCTTCATGCCGGCCTCGTCGAGCCACTGGTGGCCTTGCGCGGCGCGGGCCGGGAGCGGCCATTTGCGGGCGATGCCCTTGGTGCCGCTGACCAGGTGGATGCGCGAGTACGGCCGCGGGCTGGTGACGTCGTGCTGGAGCATGATCGTGCGCCCGCGGTGGGTGCGGATCGTGGTCGTGTTCATGTTCCCGCGGTAGGTGCGGCCGCGGTACTCGGCGAAAAACGGGTCCTTGGCGGCGAGACCCTCGACGATGTCGGCCATCTGGAAATCGGCCGTGGACATCGACGTGAGGTAATCCATGCGGTCGCCCCGGTTGATGCCCATGACCTGGCAGATCGGGCCGAGCCCGTGCGTCGGGTAGAGGTTGCCGTTGCGGTGCTGGTTTTCCTTGAGCCGCCACATCTCGGCGTAGGCGTCGCGGCCGAAGTTCAGTTCGCGCAGGTCGTGGAGGTAGGCGCCCTCGCCGTGGAGAATTTCGCCGAACCAGCCGTGGCGGGCCAGGTTGAGCGTGAGCAGCTCGAAGAAGTCGTAGCAGCAGTTCTCGAGCATCATGCAATGGCGGCGGGTGCGCTCGGAGGTCTCGACCAGCTGCCAGCACTCCTCGAGCGTGCGGGCGGCGGGCACCTCGACGGCGGCGTGCTTGCCCTGCTCCATCGCGCCGACGGCCATGGGCGTGTGGAGGCTCCACGGCGTGCAGATGTAGACGAGATCGATGGCGGGGTCGGCGCACAGCCGGCGCCAGGCGTCCTTGGAATCCGAGTACGCACGCGCCGGCGGAAGCCCGCGCCGGGCGAGCGTCTGCTGCACCTTGGCGACGCGGTCGGGGTACTGGTCGCAGAGGGCGGCGATCTCGACCCCCTCGATGCGGGACATCCGGTCGACGGCGGCGGGCCCGCGCATGCCGAGGCCGATGAAGCCGATGCGGACGCGGTCGAGCCGGGGCGCGGCGTAGCCGCACATGTTGAAGCGGGCGCGGGCCGGAGCGGTGCCGGCCGCGGCAGGCGCCCCGGCGGCGGGGCGGCGCGCCCCGGGAGCGGCACACCCGGCGAGGCCGGTGGCGACCAAGCCGGCGCCGAGGAGGGATTGTCTCAGGAACTCGCGGCGGTTCGAAAAGTGGGGGCTCACGCGAAAACTCTATGGGCGGTTTTCGCGCGCAGGGAAAACTAGAAGTTTCCGCTGATGCCCACCTTGACCACGGTGGAGTACACGAACGTGGCGCTCTTCCGCTCCGGCACGTAGAGGTACTGGTTCTGGCGGCCGACGTTGAAGACATCGATCACGTCGACGTACACGCGGAACTTCTTGCTGAAGGCGTAGGCCAGGTTGACGTCGATCGGCGTGGTCGCGAACTGGTACTCCCGCTGCGACGGGTCGTCGTTGTACACGATGAGCCGGTTGCCGGTGTGATTGGCCATGACGCGGACCGTCCAGCGATTGCGAATGTACGAGACGCCGACATTGGCGGCGCGCGGGGTGAAGTTGGGCAGCTCGGACTGGGTGACGACGCTGCCGACGTCGCCGTAGTCGCCCTTGGTTTCGAGCCAGGTGGCGTTGGCGAACAGGCCGAAGCCGGACCAGAAGCCGGGGAGGTTGGTGAACTGCTGCTGGTAGGAGGCCTCGAGGCCGCGGATGCGGGCGTAGCCGCCGTTGAAGTCGGTGGTAAGCATGTAGCCCACGTAGGCGTCGCCGTACTCGTTGCCGGGCTGCAGCTCGCCGCGGGATTTGCGGAAGATGAAATCGGTGAGCCGCTTTTCGAAGACGGCCACCGACACGAGCCCGGCGGGCTCGAAATAGTATTCGAGCGTGGCGTCGTAGTTCTTCGAATACTGCGGCTTCAGGCTCGGGTTGTTGGCGGTGACGGTCATCTCGTCGTGGTTCACGCTCATCGACGGCACGATGGAGCCGAAGTTGGGCCGGCCGATGCCGTTGGAATAGCTGAGCCGGGCGAGGAAGTTGGGCGTGATCCGGTAGCGGAAGTGGATGCTCGGGAAATAGTCCCGGTACTGGCCCCGGAGGGAGACGCGGTTGCCATATTCCGCGCGCGTACGCCGGTCGGTCTCCTCGGAGGTGACGGGGCCGGTCCAGGCGGCGCGGCGGGCCTTTTCTTCGGCGGTGATTTCCTGGCGGAAACCCTTGCCGGTGACACGCGTGTCCTCGACGCGGACGCCGGTGACGATCCCGAGCCGCCCGAAGCGGGCGTCGGCCATGACGTAGCCGGCGGAGACAAGTTCGCGCGCCTCGGTGTCGTTGCGAATGGAGTCGCGAACGCTGGCGCCGACGTCGCGTTTGAACAGCTGCGGCGACTGGCGCAGTTCGCCGAGGAGCTTGGCCATGTCCATGTAGAGCGACGGCAGGCCGGCGTTCTTCGGCTGGGACTTGTTGGGCACGTAGTCGTAGCCGGCGTCGTAGAAGCGCTCGAGGTTGTCGTCGTTGGCGGCGCCGACCGGGCCGACCACGCCGTTGGGGCCGACGTAGGCATTGAGGTTGCGGTCGTTGTCGCGCGTGCGGGTCTGCTGGCGGGCGCGCAGGCCGGTCTTGAGCGCGAGGGGGAAGCGGGTTGGCAGCGGCTTCCGGTAGTTGAGCTGGGCGCCGTAGATCTGGTCATTGCTGTCAAAGTCCTGCAGGTCGAAGCTGCCGAGCGTGGAGTTGCGCCAGTCGGTGATGGCGGGGCCGCCGATCTGGCGGAGGACGATGCCGTTGTTGGGCGCGGTCATTTCCTGGTGCCAGGCGGTGCCGCTGACGGTGCGCTGGGGCGTCATGCGGTCGAGGTCGGTGCCGTGGGATTCGGAGTAGTTGAGGGAAGCGTCGAGCTTGCCGCCCCAGACGGTGCTCTCGAGGCCGGCGCCGAGGTTGAGGGTGCGGACGTCGCGATTGCGGAGCAGTTGGTAGAACGTGAACGTCTGGTTGCGCGACTCGACGACCTGGGGCGAGAGGATGGTGACGTTGGCGTTGCTAGGGGTGCTGAGGCGGATCCAGCGGCGGTTGAGCTGATCGTCGTAGGCGGAGAACGCGGTGCTGACGTAAACGCGGGTGGCGTCGCTCACCTTGTAGTCGAAGCGCACGCTGGCGCCGGCGCGGCGGTGGCGGAGCTGGTCGCGGCCGAAGGCGTTGGCATTGAACCAGGCGGGGCGGCTGGTGTCGGTCGTGCGCTCCCAGACGATGGTGTTACAGTCGCGCGGCTTGAGGGACTCGTTGTAGCTGACGGTGGCGAGGACGCCGAGGCGGCCGTCGAGGAGCAGGTCGGAATAGCCGGCGCTGCCGAGGGGGCGGAACGCCTTTTGCGAGACGTTGTAGTTGTTGGCGAAGCTGTAGTTGATGCGGCGGCCCTTGCGGTCGAGCGCGCTCTTGGTCTTCAGGTTGACCGCGCCGCCGATGGAGTCGGCGTCGATATCGGGGGTCATCGCCTTCGAGACCTCGATGGTCTCGATGAAGTCGGCGGAGATGCGGTCGATGTCGGCGCCGCGCTCGTAGGTGCGGGTGCTGCCGTTGGCACCGCGGGTGCCGTCGATGCTGAACGAGTTGAGGTTGGGCGAGGTGCCGCGGATCTGGACGCGCATGATCTCGCCCTCGGAAATCTCGGTGCTGAAGCCGGGCACGCGCATGAGGAAGTTGGCGAGGTTGAGGTCGGCGACGTTTCCGAACGCGTCGGAGGAAATCACGTTCTTCACGTTGGGAGCGTTGCGCTGCTGGGTGACGGCGAGCGCGTTGCCCTCGCGTTCACTCTCCACCACGAAGGCGGAGAGCTTGTAGATGCCGGCGGTGAGCGCGGCGTCCTGCGTCACGCTGCCGCCGGCGCGAACGGTGACGGGGATGGTCTCGGGATCCAGGCCGGTGTAGCGGATCGTGACCTGGTAACTGCCGGCGGGGAGAGAGAGCGCGTAACGGCCGTCGCGCGCGGTGAGCGCGGTGGCGCCGCCGGGCGCGACGGAGATTTCGGCGCCCTCGAGGTAGGCACCGGTCGCGGCGTTGCTGATGGTGCCGGCGAGCGTGCCGAGCTGGGCGGGGTCCACGACGCCCGCCGGGTCGGCGGCGGCGGCGGAGTGGCCCGGCGCGAGCGCGAGGGCGAGCCAGGTGGAGAACAAGGCGAGCGGATGCTTACGTTTCATGGGCGGGGGCGGATCCTGCGGCGGTTCCTTGGCCCCACCCTCCGGCGCGGCCGCCCGGGCGGGCGGGACGCGGTTGATCATGAAGGCTCCCGTGTGTTCGTCCTCGACCGCCACGAGGGCGGTCCGGGCGAGCATGACCGCGATGGCCTCGCGGGCGGTGAAGTCACCCCGCACGGGGTTGGTCTTCACGCCGCGGACTTTGGGCACCAGGTAGAACACCTGCTCGCCGGAAAGCTCGACGAACGTGCGCAAGGTCTGCGCCGCGTCGCCGCCGGCAAGGTCCCAGTGCCTCTTCTCCGGGGTGCCGGCCGCCCGCGCCCCGGGCAGGAGCAGCGCGAGCAGCAGCAGCAACGCCAGGCGCCGCCAGGGGTCAACCGAGCGGTGCACGCGGAGCAGAATCGAGGTTAGGCTCTGCAGCATTCATGACAGGGCTTGGTGAATCAGGGTTTCGAATACCGCCTGTCCCCCACTCTGACGGACCGCGCGGCGCTTCGGGCTACGCCGCCGGTCGGAATCTGCCCGTGCCGTTTCACGGCCGCCGCAGGAGGATGCGGCCCGGCGCGGAGCGATCGGCGACAATGTCGCCGTCGGACTCGAGCAGGCGCACGAAGGCCTCGACGTTCTCGGCGCGGAAGCTCCCGCCGACCGGCAGGGTCGCGAGCGCGGGATCGGCCACGACCAGCTGGAGCTGATTGCGCCGGTTGAACTGGGTGACGACCTCGGCGAGGGGCGTGTCGACGAACACGAGCCGCGGTCCCTGCCAGGCGAGTGCGGCGCGAACGCGTTCCGGGGCGAGCCGCTCGACGACGGGCGCGGGCGGGGCGGCATGCGGCGCGGCCAACGCGTGCACCACGGCGCGCTCATTGGCCGTCAGCCGCGTGGGTGTGAGCACCGGATACCTGGGCGTGGACGCGCCGGGAGCGGGGGACGGGGAGGACGCCGGCGCCGGCGCGAGCAACGCGGGCGGGGCGACGTCGACCTTACCCTCGGTGACCAGCACCTCGATGTCCTCGCGGCCGAGCCGCACGTTGAAGGCGGTGCCGACGGCGCGGACGGCGATGTCGCCGGCCTGGACGAGGAACGGGCGCGCGGGATTGCGGGCGACGGTGAAATGCGCCTCGCCGCGCCGCAGCTCGACGTGGCGCGTGGCCGCGGTGAACTGGACGACAACCTCGCTGCTGCCGTTGAGCTCGACGACCGAGCCATCGGCGAGCGTGACGCGCTGATAGCCGTCGACCGTGGTGGCGTAGTGCTCGCCGGCGGCACTGGCGTCGGGACGACCGGTCCACCAGAACGCCAGGACCGTCAGGCTGGCGGCGAGGGCAAGAGGCACGACGTGGCGCAGCCGCAAGACCGGGGCGCGCCGGGCGGGAGCGGGCGGGCGGAGCAGATCGCGATCGGGATGGCGTTGGGCGGCGGGTCGAAAATCGCGCAATTGCTGGAGGGCTTGCCAGGCGCCCTCGAGGCGGGCGACCGCAGCGGCGTGGCGCGGGTCGGCGGCGCACCAGGCGGCAAAGGCCTGGGCTTCCTCGGGCGAGAAGCCGCCATCGCGCTGGGCAACCCAGGCGGCGGCGGTGGCCTCGATGGCCGCGGCTTCGGAGGAGGCGGCAGCGGAGCGGCGTTTCATGGTTGTTCCTCCCGTTGGGTGGGGCGGGCCACGGAGATGCCACGCGCCTCGAAGTAGCTGGCGCACCGGCGCATGCCCTTGGCGAGCTGGGCCTTCACGGTGTGTTCGGAGATCCTGAGTTCCGCGGCGATCTGTTTGTGGGAGTATCCGTAGAGCAGCCGCAGGGTGAGCACCTGGCGGCAGCGTTCCGGCAGGTCACGCACCGAGGCGGCAAGCAACTCCAGCTCCTGCTGGCGGCTGGCGGCCTCGGCGGCGTCCGGCTTATCTTCAGCGACGGGCAACGCGGCGAGATCGGCTACGCCATCGATGGCGACGACTTGGCGGCGGCGAAAGAAGTCGAGCGCGGCGTTGCGCGCGGTGGTGAAGAGGAAAGCGCGGGCGTAGCGGACCTTGCCGGTGGCGCGCGCGCGGATCAGCCGCACGTAGGATTCCTGCACGAGGTCGTCCACGTCGGGGAACGACGGGAACATGCTGCGCAGGTAGGAGCGGAGGGAGGACTCGTGCGGCTGGACCTCGCGCGAGAACCACTGGGCGGTCTGCGCGGGGTCCAGGGTGTTGGCGGGTTGGGGTTCGGAAGCGCTCACGATCGGGACAGCGCGCGCATCGCACCAGCGCCAGCCGGTCGCAGTCGAGGCCGATTTGGCATTCGCCAGAAAATGTGACCCCGGCGTAGCCCGAAGCGCCGCCTGGTCCGTCTCTACGGCAACCATCCGCCGCGCACATTCCGGCGGAATACGCCGTCCCCCGCCTCGCGCGAGGCGTCAGGTGCGCAGAACCAGACGTTTGACGCCCTCGATGGGAGCATCGTGCACGGGGGTGAGCGGGAGCGGCGTGAGCGGGGTGATGGCTTTGACGATCAACTCGTGGGTGAGGATCGAGCCGCAGAGGCCGGCGGGCAGGGTGTCGAGCGGGGTGAGCGGAAAGAGTCTGGCCGCGACCTTCGTGGCGAGCGCGACGAGTTCACTCGCCGAGGCGACGACGATGTCGCGGGCGGTGGCGTCCCCCTCGGTGGCGAGGCGCATGACGGCGGGCGTGAGCGCGGCGACGACGCGGTTGGGCTCCGGGTGGTGGTAGAAGAACCGGGTGAACGCGTTGGCGTCGGCATCCGCGGGCAGCCCGGCGTGGGCGCGCACGGTTGGCCCCAGGCGCGACGGCGGCAGCCAGCCCTGGACCTCGAGGAGGGCGCGTTCCACGGCGCGGCGGCCGATGTCGTAGCCGCTGCCGGGATCGCCGAAGCGCCAGCCGAGTCCGCCGGCGTAGTGCAGGGCGCCGTTGGGACCGCGCGCGGCGACGAATGAACCGGTACCGGCGTGGAGCACGAGGCCGGGACGACCGTGCGTGGCAAGTTCGAGGACCGGCAGGGAGTCATCGCCCGTGGCGATCGCGCCGAAATCGGTGAGGGTGTCGGCAAACTCCCGCCAGAACGTGCGGCTGCCGGCCATGCAGAGGAGCGTGTGGGTGACGACCCCATCGGGGTGGGTGCGGCGGGCGTCGCGCAAGAGCGCACACAACGCATCGGTGACGACGAGCCGGGCCTGTTCGGCGCCGACGACGCTCGGGTTGGAGCCCGGCGCGAGGTGATGGGCAACCTGCACACCGGAGGCGTCGAGGAGGACGCACTCCGTTTTGCTGCCGCCACCGTCGACGCCGATGCGAAGGAGAGAAGTCATCGAAGGCTGAGGTCGGAGGCCAGAGGCCGGAAGCCAGAAGGCCAGATGTCAGAGGTCAGGGGCCGGAAGACGGAAGTCAGACGCCGGAGGGCGGAGGTTGGGAGCCTGAGATCGGCTAGAGGGAGAGGAGGTTTTTCAGGGCGGCGAGGTACTTCTCCTGGGTGCGGGAGATGACCTCGGCGGGGAGGCGCGGCGCAGGCGGCTGCTGGTTCCACTTGATGGCGAGCAGGTGGTCGCGGACGAACTGCTTGTCGTAGCTCGGCGGGGACTGGTTGGGCGCGTAGCTCTCGGCCGGCCAGTAGCGGGAGGAATCGGGGGTGAGCACCTCGTCGATGAGCCAGAGGTTGCCGGCGGAGTCGGTGCCGAACTCGAACTTCGTGTCGGCGAGGATCATGCCGGCCTGCTTGGCGCGGTCGTGGCCGAATTGATACAGCGCGAGGCTGGTGGCCTTGACCTTCTCGTAGAGGTCGCGGCCGACGATCGCGATGCCCTGGGCGTCATTGATCGGCGCGTCGTGCTGGCCCTTGGGCGCCTTGGTCGTGGGGGTAAAGATAGGCTGCGGGAGGCGGTCGGCCTGGCGCAGGCCGGCGGGCAGCTTGATGCCGCAGACGTCGCCGGATTTCTGGTACGAGCTCCAGCCGCTGCCGACGAGGTAGCCGCGGACCACGCACTCGATCGGGACGGTCTTCAGCTTGCGGACCACCATCGAGCGGAGCTGCAGGTCGACATCCTTGATGCCGCGACGGGCGAACTCGGCCGGCTGGTTGGGCAGGAGGTGGTTCTGGATCAGGCCGCTGGTCTGGGCGAACCACCAGTTGCTGATCTGCGTGAGGATCGCGCCCTTGCCGGGAATGCCGTCGGGCAGGATCACGTCGAAGGCGGAGAGCCGGTCGGTGGCGGTGAGCAGGAGCGCGTCGCCGAGGTCGAAAATCTCCCGGACTTTGCCGGAGGCGATACGGGGAAAGGGCAGACCGTCGATCGAAGTGACGGCGGTTTTGGGCAAGGCGGAGGCGATTTCGGCGAACGTCATGGTGGGTGGTGCGGTGGCGCCCTGTTTGACTACGAATCGTTCCCGCGGCGCGAACAAAAAGTGGCCGATGACGAAGGCGTACGCCCGTTGCAAAAAGCCCCAACCCGCCTTCGCTCTGCAGCTACCCACAACCATGAGTTCTTTCGTCGTGCTGTTTCGTCAGGGTCCCCACCCCCTGACCGAGGTCGATCGGCAACGCCGGCAGGCGGCAGTGTCCGCCTGGGCGAAGCCACTGAATGCCGCCGGCCACAAGCTGGAACCGCGGATCCTCGCGCCCGACGCGCGGTACGCGGGACCCACCCCGCCGGGCCAGCCGGCGGGCTGGCCGGTGACGGCGCTGCTGTTTCTCGAAGCGGCGAGCCTGGACGAGGCGGAACGCATCGCAGCGTCGCATCCCGCCACGGCGTACAACGCCAGCGTGGAGGTGCGGCCCTGGACGCCGCCGCCGGTACCAGCGGCATCGTCCCGTTGATCCGACACCGGCGACACTGACTCTGCGCCGGCGCGACCGGGACGTGGCGCGGGCGGGCGGCCCGGTTGCTGCTCTGAATTTCCGCTTTTTTACCGCCCGCGACCGTGATTCGCTGGCCGTCCCTTATCCATGTCCGCCACACCCGACCTGCCTGATGGCCCTATCGTGCCCGAGCCGTCCTTCTCCGGAAGCGATGAACTGCTGGTCGGCGCCGCGCTGGCGGCGTCAGGTGGTTCCGATGGGCACGGGCACCACGGCCCGCAGCACACGCACTGTGAGAACTGCGGGACGAAGCTGGAGGGGCCGTACTGTCATCGCTGCGGCCAGCCCGACTTCGAATTTCACCGCTCGTTTCGGCACGTCTTCATGGAGGCGCTGGAGACGTGGTTTCATTTCGAGGGAAAGTTCTTCCGCAACATCGTCACCCTCCTATTCCGGCCGGGGCAGTTGACGGCAGAGTTCAATCGCGGCAAGCGGGCGGCGCAGATGCCGCCGTTCCGGCTCTACCTGTTCGTCAGCGTGGTGTTCTTCTTCGTGATGTTCCTGGGCCGGCCCTCGCACGCGCCGGTGGTGCTCGATGCCAAGTCGCACGAAGATCCGACGAGCGTCAGCGGAACCGTGGGCACGGTGACGGACGCACTGGCAACGGCGGCGAGCACGACAAAATCGGTGCGGGAAAACGGGAGGAAAAGGGCTGAAACCGGAAGCCTGAAGCCGGAAGTCGGAAGCCAGCGGCCAGAGGACGGAGGCCTGAGGGCTGAAGTCGGAGGCCAGAAGCCGGAGGTCGGAGGCCTGAAGACTGAAGTCGGAAGCCTGAAGGCGAGGGACGCCAAGAAGGGTGAGAAGAAGGAGAAACACATCAACATCTCCGGCAGCGAGGACTCGGCGGCCCTGCGATGGCTGGAGGAACTCGGGGAGAAGGCGGAGCGGCCGGGAGCGGCGGCGCAGATCACGGAGGCGTTCCTGCACAACATTCCGAAGCTGCTGCTGGTGTGTCTGCCGTTCTTCGCGCTGATCACGCGCGTGCTCTTCTGGCGCTCGGGCCAGGTGTATTTGCAGCACTTGGTGCTCGCGCTGCATTTTCACGCGTTCATTTATCTCTGGATCTTGTTCCGGAACGGTTGGGCGGAGATCGCGAAGCTGATGAGTCCCTCGCTCGGTTCACTGCTTTGGGCGTTGGGCACGCTGTGGCTGTGTATTTACCCGTTCATGATGTTCCGACGGCTGTTCGGTAACTCGTGGTTCCGCACGATCATGAAAGGCTCGGTGCTGGCTTTTGCCCATGGAACCTTGCTGGTCATCGGGTTCACGGTGTCGGTGCTGCTGGTGCTGGCGACGATGTGAGGGGGGGCGCTCTGATATCTTTCTCCTACTCTTACTCTTTCTCTTACTCTTGTTTGTTATTCGTTAACTGAAAGTCGGTTAAACGGGTTTTGAGTAAGATAATGAGTAAGAGTAAGAGAAAGATGATGAGGGGGGCACGCACCCTCGGGTCAGGGCCGGGGCTTGCAGGGGCACCAGGGGAGGAGGAGGGTGTCGCACTTCGGCTCCATGAAACGACTTCTCCTGTTTGGCCTCCTGGTTTTCTCCTTCGCTCTGGTACGGGCGGAGGAGAGTGAAACGATGGTGGAGCGCTCGTTGCGGCAGATCGTGGAAAAGCAGAAGCAGCTCTTTGCCGAGGCGGAGAAACGCGGCGACGAGATGGACATGGAAGCGTTTCGGACGCAGGCGCAGTCGATCACGCACGACTATGAACGGCTGATCGCGGGCGCCCCGAACTTTGCGGCGGGCTTCGCGTCGTACGGCTACTTTCTTTCGAAGGTCGACATGCGGAAGGAGGCCATGGCGATGCTGCTGCGGGCCAACCAACTGGATTCGAATATCCCCCTGGTGAAGAACCAGATTGGCAACATGCTCGCGGAGGATGGGAAGCCGATCGACGCCGCGAAGTACTTCCTCGCCGCGGTGAAACTCGCGCCGAACGAACCGCTTTATCACTACCAGCTCGCGACGCTGCTCGCGACCGCGCGGGACACATTCCTGAAGAGCGGCGAGTGGACCCGGGTCGCGCTGGACCAGGCGATGCAGGAAGGGTTCAAGCGGGCGGCCGAGCTGGCGCCGGACCGGGTCGAGTATGTTTACAGCTACGCGAAGTCCTTTTACGAAATGGAGCACCCGGATTGGGAGGCGGCGCTGAAGGTTTGGAGCGAGCTCGAGGAGACCGCGAAGACCGGGACCGCTCGCCAGATGATGCGCGTGCATGCGGCCAATGTGTTCATCCGGATGGGCAAGAAGGAGCACGCCAAGACGCTGCTCAACACGATCGACGACCCGAAGCTCCAGGAGCAGAAGAACGAGTTGCTGGCGCAGATCGCGGCGGAAGCGCCCGCGGCGGCGAATTGACGGATCATCCGCCCGCGCAGGCCGACGTGACGGCGGCGCGACGCTCACCGCGCACGGGAGGGAATTCAGCCCCGCGGCAGGCTTGAGCGTTTGAGCGGGGGGAGCGCCTGCAGGGCCTCGATGAGGTCTCCGGCGCTGAAGGGCTTGTTGACGAGCCGGTCGACCTGCAGTTCGCCGAGAGCTTGGCGCTCCTCGTCGGACACGCGGCCGCTCATAACCACAATGGCACCGGCGTAGTTGCTGCGGCGCACGCGGCGGATGAGGTCGATGCCATTGAGCCGCGGCATGTTGAGATCGAGCAACAGCACCTGAAACTCGGGGCCGTTGCCGGTAAGTTGGTTCCAGGCCTCGCTGCCATCGATGCAGTGGATGACCAGGTGACCGGCGCGTTCGAGGACCGCCATGGCAGCCCGCGTCACCAGGGGATCATCCTCGGCGAGCAGGATGCGGAGCCCACGATTGAGGCCGATGGGGCGGTGGGCGGGGTGGCCCGGGGCGGGCTTGTCGGCCGGCTTGGGCCATTGCGGGAGGGTGACGAAGAAGCTCGTGCCCTCGCCGAGCTTCGACTCGAGGGAAATTTCGCCGCCGAGCTCGTTAACGAGGTGCCAGACCGTGGCGAGCCCGAGGCCGGTGCCCTGCCCGATCGCCTTGGTGGTGAAGAACGGCTCGAAGACCCGCTCGACGTGCTCCGGCGGGATGCCCAAGCCGTTGTCCTCGACCGTGATGCGCTGCCAGCCAAGCGGGTGGCGCAGGGAAGTCTCCTCGTTTTCCGGGAAAGGAGACGTCGATGCGCCGGGCGGCAGGACCTCGCGGGCGTAGTCGGCCGGCCCGAGCTCGGTGATGGTGACGGTGAGGCGGGGCGACCAGCGGCTGTCGTGTGGCTGGGCGAGTTTCTCGAGCAGCGTGTCGCGCGCGTTGATGACCAGGTTGAAAACGATCTGGTTGAGATCGGTGGGATTGACGAAGAGCGGAGGCAAGTCGCGCGGGGCTCGAATGGCCCATTCGACGCGGCGGTCGACGGTGGAGCGCAGCAGCGCGAAGCAGTTCTCGGCCGCTTCGGCGAGGCCGACCATCGCGCGACGCTCGTCGTTCTTGCGGCCGAAGGTGAGCAACCGCTTCGTCAGCTCGGCGGCGCGCCGGGCGGCATTGTCGATCACCGTGAAATCCGCCTGCAGCTCGGGCGAGAGGTGCGTCATGGCCCGGGCCTGGCTCGTGGTGACGATGATCGGGGTGAGCAGGTTGTTGAACTCGTGGGCGATGCCGCCGACGAGTTCGCCGAGGGCGCGGAGGCGGCGGGATTGGGCGAGTTCGTTGTCGATGAGCCGTCGCTGGGTGACGTCGTTGGAGAGCAGGCAAACCCGATGGGCGCCATCCTCGGAGTGACCGATGGGCAGCACGGTCATCTCGATGAGGCGCTGCCGTTCGGCGATGCGGGCTTCCCATTGGGAGGAAGTCCCGTTGGTGCGCACGCGATGCACGGCGTCGCCGAGCAGCAGCCTGACCTCCTGGGGCAGGGTCACGCGGCTGAGTTCGGTGGGCAGCGAGAGATCGGTCGGCAACCGGAACAGGCGGAGGGCCTCGGGGTTGGCGGAGATCAGCAGCAGGTCGCTCCCGCGGACCTCGATCACGAGAGTGGCAAGGGGGTGATTGTCGAAGAGGGCGGCGAGCAGCGAACTCTGCGCGCTGAGCTGGGCGGCCTGTTCCTTGACGTGCTTGGAGAGCGTGCGCTGGCGGAGGAGTCCCCACGACACGGCGGCACAGGCGAGGGCCAGCGTGATGGCGACGTAGCTCATCACCTGAAGCGCGGTGAAACGTCGGCCCTCGTAGCGGCCGAACCACCGGTCGTAGATGGCGTCGAACTGGCCGTTGCGGTGAACGATCGCGAGGCCCTCGTTGAGGCGGGAGAGCAGCATCGAGTCGCCGCGGCGCACGGTGAAGCAGTAACGGACGTCGTAGGCGTCGCCCGTGATCCGGTCATCGAGCACACGCAGGTTGTCGAGGCCGAGGTGATCGATCGTGGCGATGGCGGTGAGGCGGGACATCACGGCGGCATCGATCCCGCCAGCGGCGAGCAGCCGCAGGAACTGCTCGGTCGTTTCGGTAAAGACGGGCGTCGCCTCGGGCATCTCCGTCTCGAGGAAGCGATGCCCCACGGTGCCGCGCTGGCCGACGGCGACGCGCCGGCCCTTGAGATCGCTCAGTTGCCGGATGCGCGAGTCGCCCTTGCGCACGACCGCGACGGTCTCGAACCGGGCGATCGGGACGGAAAATTCCGCCCATTCGCGGCGCTCGGGGGTTTCGCTCCAGAACTGCAGGACGTCGACGCGTCCGCTTTGGAGCGCAGGGCCCATGTCGGTGTTGGCGATCGGCACGCGCTCGAGATGGAGGCCGACGGCGCGCGCGACGGCATCGGTGACATCATTGGCAAAACCAACGAGCGCGCCATTGCGGTCGCGATACTGGTACGGGAAAAATACCTCGGACGTGGCGACGACGACCGGCCGGCTGAGGTCGCGAGGGAGAGCGCCCTCCGGGCCGTCCTCGGCCCACAGGCCGGCGGCGCAGGCGAGAACCAGGGCAAACAGGCCGAACCTGCGGGTAATCCCGAAGGTTAGGAGGAAGAATCGCGGCGGCGTGAGTCCGGCTTCCAAACCGGAGGGGTGGAGCGCAGCCATTGGTCGAAGCTTCAGCAATTTCGCCGCCAGCTCAAGGCGAGTGTGGGCTGGGAGGGAGAACACCCCAGAAGGATACAAATGACGAATCAAGCATTGAGAATGGTGGATGAGGAATCACGAGGCACGGTGGCAAGGGACGGTTTGACGTGACGTTCGCCGGCGCACTGGGGCGAGGCGCGTTCGAGATCGCGGCAGACCTGGGGCCGATGCGCGTAGATCGTGCAGAAGTAGGTGCAACCGCCCTCCGACACGGCGCGGAGTTCGAGGGCGGCGCAGTGGTGGTCCGTCATTTTCATGTAGGCACGGTTGCCGATGAAGTGGGCCAGGTGCTCGGCATCGCGCCCCAAACGCGACCAGTCGGCGCCGGTGACGGGGACGTACCGGATGGCGGCGGAAAAGCAGCACGCGCCGCAGCGCAGACAGTCCTCCGGAAGCTCCATGGCAGGTGAAAACCAGCCGCTTGCCGCCCCCGGGGCAATGGTTTCCAGTGGCGGGATGTCTCCTTACGTCCGTGCCCGCAGGCTCATCGACGAGGCGCATGCCGCCGACCCGAAACGGGCGGCGGATGGCCGCCCGGCGGAGCAGGTTTACGGGGAACGCATGGATGCTTGGGTCAGCCGGCTGGTGCCGGATGCCTCGGCGCTGCTGCGGCTGGCGGCACGGGCCCAGCATCTCGAACGCTGGCGGGTGCCGCGGGAAAGCTTCCCGATGGACAAGGCGGGCTACCACGCGTGGCGGAAGAGCCTGTACGCCAAACAGGCGGAGCGGGCACGGCAACTGTTGCTCCAGGCAGGCGTGCCCGAAGACCAGGCCGCGGAGGCGGCGACGTGGGTATCGAAGGCCGAGCTCGCAACCAATCCCGGCACACAGGCGCTCGAAGATGCGGCGTGCCTGGTGTTTCTGGAGAACGAGATCGGGGCGTTTGCGGCGCAGCACGCGGATTACCCGCGGGAGAAGTTCGTCGAGATCTTGCGGCGAACCTGGCGCAAGATGACGCCGCGGGCCCAGCAGTTCGCGCTGGGCATGGAATTGCCACCGGAGATCGCCGCGCTGGTGAAGGACGCGGTTGCGGCGAAGTAGACGGGGAGCACGGCGCGATGTGGGGGGGCACAGGGCGCCGTCTTCCTCTTTCTCTTTCTCTCAAACGCTGCGCATCGATCTATACACGAGACATTTAGAGAAAGAGAAAGAGGAAGAGTAAGAGAAAGACTGAATGACCCCGAACCCACTTTGGGAGTGGTCACCGGAGGCGGGGTGCGTTGTCCTTGGCGGCTATGCCTCACGGCACCTTTCTGCTTCCAGTGTGGTTCGACCTGGGCGCGACGTTCGCCTTCGGGCTGACAGGCGCCTTGGCGGCGATGAAGCGCGGCTACGACATTGTCGGCACCTTTTTTCTGGCGCTCGCGTGCGGGCTTGGCGGTGGCCTGATCCGTGATGGCGTGTTCCTGCCGCGGACGGGCCCGACGCCGCTGTTGACCGATCCGCGGTACATGGAGGCGATCGTGCTGGCGACGATCGCGGGGGCGTTCTTCGGCTCCCACGTGAAACGGTTTCGCCGGACGATCGCGTTCATCGATGCGCTCGGACTCGGCGCGTATGCCGCCTTCGGCACGCAGAAGGCGCTGCAGTCCGGACTGGCCGCACCGGCCGCGGTCTTCGTCGGGGTGATCAATGCGGCGGGCGGCGGCCTGCTCCGTGACATCATCACGCGGCTCGAGCCGCTGGTCTTCAAACCCGGCCAATTCTACGTGCTGACGGCGGTGGCGGGGGCGGTGACGTTCGTGTTTCTCACGGTGCAGATGCATTTCACGGCCACCCTGGCGGCGATCATCGCGACCGTGGTGACGGCGATCTTCCGGTTCCTGACGATCTTCTTCAACTGGCGGACGACCGCGATCTCCCGGCCCGAGGAGCAGGATCTCACGCCATAGCCGTAGCCGAATCGCGGACGACGTCCGCGATTCGGCTATCCAAAACGGCTACGCCGTTTTGGGGGGAAGGTGGTTATCGGACACGACCCGGCGAAGGTCGCTTGGCGTATCTGAAGAGTGAGGACAGTCGGGCGCCGGAGGGATGGCGAATGCGGTCGGAGCCGACACCAAACGCCGAAGCGTCCCATTCGTGGGAATCGTGTTTCCCGGGGGACGCACAGCTCGCGCCTGCGCACGCGGCCTAAAATGCGTCGGAATATTACATCTTACTTTATATTAGCGTTTTATGAACACACAAGAAGGTTGGCACGGGCACTGCAATACGGAGGGCATCAACCACAAAGCCACCCACACAATGAACACGATCCTCAAGACCCTTGCTCTCGTCCTCGCCGCCGCGGTTCCCGCCGCCTTCACCGCCGAAACGAACGGCCTCAACCTCCCCGCGGCGCTCGCCACCGGCAATCTTCTCCTCGCCTTCGGCGCGGTGCTCACGGTGCTGACGATGGTCACCGACTATCGGGTCGCGAAGCCACTGGCGACCCACGCCGCGGCCTCCGCGCCGGTCGGCCCGCGGTCGCCTTACCAGCTCGCAGCCTGAGTCGGCCCGCTTGACACCTTCCGCCTCTCTCCCGTCATTCCCCCTCCATGTCCGACGCTGCCCCACGCATCCTCGTCGCCGATGATCAGCCTGATGTGCTCGAAGCTCTCCGGCTCCTGTTGAAAGCGGAGGGCTACGCCACGGAGGTCGTGAAATCCCCGGCGGCAGTGATCAAGGCGGTCGAGGCGCGCGACTACGCGATGGTCCTTATGGACCTGAACTATGCGCGTGACACCACGAGCGGGCAGGAAGGACTCGAGTTGCTGCAGAAGCTGCAGGCCATCGATGCCGCATTGCCGGTCGTCGTGATGACGGCCTGGGCGACGGTCGACGTGGCGGTCGAGGCGATGCGCCGCGGCGCCCGCGATTTCATCACCAAGCCCTGGGACAACCCCCGGCTGCTGGCGATTGTCCGCAACCAGATCGAACTCGGCAGCGCAGTGCGGGCCTACCGCCGGCTCGAGCAGGAGAACCAGTTGTTGCGCGGCACCGGCAAGTCCGGCCCGACGCTGATCGCACAGTCCGCCGCGATGCGGCCGGTGCTCGACGTGATCGCGCGCGTGGGCCCGTCGGATGCGAACGTGCTGATCACCGGTGAAAACGGCACCGGCAAGGGACTCGTGGCGCAGGCGCTGCACGCCGTATCCGCGCGAGCCGGCAAACCTTTCATCTCGGTCAACATGGGCGGCCTGCCCGAAGGTGTGTTCGAGAGCGAACTCTTCGGCCACGTGCGGGGCGCGTTCACCGATGCCAAGGCGGATCGCGCCGGCCGCTTCGAGCTGGCGGATGGCGGCACGCTGTTTCTCGACGAGATCGGCAACATTCCGCTGAGCCAGCAGGCGAAGATCCTGCGCACGATCGAGACGGGAGAGTTCGAGCGCGTCGGCTCGTCGCGCACTTACCGCGCCAATGTCCGGCTCGTCTCGGCGACGAACGCCGACCTGCAGGCCGAAGTCGCGGCCGGGAAGTTCCGCCAGGACCTCCTTTTCCGGCTCAACACGATCCAGCTCCACCTGCCGCCGCTGCGGGAGCGCCGCGAGGACATCGAGCTGCTCGCGCAGCATTTCCTGAAGGCGCACGTGGAGCGTTATCGGAAGCCGATCACCGGCTTCGACGAATCGGCGCTCGACGCGCTGCGCTCGTACAGCTGGCCGGGCAACGTTCGCGAACTCGACCACGCGGTCGAGCGCGGCGTGCTGATGGCGTCCGGCAAGGTGGTCCGAGGGCCGGACCTGGGCCTGACGGCGGGCCAGGCGACGCCGCGGATCGAGGAGATGAGCATCGAGGAAGTGGAAGCGTTCCTGATCAAGAAGACGCTCGCCCGCTGCGACGGCAACGCCCGCAAAGCCGCCGAAGAACTGGGCCTCAGCCGCAGCGCGTTCTACCGCCGGTTGGAGAAGTACGGATTGTGACTATTATAGCCGCAAAGAGGCGCAGACCCCAATGGCGGTAAGCTCTAGGCGATAGGCTTTAGGCTTCTGTAGCCGATACCTACTCGGCAACGTTGGTCGCCATGAAAGATTATCGTAAGCTAACTATTTGGAAACTGAGCCATACTTTGGCGCTGAACGTCTATTCCGCCACAAAGTCCTTTCCCAAGGACGAGTTGTTCGGACTAACCAGCCAGCTGCGACGAGCTGCGATGTCGATTCCAGCCAATTTAGCCGAAGGGTGTGGGCGCAACGGCGACGCTGAGTTGCGGCGTTTCGCATTTATCGCATTGGGCTCTGCTTCGGAACTGGACTACGAGATTCTCCTCGCGACCGACTTGGGCTACCTAGCGAAAGAAACCGGAGCACGCTTAGCTGAGGACACCTTGCAGCTCCGCCGAATGATGGGTGCGTTCGTTTCGAAGTTGAGCCCCTGACCACGTCCCCATGCCCAGTCGAAGTCCCCAAGGCAGGCGACCCATCGCCTGCAACTAGCCTAGGTTCGGCTCAGCCCCCGAGCCGGCCGCGCTCACTCGCGTCTGGTCTTCTGAAGCCTAACGCTTACCGCTTACCGCCTAGAGCTTCTTCTTCCCCCCATGCCGCCGCCGAAGAGACGACTTTCCCATGACCAGCAGGTGCTGGTGGACACGTTGCTGGGCGGACTGCCGGCGGTGCTCGTGGCGATGTGGTTCGTGTGGTTCGACCAGCACGCGCCGGATGCGAAGCACCAGTGGACGCTCACGCTCCTGGTCGTCGGCTGCTGGCTGGGGTTTGCAGTCGCGGTACGGATGCGGGTGGTGCGCCCGCTGCAGACGATGGCGAACCTCCTCTCGGCGCTGCGCGAGGGCGACTTTGCCGTCCGCGCGCGCGGCGCCAATCGGGACGAGCCGCTGGGCGACGTCATGACCGAGATCAACACGCTGAGCCGCACGTTGCAGGAGCAGCGGCTGAGCGCGCTCGAGGCGACCGCCTTGCTGCGCACGGTCATGGAGGAGATCGCGATCGCGGTGTTCGCGTTCGACGCCGAGGGCAAGCTCCGGCTGGCCAACCACGCCGCGCAACTTCTGGTGAACAAGCCGGCGGAACGGATCCTTGGCCGCGACGCCGCCGAACTCGGGCTCGCCGAATGCCTGACGGGCGAGCCGAACCGCGTGCTCACGCTCACCTTTCCAGGCGCAAGTGGCCGCTGGGGCATGCGCCGCAGCCAGTTTCGCGAAGGCGGTCGCCCGCACGAGCTGGTGGTCATCGCCGACCTAAGCCGGACGCTGCGCGAAGAGGAATTGCAGGCTTGGCAACGCATCGTGCGCGTGCTCGGCCACGAGCTGAACAACTCACTCGCGCCGATCAAGTCGCTCGCCGGCAGCCTCAGCACGCTGCTGAAGTCCCCCAAGCGCGCGCCGGACTGGGAGGACGACATGCGCAGCGGCCTCGACATCATCGCCAGTCGCGCGGAGATGCTCGCGCGCTTCATGCAGGCCTACTCGCGTTTTGCCCGCCTGCCGAAGCCGACGCTGGCGCCGACGCCACTCGCGCCGCTGGTGCGCCGGGTGGTGGCGCTCGAGTCCCGGCTGCCCGTGGAGCTGCAGCCCGGCCCGGATATCACCCTCCCCTGCGATGCCGCGCAGATCGAACAACTCGTGATCAACCTGGTGAAAAATGCCGTCGAGGCGGCGCTCGAGCAGCGCGGCAATGGCCGGCCCGAGGCCAAGGTCTGCGTCACCTGGGAGGCGTCCGGCCCGGCGGTCGAACTGCTGGTCAAGGACGAGGGCCCCGGCATCGAGCAGGCGACGAATCTGTTCGTGCCCTTCTTCACCACGAAGCCCGAAGGCAGCGGCATCGGTCTGGTGCTGTGTCGTCAGATCGCCGAAAACCACGGCGGCACGCTTACGCTGGCCAACCGCATTGATGCCCCCGGCTGCGTGGCCACTCTCCGGTTGCCAGCGTGATCGAGCGCGGCGCGGCGCGCTGCGCTCGAAGTGAAAGTGAGGGTGAGAGTGCAAGGGCACCGATCAGGCGTAGGGGCCGGTGGTGAACCGACCTGCAACCTGCGACATTTCCACCTGCAACTTTTCGGCCGGTCGCAGACCGGCGGAAAGACCCTCGGGCTGCCGGCCATGCACGGCAAGGGGTAGGAGTCACCGTGCGGTGACCGGCAGCCGGAGGGAAAAGCCGCAAGGCCCGCGTCAAGCAGGCTGCACGCGAATCGACATGAAGCCGGAAGACGAGCTGGCGCCGACGAGGCCGGCGCGCGGCGGCGTGATATCGCGACAGGGTGCGCTCGCCGCCAGCTTGACCATCTTGATCGTGGCGAAGCAGGTGTCCCGGTCGGACGTCGGCACACCCTTGGCCACGATGTCTCCCAGGGAAGATTTCAGATGCCAGGTCCAGGTGCCGTCGTCCGCTTGCCAATACTCAAAGCGCATGGGTGGGTGTGGGAGTTTCCTAGGCGGAGAGCATGGACCGCGCCCGGACGGCCCGGCAAGGCGCCGCCCGGCCGATGACACCCGATTCTCGCATCGGAAAACTTCCGGGGCTGCGGGGCGGCCTTCCGGGGCCGCAGCCCCTCAGGAGGCGACGCTTCACTAGCGCGCGCGGAGCGGCAGGGGCGGAATGATGGCGCCACGCTGGGCGCGCAGCAGCTCGCGGCGGAGCCAGTCGAGGGCGGCGTTGACGACGCGCGCCTTCATCGTGGGGCGGGGTCCGGGGTAGTTGAGTTTCTTGGACCAGACACCGGACGGGGAGAACAGGGCGAGGTACACGGTGCCGAGCGTGCCGCCCTCCTCGCCGGTGGTCGCGCTGGCGAACCCGGTGATGGCGAGCGCGTAGTCGGCACCAAGTGTTTCCGCCGCTCCCGTGGCCATGGCCACGGCGGCCTCGTCGCTCACCGCGCCATGCTGGAACAGGAGGCATTCCGGCACGTCGAGGAGCTGCATCTTGGCGTCGTTGGAGCAGCAGATGACGCCGGCGGCGAAAAACTTGCAGGCGCCGCAGGTCTCAGAAAACGCGTTGGCCAGGAGCCCGCCCGTGGCGGTTTCAACCACCGCGACCTTCTTCTCCTGCTGTCGCAGGAGCTCGGCGCACACCCGCGCCAGGGAATCGTGGCCGAAGCAGACGAAGTCGTCGCCCAGCAGCGTGGCGCACTCGCCGGCGATGGCCTCGAGTTCGGCGCGGGACAGCTCGCCATTGGCGGCACTCACCCGGCAATCGACGGCGCCGAGATGGGCGCAGTACGCGATGCTCAGGCGTGAACCGTAGCGGTCGAAGATCGGTTGGAGCTTGGTCTCCAGCGCGGACTCGCCGACGCCGGCCGTGCGCAACTGCACGAAAGCCTCGCTCTCCAGCAAACGGCCACGCGCGGCGAGCCGCGGGACCACCTGCTCCAGGAACATCGGGTGAAGCTCGTTCGGCGGGCCGGGCAGCATGACCAGGATCCGGCCGTCTTGCTCGACCCAGAGCCCCGGCGCGGTGCCGTTGGGGTTGGGCAGGACCTCGCCCCGCTCAAACACGTAAGCCTGCTTCAGGTTGTTGGGCGTCATCTTCCGCCCGAGCCGGGCGAAGCGCGCCTCGATTTCCTTTTCGACGGCGGGATCAAAAACGAGCTTCTGGCCCAGGACCTCCGCGATCGCGTCGCGCGTGCGGTCGTCGCAGGTCGGCCCCAGCCCGCCGGTCGTGATCACAACGTCGGCGCGGGCCCAACTGGCTCGAAACTCGGCGGCGATCGCGTCGGCCTCGTCCGTCACGGTGACGTTGCGGCGCAGCAGGGCGCCGCGGCGCCCGAGTTGCAGACCGATGAAGGTGAGATGCGTGTTGGGGGTCAGTCCGAGCAGCAGCTCGTCGCCCAGCGTCAGGAGTTCGTAGCGGACGTCGTGCACGGAATGAAGCGGAGCGGACCCACCCGCGTTGTTGGCTGAAACCATACTTGCGAGGCCGGAAATTAGGCGGATTCTCCCAAAATGCCAGCGACGAACCGAAGCCTGCGGGAGGGTCCCGCCAGCCAATGCATTCCGCCGACCACGGCGGAGCGGGCGGGCCTGGACGCGGGGGTCGGGCGGGCGCGGCGCTTCCGGCGATGAACGAGTCGGCGCCGATCACCCTGAAAGAGAAGGTCCGGCAGTTGCCGGACAAACCCGGGGTGTACCTGATGAAGGACCGGCTCGGGCGGATCATCTACGTGGGCAAGGCGCGCAGCCTGAAGAAGCGGGTTTCCTCGTACTTCCAGCGCGGGCGGGCGGCGACCGTGGCGCAGCCAAAGATCCGCGCGCTGATCGACCTGATCGCGGACGTGGAGACGATCGAGGTGAAGTCTGAGCCGGAGGCGCTGCTGTTGGAGGGCAAGCTGATCAAGCAGTGGCGGCCGCGGTACAACACCGACTTCGTGGACGACAAGCGCTTCCTCCTGGTGCGCGTCGACCTCGGGGAGGAGTTGCCGCGGTTCCGGTTGACGCGCCTGAAGAAGGAGGATCGCTCGCGGTATTTCGGGCCGTTCGCGCACAGCGGGCTGCTCCGGAAGACGCTCGCCCAGATGCGGCGGCAGTTCGGCATCCTGCTCGGCGACAGCACCCCGCAACAGCTCCCCGACGGCACCTGGCGGCTGTACGACGACGTGCGCGAGGAGCTCTACGGCACCGAGAACATCGTCACCGCGGACGCGTATCGGCGCCGGGTGGACGACGCGTGCGCGTTCCTCGAGGGCAAGTCGCGCGAGTGGCTGGAGACGCTGCGGCAGGAGATGACCGAGGCGGCGCTGCGCCACGAATTCGAGAAGGCGGCGGAACTGCGCGACGTGGTGTTCGCGCTGGAGGAGACCTTGCGGAAGACCCGGCGTTTCGAGCGGATCGATCCGACGCGGCCCGAGGGAGACGAGGAGGCGCTGGAGATGCTCCGCGCGGCGCTGCAGCTGCCGGGGCCGCCGCGCACGATGGAGTGCTTCGACATCTCGCACATCTCGGGCACGTTTGTGGTGGCCTCGATGGTGCACTTCGCGAACGGGCGGCCGGACAAGAACAACTACCGGCGTTTCCAGATCAAGAGCTTCATCGGCAACGACGACTTTCGGGCGATGGAAGAGGTGGTCGGCCGCCGCTACCGCCGCCTGCGCGACGAGCACCGTCCCCTCCCCGACCTGATCGTGATCGACGGCGGGCGCGGGCAGATCAGCGCGGCGCTGAAGGCGTTTTACGCGCTGGATCTCACGCCGCCGGCGCTCATCGGCCTGGCGAAGCAGCACGAGACGATCATTTTTCCCGACGAACGGTCGCCACTGAATCTGCCGCTCAGTCATCCCGGCCTGAATCTCCTGCAACGGCTGCGCGACGAGGCCCACCGCTTTGCCAACACGTACAACGCGAACCTCCGCTCGCGGAAGATCCGCGAGAGCGTGCTCGAGGACATGGAGGGCCTTGGGGCGAAACGCCGGGCCGCGGTCTTGGAACACTTCGGCAGCATCGACCGGTTGCGCACGGCGTCGGTGGACGAGATTGCGGAAGTCGAAGGATTTGGCCGCGTGTTGGCGGGAGAGCTCTACGCGTTTCTGCATCCGCCGGTGGGATTGCCGCCGGCCGATCCGGCGGACCCGGGCGCTGCGGACAAGCGCGAGACTGAGGCCGAGCCCGAGGGCGTGGACGAGGACTCGCCCGCATCGGGCGGCTGAGGCCGCGGCGGAGACGTACGAAACGCGTCGCGGGGTTGACGCTGCGCAAAGGTTTTTGCGCAATCGCGCCATGCACGAAATGCCCAGGCCCGAGACGGGAGGGACCGGCAAATTCACGGTGAGGCCGTTCGAGATGCGAGACCTCGACCCCGTGGCCGACCTGCTCGTGGAGGTCTTCTGGGACAACCCGGTGTACCGCCAGATTTTCGGCCCGAAGGACACGATGCGCGGACTGCGGTGGGTTTTCCGGCGAGAGGTGCTGCTGAACCTGCGCTACGGCGAGGTGAAGGTGATCTGCCTGCCGGGAGAGACCGGCCAGGTGATCGGAACGTTCAGCCTGACGCCACCGGACGCGGCCGCGCCGTCGGTCTTCGACTACGTCCGGCTGGGGATACTCGGCATGCCCTTCCGCTTTGGGCCGGCGGCGCTGGTCCGGATGCTGTCGTTGATGAAGCAGAACGAGCGGACAATCGCGACGGCGATGCAAGGCGTCCGCTGCTGGTACCTCGGCTTGGTGGCGGTGTCGCCGCGGCACCGGAACCAGAGAATTGCGTCCGGATCGCTGGCCCAGGCGTTTGCGGCGCTGGGTCCTTCAAGCGAGGTGGTGCTTTCGACGCAGTTGGAGTCGAACGTGAGGCTCTACACCCGGCTGGGCTTCCAGGTCGTAGCGGAGCCCCCGTTGGGCTGGAGGCACGACAAGGTCCGGAACTGGGTGATGTACCGGAACGCCACGTCAGCCCCAGGCGTGGCGCCTGCCTGAGTCCAGACCGCGCGGAGACCATCGCGGACCGGTGTCCCGGCAGCAGGCTCCGGAGCCGGCACGATGCCGCCACAAACCGGTTGCCGCCGAAAAGGCCGGTCCCAGAGTCCGCGGCATGGGTCTGCAATTGCTGCGGTTGAAGGCGGTCAGGCTGGGCCAGGCGCTCGCGTGGGCGGCGCTGGCGGGCCTCGGCGCGGTCGCATTGCGGGCGGAGATCACGCTGGCGCCCCTGTTCGCCGACGGCGCGGTGCTGCAATGCGACAAGCCGGTGGCGGTGTGGGGCACGGCGGAGGCCGGAGAGAAGCTGGCCATCAGTTTCGCCGGGCAGAGCGGCTCGACGAAGGCGGATGCGGACGGACGCTGGGTGATCCTGCTCGAGCCGATGCCGGTGCGGACGATCGGGGCCGACCTGACGGTGGCGGGCAAGAAGGACACGGTGGTGATCCACGACGTGGTGGTCGGCGAGGTGTGGCTGTGCTCAGGGCAGTCGAACATGGAATTCACGGTGCGCCAGGCGTTGAACGCCGAGCGCGAGATCGCGGCGGCGCAGTATCCGCTGCTGCGGCACATCCGGATCGTGCCGCAGACCTCGGCCACGCCGGAAACGAAGGTCACGACCTCGGGCTGGAAAGCGGCTCTGCCCGCGCACGTCGGCGACTTCACGGCGGTGGGCTATTTCTTCGCGCGGGACATCCACCTGCGGCTGGGGGTGCCGGTCGGGCTGGTGCACAGCTCCTGGGGCGGCACCCCGATCGAGGCGTGGATGAGCCCGATGGCATTGGCGGACCCGGCATTTGGCGCCGTGCAGACCCGATGGGCCGAAGCCACGGCGAAGCAGCCGGGAGCCCAGGCGGAGTATGAGGCGAAGCTGGCCAGCTGGACGGCGGCCGAAGCGGCGGCGAAGGCCCAGGGTGAGAAGACATTCGCGGCCTGGCGGCAGAAGAATCCGAAGCCGTATCGGCCGCGTGGATTCGCCGGCGATCCCTGGGCGCCCGCGGGGCTGTTCAACGGCATGATTCATCCGCTGCTGCCGTACGGCATGCGCGGCGTGCTCTGGTACCAAGGCGAGAGCAACGCGGACCACGCGGGCGAGTACGACAAGCTCTTTGCCGCGATGATCACCACCTGGCGCGCGCATTTTGGACAAGGCGACCTGCCCTTCTATTGGGTGAACCTGGCGGCGTGGCGGGCGAACGATCCAACGGACATGAGCTGGGCCTGGCTGCGCGAGGCGCAGACGAAGACCCTCGTGTTGCCGAACACCGGGCAGGCGCTGGCGATCGACCTCGGCGATCCCGTGGACATTCATCCGCGCAACAAACAGGAAGTCGGCCGACGGCTGGCGCTGCTCGCGAAACACCGCGTGTACGAGCTGACCGCCGACGACACCGGCCCGACCTTCGAAAGCGCCACGCGCGAAGGAGCGACACTGCGCGTGCGTTTCACCGACGTGAGCGGCGGGTTGATTTCGCACGACAAGCCGCCGCAGGCGCTGGAGATCGCAGGCGCAGACCGCGTGTTCAAGCCGGCGGCGGGCCGGATCGACCGCGACACGCTCGTGGTGTCGTCGGCCGAGGTGAAGGAGCCGGTCGCGGTGCGCTACGCGTGGCGGAATTGTCCCGACGCCAATCTTTTCAGCGGCACCGGGCTGCCGGTGGTGCCCTTCCGCAGCGACAACTGGTGACGGCGCGGCGGGGCCGCGCCGTCAGTGAGAGTGAGGGTGAGGGTGAAAGTGAGCACGGAATGGGAGAGAGGCTGCCGTTCGTGAGTACACATGGCGCCGCGTCGTCGGGGTGGCAAACGGCGGAAGTTGGGCTAGCATCTGCGGATCATGCTGAAGCGGATCCTGCTCGCGGTCGCGATTGTCTTGCTGGTGCTGCAGGTGTTTCGGCCGGCGAAAAACCAGTCAGGCGACGCGCCGGGGGCGGATGATTTCATCGTGCGGTTCAAGCCGCCGGCGGAGGTTGCGGCGGTGCTGCGCGCGGCGTGCTACGACTGCCATTCGGATGCCACGCGCTACCCCTGGTACGCGCAGGTGCAGCCCGTGGCGTGGTGGCTTGCCGACCACATCAGCGAAGGCAAGGAGGAGCTGAACCTGTCGCGGTTCGGCGCGCACGATCGGGCGACGCAACTCAAGCTGCTCGATCGCATGAGCCAGGAGATCTTCGACCGCGAAATGCCGCTGCGCTCGTACACGTGGATGCATCGCGACGCGCGCCTCACCGAAGCGCAGGTCCGCGCGGTGACGGAGTGGATCGACTCGCTGCACGACCGGCTCGCGGAATAGCCGCGGGCCGGCGAACGCGGGCGAAAGCACGTCCGGGGGGGCGAGGGCGGCGTTGGCCTACCGCTCGACGGTCAGCTTGAAGCTCTTTCGCAGCGCGCGGTGGAGGGCCTTGATGTGACCGCGGTCGCGGGTCTCGACGGTGCAGAGCACGTTGACGGCGCTGACGTCGGCGCCGCTGAAGGCGCGGTCGTGGGCGATGTCCTTGATGCTGGCGCCGCAGGAGGCGATCACGCGGCTCAGTTCGGCGAGCCCGCCGGGCCGGTCGCTGATGCGCGCGGTGAAACGCGTGAGGCGGCCATCGTGGACGAGGCCCTTCTCGATGACGCGACTGAGAATAGAGGGATCGATGTTGCCGCCGCCGACGACCAGGGCGACGCGCTTGCCGGCGAGCTGGGGCAGCTTGCCGGCCATCATGGCGGCGAGCGGCGCGGCGCCGGCGCCCTCGACCACGGTCTTCTCGAGCTCGAGCATCCGCAGGATCGCGAGGGCGATCCAGTCCTCGCTTACGCTCACGACCTCATCGACGCGATCCCGGGCGAGGGCAAAGGCGTTGGTGCCCACGGTCAGCGTGGCGAGGCCGTCGGCGAGCGTGGCATGGCGGGCGGTGACGACGGGTTTCCCGGCGCGGAGCGCGGCGCTGAGGTTGGCGGTGTGGGTGCTTTCGACGCCAATGAGTCGGATGCGCGGCTGGAGCGATTTCACGGCGACGCTGATGCCGGCGATGAGGCCGCCGCCGCCAACCGGACAGAGGATCGCGTCGAGATTGGGCACCTGTTTGAGGAGCTCGAGCCCGATGGTGCCCTGACCGGCAATGATGGCAGGGTCGTCGAAGCCGTGGACGTACTGGAGGCGTTCGGCGGCCGCGAGCGCGTTGGCCTGCGCGCGGGCCTCGGTGAAATCGCGGCCGTGGACGATGACGCGCGCGCCGAGCCGCTGGCAGGTGGTGATCTTGATGAGCGGCGCGTAGTCGGGCATGACGACGACGACCGGCACGCCGAGGAGTTTTCCATGGTAGGCGAGGCCGAGCGCATGATTGCCGGCACTGGCGGCGATGACGCCGCGGCGCTTCTGCTCCGCGGGCAACTGCAGCAGGGCGTTGCGAGCACCGCGCTCCTTGAAGGAGCCGGTGCGCTGGAAGTTATCCAACTTGCAGAAGACTTGCGCGCCGGTGATTTCCGACAGCGGGATTGACTCCGCGCAGGGGGTCAGGGTGACGCCGCCAGCGATACGACGTTGCGCGGCACGAACATCCGGGAGAGTGACGGGCATGCCGCAGCGTGGCGCGACCGCGCGTTGACGCGAATGGAAAAACTCTCCGCGCAAGGCGCTGGCGGCGAATAGCGTTGCGGGTGAGTCGGTGCCGGATACACCGGGGGCGCTCATGGAACCGGCGAACGACAGTGGTTCACGCAGGTCCGGTGCAGCCATGAGCGGTCGAACGTAAACGTCTCTTTCGCATCCGTTCCTCTTACATGTATCAGGTCACTTTCTCCGAACAGGCCATGGGCGAGCTCAACCGCCTGGACAAATTGGCACAGCTCGACGTGGTCGATCCCATCAGCAGCCTCAAGCCGGCTGATCTGGCGCATCCGCGCGAGCCGCTCGGCTCGTTCCGGCGCGGCACGATGCAGTACTTCCGGCTGCGGAGCGGCGACTTTCGGTTCTACTTTCAGCTCCAAGGCGACACGCTGCACGTTCACTACATTCTGCACAAAAACTCCCTCGAGGACTTCCTGCTGCGCAACAAGCTGCCCGTCTCCGAGCAGCAGCTCATCGAGCAGGATTCCAAGTTTTGGAAGTACCTCGAAAGCCTGACGAAAAAATGAACTTCCGCCGCCCTCACGATCCCGCGGCAGCGTCGAAACGCGACGAATTGGCCGCCCGCGAAGACCCGTACAACGTGATGCAGGCCAGCCGCATTTATTTCCTGCCGAACCTGATGACGGCCGGAAACCTCTTTTGCGGCTTCATGGCCATCGTGAGCTGCATCCAGGCCCGTCTCGCCGAAACCGCGCTCAATTTCGAATACCGCGGCCACAGCAACGCCGAACACTATCGCACCGCGGTGTGGCTGATCTTCGGCGCCGCCGCGTTTGACGCGCTCGACGGCCGGCTCGCCCGCATGGGCGGGCGGGAATCGCTGTTTGGAGCGGAGTTCGACTCGCTGGCGGACGTCGTGTCCTTCGGATTGGCACCGGCGTTCCTGATGTTCTACCTGATCCTTTCGCCGACGCAGGGACAGCCGCTCTTCCGCGACATCGGCTGGTTTATCGGGTTTGTCTATCTGCTGTGCGCGGCGATGCGGCTGGCGCGGTTCAACGTGATCACCAATCCGTTGCTCCGCCCCGGCAAGAAGGACTCCAACAAGGACTTCGTCGGGCTGCCGGTGCCGGCGGCCGCGGCGACGGTGGCGTCGCTCGTGCTCCTGCTCCTCGATCTCGCGCAGAAGGATCGCTCGCTGCAGAGCTGGGCCTACGCCCTGCCCTTCCTGATGTTGCTGGTGGCGGTGCTGATGGTGAGCACGGTGCGGTATCCAAGCGGCAAGAACGTCGATCTGCAGACGCGCACCCGGCCGCAGACCTTCATCATCATGTTGGTGGTGCTCGGGCTGCTGGTTCTTTTCAAGGAAGTGGCGGTATTCGCAGCCTGTCTGGGCTACATCTTCTTCGGCCTGATCCGGCATGTGCGGCGCAGTCGGGTGGCGGCAACGCCTACCAGCCCGGCGAACCCCGGTTCCGACACCCCGTCGAAAACCATGTGAAGAACCTGCGCATGGCTTCTCGGCAATTAGGAGGCGGGGAATAACCGCCCCTTTTCGCGACGCGTTATCGGACGTTTTTCACCGCTTCGCACCGGACGTTTTCCGAGGAGAAATCCCAAGTTGCTGCAGTTGTTCGCAGCCCATAAGAATACTGCTGTAATTCTCTATTGAACCCCTCTTCTTTTAGCCTTTGTTAAGTTCCTCAAAGAACCCAGCGCGCAGCCCCGCATGAAATTCAAAATCAACCGCGATCATTTTGCGAACGGCCTTGCCCAAGTGCTGAACGTGGTCGGCTCCAAAGCCACAATGCCGATCCTGAGCAACGTGCTGATCGAAGCGGAGAAGGACCAGATTTCGCTCACCACCACCAACCTCGACCTCGGGATCCGTTGCCGGATCAAGGCGGAGGTGAAGGAAACGGGCTCGGTGACGCTTCCCGTGAAGCGCCTGGCCGGCATCGTACGCGAGCTGCCCAATGTCGACGTCGGCTTCGACGCGGCGCCCAATCACCAGGTGAAGCTCGCCTCGGGTGGTTCGACGTTCCGCATCATGGGCATCGGCAAGGAAGAGTTTCCGGCGCTGCCCGAATTCGGGGAGGAAAAGGCTTACGCGCTCGAGCAGCAGGAGCTGTCGATGATGCTGAAGAGCGTCTCGTACGCCCAGTCGACCGACGAGACCCGCTACATCCTCAACGGCGTCTATTTCAATTTCCGCGACGACAAGCTTTCGCTTGTGGCCACTGACGGCCGTCGTCTCGCCCTCATTTCCAAGGAGATGGAAGTTCCGGCCGCGAGCGCGGGCGCCATCATTCTGCCGGCCAAGACTGTCGGCGAACTCACGCGGCTCCTCGAGCGCGGCGAGAAGGTGAAGATCAACTTTAGTGAGCGTCGCGCCGCCTTCCAGATCGCGACCGACAAGGACACCAGCGGCCTGATCGACAACATCTACCTGTACTCGAAGGTCGTTGAGGGTAACTATCCTAATTACCAACAGGTTATTCCGAAAGAGACGCATCAGCGCATCAAACTGGAGCGCGAGCTGTTCCAGCAGTGCGTGCACCGCGCCGCCCTCGTCTGCTCCGAGAAGGCGAATTCGGTTAAGATCAAGCTGACCAGCAACTTGCTCGAAATCACGGCCTCCAGTCCCGATTTCGGCGAAGCGCATGAGTCGATGGCGATCAGCTACAGTGGACCCGATCTCCAAGTTGCTTTCAATCCGGCATTTCTGATGGATCCGCTCAAGGCACTGGCGAAGGACGAGGTGTTCTTCGAGGTGAAGGACGAGGTGAGCCCCGGCGTGTTCAAGACGCTGGAGAACTTCGTCTGCGTGATCATGCCGGTGCGGTTGAGCTGACCTGGCGCGCCAACGCGCCGCTGCTTGATCACGCCTGTTCTGCACTCCCCTCGCCTGAGGGTTTGCTGGTTTGTCGCCCGCCGGAGTCACGTCGAGGCGACGCGTCGATCCCGGGCGGTCGCCGAGAATTTTGCGGGGCGCGGCAGTGGTTTGCGCAACAATGTGATAAACTTCCGGCGTCCGTCTTCAGCCGTTCACCCCCTGGCCTGAATGCAGCCGACGTACCTGATTCTCGTCGCGATCCTGTTTTCGCTGGTGCTGATGCAGATCAACCAGCGCATGGCGTCGCCCGTGCTCGCGATCGTCGACCGGTGGCTGCGATGGTTCGTCTTCGCATTCGGCGCGGCGCAGCTTTGTCGGGACTTCGAACTGGTTGACCGGCCCTTCTGGGTGCTGGCGGTCATCTTCTTCATTCTCTGGTTCCTCGGCGAAACGCTCTACAACTGGCTGGCCATCTCGGCGCTGAGCGTGAGCCCGCTGCCGCTGTTTCCCCGCTACGTGGTGAACAGCAGCGGCGAGGAATGGCCCGTCCAGCCGCGACTGCTCAAGATCCGCGACTGGCTGCGGGCGCACGGCTTCAAGCAGGCGCAGGCGCTCAAGGCGGAGATCGGCGGTGGCATCTACCTGCGGGTTTCGATTTACCAGAACGCGGACGCGACCGTGCGGGTGCAGGTGACCTTCATCCCCCAGACCAGCGGGGCGATTTCGGTGTGCTACGCGATCTCGTCGGTGACCATCGATGGCTCCCGGTACCTGACTGACAACCTCTACATCCCGTTTGCCGGGTTCTATCCGGAGAATTGGTTCGTGGAGCGGGCCCCGTGGCGGCGTTCACTGGCGGGGCTCATTGCCCGGCACCGGGCGCGCATGAAGGCTGAGGGCGCGGAGCCCGTTCCCTTCATCAACGATCCCGTCGTCGAGCTGAACGACGCGCAGTACGAACTCGACCGGCTCAACACCGAGCTGGGCTTCCTGCACCCGCAGGCGCAGCGCGAGGACTTTGGCAAGATCACCCACGAAGGTCGGTACCGCGTCTGGAAGGAGATCTGGACGCTCAACTACCTCGGCCGCTCGGCGCGGTATCAGTAGCTCGGCGCGGCGGGGCGCGCCGAAGTGAAAGTGAGAGTGAAAGTGGCCGGAACGAGGAGATGTGAGGGAGCAGCAGCGCCGGGGATGATCGTGGCGAGCGGGGCCGCGTGCTGGACCGGCTAGTAGCGCATTCGATGCATCGTTTCCTTCTCTCTCCGTCCCACTCTCACTTTCACCCTCACTCCGGCGCGGCGCCCCGCTGCGCTGGTCATCCACCGATGTAGCTCATCTCGATCTTGGCGCGGGAGGCGCCGGCGGCGAGGAGCTCGGCGCGTTCGTCACTGTAGCGGTCGAGCCGGCCCTGCCAGATCCGTTGGAGAAAGGCTTCCAGCGCCGCACCGGCGACGCCCGCCCGCACCGCGCCGAGCACGTCCCAACCAAGGGAGGCAAACAGGCAGGTGAAAAGCTGGCCGTCGGCGGAGAGCCGGGCGCGGTGGCAGTCGCGACAGAAAGGTTCGGTGACCGATCCGATCAGCCCGATCTCGCCCCCGCCGTCGCGGTACCGATAGCGCGTGGCCACTTCGCCGCGGTACGCCGGGCCGATGGGCTCGAGCGGCCACTGCGCCCCAATCCGGGCGATGAGTTCGCGCGCGGGAACCACCCGTTCCTGCGTCCAGTGATTCGTATTCCCGACGTCCATGAACTCGATGAACCGCAGCGGGTGACCGTGTTCACGGAAGTACGCGCAAAGGTCGAGCAGGCCGGCGTCGTTTACGCCGCGCTGGACGACGCAGTTGATCTTCACGCGCAGGCCGAGTGCCGCGGCGGCGTCGATGCCGCGGAGAACGCGGCCGACTTTGAACCCGAGTCCGTTCATGCGACCGGCGATGGCATCGTCGATTGCGTCGACGGACACGTTGAGCCGGTCGAGGCCGGCGGCGCGGAGGGCGGGAGCAAGTTTTTCGAGGAGCCAGCCGTTAGTGGTGACGGCGACGTCGGCGATGCGGAGGTCCTGCTTGAGGATCCGGATGAGCTCGGGCAGGTCGGGCCGGAGGAGCGGTTCGCCGCCGGTGAGGCGGACCTTCTCGACGCCGAGGCTGCGGAACGCCGCAACGATCGTGGCGAACTCGCCGGCCTTCATGAGTTGCGGCTCGTGGAGGAAGGGGTGGCCGGGCCCGAAGACATCGGCCGGCATGCAGTAGGGACAGCGAAAGTTGCAGCGGTCGGTGACGGACACGCGCAGGTCGCGCAAGGGGCGGTTGAACTGGTCGGTGGGTTGTCCCATGCGTGGCCGTCGGCGGGAGAAGTCCGCCACTCTGCGCGGGCCGCCGACTCGTGCAAGCACCCCCCCACGTTTGGCGTCCGCCCGGCGCGAGGGTGATTGGGGTAAAAATACGCCATTGCGCCTCCTTGCAGGGCCGGCCGCGCCCGGGTTCAACTGCGGCATGCCCCGCCTGCCCTGGTTGCTCTTCTGTGTGGCGGTGCCGTGTCCCGCGGTCGGAGCCGCTGAGTTGCCGGCGAAGGCTCCGGCTGCGGCGGTGACGACGACGGAGTCCTTGGGCCTGTCCACAGCGGAGGCGGTCGAGCACGAAAATGAGGTCGAGCCGCCCAGCGGAGATGAGGTGTACGCAGCGGCGCAGCAGGCGCTTGCGCAGGCGAAAGGCGCGCGGGAGCGCCTCCGCGCGCTGCATACGGTGGCAAACCTGCAGCGCCGCCGCGGCGATTTCGCGGAAGGTCTCAGCTCAGCGCAGGAGGGTCTCGCGGAGGCGCGCCGCCTGGGCAACCTGCGGCTCGAGGTCGACTTCCTCTACCTGGTTGGCCGGATGCACTGGAACCTGTCGGATTTTCCACGGGCGCTGCAGAGCCATCTCGAGGAGCTGCGCAAAGCCGAGGAACTCGGCGACCTCGCCCGGCTGGCGCGCACCCACGCCGGCCTCGGGCTCACGTATCACCGGTTTGGGCGCAGCGACGACGCGCGGCACCATTTCGAACTCGGGCTGCAACTGGCAGAGAAAGCGGGCGACGATCGGGTGCGTTCCAGCATCCTCTTCAGTCTGGGCAACTACTACCTCGGCGAGGCCAACCTCTCCCAGGCCGTCAATTTGCACGAGCAGGCGCTGGCGCTGCGCCGGAGCCACGGCAACCGCCGTGCAATCGCGGCATCGCTCACGAGCCTTGGCACGATTGCCGAGGAACAGGGCCTGTTGGAACGGGCACGGGAGTATTTCGCGCAGGCGCTGGAGAACTTCGAGGCGCTGAACTACCGGCGCTACATCGCCAACACGCAACGGCGCATGGCCGAGGTGTTGCGCAAGCTGGGCCGGACCGACGAAGGACTGCGGCACCTGCGCGCAGCGCTCGAGGTGGCGGCGACGCTGAACAGCGCCGAGGTGTCGGCGGATCTTTACCGCGAGGCGGCGCTCACCCACGAGGCCCGGGGTGAGTTCGCGCTCGCGCTTGGGTTTGAGCGGCGGCTGGCCGAAGCGCGCGAGCAGATGCGCAACGAGCTCGACCGCCGCACGGTGGCCGAGCTGCACGCCCGTTACCGGGCGGAGCAGCGTGAACTCGAGATCACGCTCCTGAAGCGGGACCAGGAGCTGCAGCAGGCCGAGCTCCGGCGCCGCCGTTTCCAGAATGTCGCGCTCGGCCTCGGCCTCATTGGCGGCGTGAGCCTGCTCGGCGCGGTGGTTTTCGTCCAGCTGCAGCGACTGCGGGCGGAGCGCCGCCTTCGCGCCGCCCACGAACACGCGCGCGCCCAGGCGGAATCGGCGGACCGCCTGAAGACGCGGCTGCTGCAGATGGCGGCGCACGACCTGAAGGTGCCGCTCACTGCGCTGCACGCGGCGGCCGCGCACATCGGCGATGCCCCCGGCGCGGACGCCGAGGTGCGCCAGCTCGCGGCGGGCATCCAATCGGACACTGCCCGCATGCGCGGGCTGGTGCGCGATTTCCTCGACGCGGCGGCGCAGGAGGAGGGCAACCTGCAGCTCCACGTGGCGGAACTCGACCTGCCTGCGCTCGTGCGGAGTGCGGTCGAGCGGCTGCGCCCGGTGGCGGCTGAGAAACGGCAGCAACTGCATTGTCCACCTGCGTCGGCGCTGCCCCTCGTGAGAGCCGACGCGGACCGGTTGCACCAGGTCTTCGACAACCTCATCGGGAACGCCCTGAAGTTCACGCCCATCGACGGCGAGATCTTCATCACCTTCGGCGTGGCCGGCGCCTGGGCGTTTGCCGAGGTGCGGGACACCGGGCCGGGGTTCGGCCCGGAGGACTTCGCACGGATCTTTTCCCCAGGTGAGCCGCTCGCCACGAAACCAACCGGCGAGGAAGACTCTACGGGCATGGGCCTGTTTATCGCCCGCGAGCTGCTCACGCTGCAGGGCGGGCGCCTGGAAGTGCAGTCGAAGCTCGGCGAGGGCGCGGTGTTCCGCGTGCTCCTACCGACGGTACCCGGCGGCCAGGCCTGAAACGGAGCGAGGGCGGGCGACGACTTACCCGAGCCCGTTGCGCAGGCACCATCGCACCAGCGTGGGCACGTCATGCAATCCGAGCTTGGTCATGATCCGGCCGCGGTACTTTTCCACGGTGCGGGTGCTGAGACCGAGGGTATCGGCCACCTGCTTCGAGAGGAGGCCGCGGGCCACGAGACGCACGACGTCACGCTCCCGCTCGGTCAACGCGTCCGACCCCAGGCGCGGCAGCGCGGGCTCGCCGGCGAGCGACGGAACCGGCGGCGGCACGGTCGCGGAAAAGAACAGGCCGCCGTCGAGCACGCATTGCACGGCGCGTTCGATCTGCTCGAGCGGCGAGTTCTTGTCCACGAACCCCGCGACGCCGAGCGCCAGCAGCTCGGCGGGAAGTCCGGCCTCCGGGAAGGCGGTGAGAATCACCACGTGCGTGCGCAGCCCCTGGCACCGGAGCTGGCGCACGATGTCGCGGCCGTCCGAGTTTCCCAGATACAGGTCCGCGATCAGCAGGTCGGGCGGCTGGGCCAGGCATGCGGCCAGCGCTGGACCGCCCGCGGCAAAGTCCGCGACTTCGGCGGCCGGATACAGCTCGCGGAGCTTCTCCTTCACCAACGCGCGGAACGTCGCCGTGTCGTCCACGAGGACGATGCGCGAGATGCGGGGCGTAACGACATTGGCGAGCATGGGCAAAACGGGGCCGAAGCGACGTCGGCATTGAGCACGCCCGCCGCGGAGGTGTCACGCCGCGGCTGTGGGAGTAGAACTACACCCGGGCGTGAACGCGGGCGGCGGACCCGGCGCGGGCGGGCGGGCGCCTTCAATAGTGTAGATCTACGCCATCCGGCTCGCTTGCTGGGGGATCGGGGTGAACCGAAGACTCGTTGCGAACCCCGCCGCTGATGAATCATCCCCTGTCCCTGCTCTCGCGTCTTGCTTTCGGAGCCGCCCTGACCGCCTCCGCCGCTGCGCTCGTCGCGCAATCCGCGCCTCCGCTGCCCTCGGGTCGCGAGGAGGAGGTCGTGAGGCTGGATGCGTTCACTGTCACGGGCTCCAACGTCCGGCGCGTTGAAAGCGAAAAGGCGCTGCCGGTGACGGTGATGCGGTCCGAGGACATGGAGCTGCGCGACGCCTCGCAGCCGGCCGACCTGCTGGCCGCGCTGCCGCAGGTGACCGGGTTGCCCGGCAATGAAGCGGCGACGTTCGGTGCCACGGCGCGCGGCGACAACGCCAACATCTCGCTGCGCGGGCTGCCCTCCAGCAACACGCTCGTCCTGCTCGACGGGCGCCGGCTGGTGCCTCACCCGATCAGCCAGACGGAGGCCGGGGTGCCCACGCTGTCGACGAACGTGAACCAGCTGCCGAATCGCGGCGTGGAGCGGGTCGAGGTGTTGCGTGACGGCGCGTCGTCCATCTACGGCACCGACGCGGTCACCGGCGTGGTCAACTACATCACCCGACGCGACTACGTGGGCACCGAGCTCGTGACCCGCTACGGCCAGACTGAGATCGGCGACGGGCGCGAGTGGCGCGGCACGCTCACGCACGGCCGGGCGTTCGCCAGCGGCAAGGGGCACGTGCAGGTGGTGCTCGATGTCTATGACCGCCAGGCGATCTTCGCGCGCGACCGCGACTTCATGGCGGAGGCCGACATGAGCAGCCGCGCCCCGGCGCCGTGGAACGTATCCACCGAGACAACCTTCAACGCGCGCTCCGCCTCGAGCGCGTACGGCTTCTTCCAGACGGGCAGCGTGGCGGCCGACGGTACCTTTACCGGCAAGCGGCCCAGCGGGGTCTCGAGCACGCTGACCAGCAGCTCCGGCAACTTTTACCTGGTACCGACCACGACTGGCGTCGGTTTCCAGACCTCGTCCCCCAGCCGCACCGGGATCACGAGCACGTACTACTGGAACAACAACACGTACCGGGTGCTGCAGCCGCGGACGACCCGCTACAACGGCTTCGTGAACGCCACCTACGACCTCACGCCGCAGGTGACGCTCTTCGCCGATCTCAACGCGTACCACGCGCGCTCCGTCACCTACCGCGAGCCGGACGCGCTGTCCTCGTCCAGTGACGGCACCTTCGTGGTGCCCGCGACCAATCCCTGGAACCCGTTTGGCACCCGGTACTGGCACGTGACGGGCGCGCCGAATGCCGACGGGACGGCGCGGCTGACGGGCACGCCAAGCGCGGTGCTGATTCGCAACAAGCGGTTCACCGACCTCGACGACCGCATCGCCACGGTGACGAACGACGCGTTCCGCGGCGTCTTCGGCGCGCGGGGCCGGCTCCTCGACACCTGGACCTGGGAAACGGCGGCGCTGCACTCGATCGGGCGCACGCGGGACGATGAGGCGGGCGCCACGCGGAAGAGCCTCCTGCAGGCGGCGCTGAACCAGACGGACCCGACGCTGGCGTTCAATCCGTTCGGCCGGACGTTCGCGGTGCAGGGCGGTACGATCGCGGTCACAGGAGACTACGCCAACCCCGAGAGCGTGCAGCAGACCTTTCGCTCGGCGTTCGTGCGCGAGGGCGAAACCGGGCTCAGCAGCCTCGATGTCCGCGCCTCGGGCGAGGCCCTGCGGCTGTGGGGCGGCAACGCCCTCGGCATGGCGTTCGGCGCCGAGTACCGGTACGAACGCTACAGCGATTACCGCCCGCCCTATGCCGGGTTGAACCCGGCGGACTCGGGCCTCGATCCAACGGACAACGACTTCCTGAGCTTCTCGGCCAACGCCAACACGGACGGCAAGCGGCACGTGGCCGCGGTTTACGTCGAGACGGTGGTGCCGGTGGTGGGCCGCGACTTCCGCCTGCCGCTGGTCGAGGCGCTCGAGTTCAGCGTGTCGGCGCGCCACGAGCGGTACACGGATTTTGGCTCGACCACGAAACCCAAGCTGGGGGTGACGTGGCGGCCGCACCGCCGGCTGCTGGTGCGGGCGTCGTACAACGAGGGCTTTCACGCGCCGAACCTGGCCCAGCTCTTCACCGGCACGTTGAACCGCATCGCGGTGAGCACGACCGACACCTATCGCAGCGCGGTGACCGGTCTCACGACCGATGGCGCATCAAACCGGCGCACGGTCGCGTCGGGCAATCGCGAGCTCCAGCCGGAGGAATCGATCGGCAAGTCCGTCGGCGTGGTGTGGGAGGTGCCCCGGGTGAAGGGCCTGTCCCTTGGCGCCGACTATTGGGAGATCCGGCAGACCGATGTGATCGCCTCCTCGGGCACGGCGGCGGAGAACATCAGCGCGGACAGCGTGTCGCTGCGAGCGGCGACTGCCGCCGCGCTCGCCCAAGGCGCGGGCATCGGATCCATCGACCTCGGCTCGGGGTCGGCCGCCTATCTCGGCGACGCTTCGGTGGTGCGACTCGCGGTGACCGACGCGGACCGCGCGGCGTTTGCCGCCTACAACGCCACGCGATCGCCGGGGAACCAGCGCGCGGCGGTCGGGGCCATCGACTACGTCCGGATCACCTATTTCAACCGGGCGCAGCAGTTCGTGAACGGCTTTGATGTTGATGCGACCTACCGGCTCGGGCGCACGCCGCTGGGCAGCTTCACCCTGGCGACGACGTGGACGTTCCTGAACGATTTTCACGCTTACAACGCGGCCGGCGCGGCCCGCACGGAGCTGCGGGAGACGAACAACTCGGCAGTCGGCGGCGCCTCGCCCAAGTGGCGCGGCACGGCCGCGCTCTCCTGGAAGCGCGGCGCCTGGGGTGCCGGCGTCTCGGCATACTATATCGGCCACTATATCGACAGCGGGGCGGACACGACGGCCGCGACGTACGAGGCGCTCGGGCGTCCCTCGTACATCGTGCCGTTCCTGACGAACGGCGTGACCGAATACCGCTACCAGGTGGACGACTCGATCAGCACGAACGCGTTCGTGACCTACCGGATCACGGCGCGGCAGGCGTGGCTGCGCGACACGACGGTGCGTGTGGGCGTGATCAACGCGTTCAACGCCATCCCGCCGCTTTCAAGCGACTCCCGGGGCTACGACCCGGCGTTGTACAACCAACTGGCGCGGGGCCGCACCTGGTCGGTCCAGCTCACCCGAAAATTCTAGTTTTCCCGGCGGGGGCGGCCGCTCGCCCCGCCCTTTCCTGTCGCCCTCACGCGCCAAACCTCGCTCCGCATGCCTGCTGCCGAAGCCGCCTCCGCGTCTCCCCTTCCGCCCTCGCGCCCCGCCGATCAGCGCCGGCGCACGCGCCGGCAGCTTGCCACCTGCCTCGCCCTGATCGTGGGGTGCGCCTGGCTGGCCTCCTGGATCCAGAGCGATGGCGGACGCGTGCAGGTGATGGATCTCAAGTTGCCGACGCAGAACGGGCAATGGGTGAAGGCGGACCTGTTTCGCCCGCGGAGCGCGACCAAGGAGAACCCGGCGCCCGCGGTGATCGTGGTGCCGGGCTTCCAGCGCTCGAAGGAGGCGTTGTCGAATATCTCGATCGAGCTGGCCCGGCGCGGCGTGGTGGTGATCGCGATCGACCCGTACGCCCAGGGCGGCTCCAGTGCGTCGCGCAGCCCGCGCTCGGCCACCACGGAGGGCTACGGGCTGTATGCGGTCGTCGATTACGTGGCGGACACCAACAACCTGAACTACGTCGACAAGCAGCGCGTGGCCGCGACAGGCCACTCCGCGGGTGGCAACGCCGCCATCCTCGCCGCGAGCTACTTTGGGCGGTTGGCGGAGCAGACCGGCCGGCCGAGCAAGCTGCACGCGGTGTATGTTTCGGGTTATCTGCTCTCGTTCACCGACGGAGTCCTAAGTCGCGTGCGCTCCAACGTCGGTGCGAGCTATGCGCGATATGACGAAGGTGCCTACCGCAACGCGCGCAAGGATGCGGATCTCTGGCAGGCGCCCGAGGCGCTGCGGCTGATCAACGGCGCTTCGGAACTGACGGGCCGGCCGGTGACGGAAGTGGAGCTTGGCCGGTATTACGGCGACGCGGCCCGGCGGGGGCTGCGCGTGCTGCACAACGAGCCCCTGATTCATCCGCTGCAACCGTACAGCATCGCCGCCACGGCCAACCAGCTCGCGTATTTCGAGCGGGTGCTCGATCTGCGCAGCGGCCGTGATCCGCATGACCAGGTCTGGTACTGGAAGGAACTGCTCACGTTCGTGTGCCTGATCGCGGCGTTCGTGGCGCTCGTGCCGGGCGGGCAGTGGCTGCTGGACGAGATCCCGTATTTTGGGCGGTTGGTGCAACCGGCGCCCGCGCCCGGCGAGGCCCGGCGGCACGGGGCGCGGTTCTGGGTGCTGCTGATCGTGGGCGCGGCGATCGCCTGCGGTTCCTACATTCCACTCACGGAGCTGTCGCAGCGGCTGTTCGTCGAGGCGTCGGGACGGGAGCAGACCTGGTTCTTCCCGCAGCGCATGAACAACGGCGTGATGCTGTGGGCGCTGCTGAACGGCCTCGTCGGGTTCGCGCTGTACCGCCTCGGCCGCGGGAGG